>NZ_JBFUPL010000029.1:0-17235 GCF_041355235.1 Rhizobium sp. RCC_161_2 | reverse complement strand
CGCATGGCAATCTCCTTTTCTGGAGATTGAATCACACACCAGCACCAACATGAACCCCGTTATGGGGACACGGCCTAACAAAAAAAGCCCTGGGTTCGAACCAGGGCCATTCTTGCGAGTTAGGCTTTCATCTTCGCTCGCCGTCTGTTTTCTCGCTCCAAGCGCTTCGCCAGTGCCGCCAGCTCCGGGCTGGCCGCATCGAACACAGGCTTTGCGTCGTCCGGCAACCAGTATGTCTTATGCTTTGCGGCGGGCTCTTTCACCCGCTCGAGGCTTCCCGCCGAATTCGGCATCATCGGCGCGATGCGTGACCAATCGGGTTCCTGCAACGCCGGCGAAACCGCGAGCAAGGCCCTTGCCACAGTCTGAAACTCCGCCTGAATCCACCGCTCCGCCGTTCGCCTCACCCGTCCGGTCTTTGCGCAGAAATCGCGGAAGGAGCCGACGACATATGGCGCAGCAAGGCAAACCGACCATCGGGAAAGCAGGATACGGCGCTCCTCGTCCCGGACATGGGTCAACAGCCAGCCCTGCAGCACTTCTTCCGCACGACTGATGGCGGCCGCGCTCGGGCGATAGCGAACGTGGATATCCGCGTGATCTCCCGGTTCGGGAAGAACATCCGGCCAAAGCGTCCGCATCCGATCCGGGCGCACGCCCCGCACGTCGAGGTGAACCATCGTATCGGCGGCCTCGACGAAACGAGCGCGGACGATCAGGCTCAGATCGGCGACCTCCGCCGCATGTTGCGAAAGATCGTTAAACTGCAAGGCGTTCTGGTACATCAAGTCGTCTCTCCAGTTCCCGATAGATCAAAATCCGAAGCGTCGCGCGCACCGGCCAAGGCCGCCGCGCCACGGCATCTGCGCGCAAGGCCGCCAGCGCAATATCGTCAAAGGCGGACAGCAGATCGCCGGGCCGCTGCAATGCCCAATCCTTACGCTGCACAAGGATATCGGAGACCGCGCCGATCGTGTCCGACCAGAGTTCATCGCGATTGTTGCCGGTCTGGCGAATGCAGCGCAGGACAAAGACGAGATGGCCGTCGCCATGTTGCCCCCGGATTTCCTGCATGGTGCCACGCGCATGGCTCTGCGCCGGAGCGCGACGGCGATGGACCGGAACCAGCTTGATGCCGAGGCCGTCAAGAAGAGTGTCGAGCCTGCCTTTGGTCATGGGCGCATTCCCTCCCTTCAACAAGGAAAATTCAAATCAGTCGGCGGCATCGGTTCGATCATGCATGCTTACCGTTGTCGGCTCCTGCAGAGGGGTGTCTCGGCTTGAACAGGGCTTCCGCCTTCGCCATTTTCTCCACCCTCGCCCCATCCCGCAGCATCGGCGTATTGAGGTAGGCAACGATCGCTTCGCCGGCGGCCGCCTTGGCTGCATCCTCGGTCAGAAAGACGATCGCTTCGCCGCGGTTGTCCTTCAGGACCTCGTTGGTGGCCCGGTGAACCTTACGGATCCAGCCGAGATGACCGCCGGCGACCGCTTCCGTTCCGATCTGAAATTCATTCATAGAAACCTCCTCTGGCCGCCCCCGGCCAGTTATTTGGATTGACTTTTTTAAGCAATTCAGCCACTTGGCAGCAGTGGCCGCGCTATGGCAATGATTCCGTCACAGCTTCGCTCCGCGTTGAGCCCCATCCTTGGCGGTCCGGAAATGAACCTGATCACCCTCCGGCGCACCGCCGACGTCGTCACCGTCGCTTGCATATTTCGGCGACGAAATGATCGACGCCACGGCCGTAAGCAAGCACCCAAAAAACAGAGCAGCTCCGATGCACGCCAGGAAACCTTGAACGAGCTCACTCATGCGAGCTCCTCCGCTTCCTGTTGGCACCCCGCCAAACCGCGATCGGACATCTCCACCGGCTCGACACGCTCCTCGCAGGCTTCGCAGTGCCGCTCGATTACCTCGGCGATCGACAAGGCCCGCCGACAGCAGGGGCAACCCCAGAAGAAGTCGAAATAGAATGGGCTGGAACCCAGCCTTCTGCCTTTCCTGATCGAGACCATGCGACCGCTCCTAAAACCACTATTGCGGGGCGGCACCCGCCCCGGCACGTCAGCCTTGCGGCGATTTTCTCCGCAGGCATCTTGATGGACACAAATTATGTTGTTATTAATGTCGATGTCAACATGATTTATGTTAATTATTTTGCGAGTGTCTGGTCATGCAGAAATCCATGGGCGAACGACTGAAGGCGGCGCGCGAAGCCGCAAATTACTCCTCGGCGACGAAAGCGGCGGAGGCGCTAGGTGTCAGCTTGTCCACCTACCGCGCGCACGAAAACGGCCAGAACGAATTCGGCCCCGAAATCGCCGATCGCTACGCCAAGAAATTCGGCACCACAGCCGGCTATCTTCTGACTGGCGAAGGCCCACGCAAGGTAGAGCGGCCAGGGCCACGCATGGTCACCTCCTTCGACCCCGATGAACAATACAACGAAGGATTTGCCGAGGACGGTGAGAATGTCAGCTATAGCCGGGAGCACTGGCAATCGAAGATCGAGGGCGCCACGCCGGAGGTTGATGTCAAGCTCGGCGCCGGCAGCGGTATTGTCGGCGAGGTCATCAATCTTCCCGTCGGAGCAGGCAATGTCGCCGGCCATAAAATCATCGCGGAATGGGTAATTCCCGCAGGTTACCTGCGCAACGAAGCAAAAGCGTCGCCGAACCACACCATCATCATGGAAGTGATCGGCGATTCCATGCAGCCCACCTACATGCCCGGCGACCGCGTCATCGTCGACCTCTCGCAGAACCTGATGGTGACAGACACGGTCTATGCCATCAGCGACGGCTATTCCGAACCACAGATCAAACGCCTTCAGCGCGTCCCCTTCACCCAACCCAGCCAGGTCAAGATCATCTCCGACAACCCGGCGCTGGAAACCTTTACGGTGGAGTTGGAGCGGCTGACGATCATCGGGCGCATCTGCGGGCATATCGCGCGGAAATAAGGGCCGCCGCCTTCAGTCATCCGTTACCACGACCTTGTCGAAACCAGATATGACAGGTATTCGGCGCGCAGATCAAATAAACATAATTTATGTCAAGTCGATTGCCATACAACATATAAAATGTTGACATTAATTGTGTCGCATGACATCTTCCTTTCGCGAGCCAATCGCCCGAGCCGGAATGAGCCCATGCAAATTTCAAAATCTTGCATGAAGTCCGCGAAACCGGATCGGAGATCGAGCGAATATGAATGTCGTGTCCCAATGGGCACGCAAAGGAGGGTGCGTATTTCATGCCAGCGAAGTCAGACGTCATGATCATCGCCTGGACGCTCTATCGCCGCGATACGCGGCTACACCGACCGTCGACGGCAGCCGGCCGGCGCAAATGGTTCGCCCGCGCCTTGGCAACAGCCTGGATCTGGGCGCAGCAGCAAGCAGCCGACGCAGCCAAGACCGAAGATCAGCATCGTGCCGAGCGACTAGCGAGCCTGCGACTGGAATTGCTGCGCATCGACGCCCGACCATTCGGAATGTCGATTGCAAAGGATCGAACAACGCTCATGGCAGAGATCGATCGCCTGACCGCCCAATCATCCGCATCGGCAACACGGATGGCAGCATGATGACACCCAACGATGCCTTCTCCTGCGAATACTCATTCGATGAACTCACCATCAATCTCTGCGATCGGTGGGAATCAGGCCTGCTCCTCTATGGCCGTGCCGAATTGACATCGGCCGGTGACGGTTACGATGGTGAATTCTATGTCTCGGCGATTCGATTGGATGGTGGAGCCCGGTTAGCGCGACCAAGTCCGGTTGCAAAGGCAAGCACCTTCGAGGCCGAGCTGTTCCGACGCATCGCCACCGTGATCGAAAATGACCAAACGCTCCCCGGCCGTCACGCTGCCGAACTGTTCGCCTATGAATACGAACAGTCCATGGAGACGGATAACGACATGTTTCACAAGATCAAACGGGAGGAGGTATTGGAGCCTGTGGCGTGACATTCACTCCGACTCAGGCATCTCTCCATCTCGAAAATGTCGCTGCTTGCCCTCGCCGATGCCCATCCCGGTCGATGAGCTGCCAGACGATGCCATCCTCGATCCAGAAACGCCGACCCGATTTTGCGATCCGCAGCCCACGATAATCGGCAATAAAGCCGTTGCGCGTAACGGCATCCAACAATTGCTGACGCTCAGCCCGATTGGGAAGCTCCGCGGACAGGCGCGACGGCAAGGTCACGAATTCATCCCACGGATATTCAAAGCAAGCCTGGCCGGCTCTATTCGCATAGACGAACCGCGGATCAGGATCCGTGTTATGCGCGACGACCACAAACGGAGCATCGTGATAGAGCCATTCCGGCCCGCGGCCTTGATCGACGAGGGGCGCACCGACAATGCGAGCATAACTTCCAACAAGCAGATCGAAGAACTCGCGATCAAGCGACAGGTCTAAAGAATTAAGTCCGGAACTATCCGCCATCGATGTCTTTCCTATCGGGCCATCTCCTGATTTATCTAAGCCCACGACGCCGGAAATCAAACGGAATCGCTCGCTGAATCCTGCGATTGGTCCGGTCTTATGAATTCAGAAAAATGGTGGGCCCGGAGGGAGGGACCGTACACATGCCAATAAGGTCATGACTAAAACGAAAACAACGCCTTACACAGCTTTTGGGTATGTTTTCGAGCTTCTTTTTGTGTACGCTTCCAATAGGGAATGTCAACATATTTGCCGCTGAGGAAATTTGGCTAAAACAAGTTAAAGTTGGAAAAACCCCTCTCTAGTCAATCGACATCTTTCAGTGCTTCCGAATGGATTCCAACATCTCGTCAGGCGAATCAAGGGGTTGAAACGAGATGGCGCGTGGCAGTGAGAAGCCGATTGTTTTCCGATTTCTTTTTGATCGGCGATATAATTGGGAAACAAAGGTTTTTACGCCGGTCACGGTTACCAATGACGAGCTACAGGACGCGATTGTTCAACTTCGACAGGAAGAAGGCATCGCACTCGCTGTGGCGAACCCCGCAAACTTTTTGAAGGATTTCCTTAGAAGCCCGAACCGGAACTCTCAGTGGCCCCCCGAGATCGCATCAGAGGGATTTACTGCACGGCAGTCCTATAGCGAGGGTCGCGTATTCGATTTCGTCCCATATGCGCTGGAACAAGAAGAACCTTTTCCCGACGACTTCAAGATTCCTGACGACGTAGCTGTGCATCGGGTTGAAGCAATCTCCCTTCCTTCAGCGGCGCGGGCACTCGGCCGAGGGGACGAGCCATGGCTGATACAGGTTTGTGTTCATCAGCGGGTTCTACAGACCCACTTCGCGTTATTCTCGGAGATCGACGTTATAGATTTCTTTCATCTTCAAAACAGTCTGAAAGGAGTGCCTGAGATCGATGCATTGTTTCTCATGACATTCCGCGCCGGTTCAGTAACGCAAAAAGCGCTGGTAACGTTTGAAGCTAAGCGTGACGAACCTATATTGCTCCACCAGATACAGGCCCAGGTCGCACTAATGGCCGAGCGTGCAAATACGCAGGTCGGCCTGAACGACATAGATTATATTGTTCCAGTAGCCGCAGCTACACATCGGCTAGGACAAAGCCGTGTTGTGGCGATCTTCGAAATGGCCGGAATTCCGGTTGCTGACGGGGTTGCGGCGTTCAAATCTAAGGCGTGGCATAATTTGCCGCTGCCTATAACAAGAACGGTTGCCTACGAACTACAACCGCCAGTAACCGGCATATAGCGCAGATAGGAAGAGGTTTGGCGGATACCCGAACGCCAGAACAACGTCGCCGGATAATGCAATCCGTCCGACAAAAGGATACCGGCCCGGAAATGGCAATCCGGCGGGCATTGCACCGACTCGGATATCGTTTTCGTATCCACCAGAAGGGCCTGCCGGGCAGGCCTGACATCGTGTTCTCGGCGCGGAAAAAGGTGATTTTTGTCCATGGCTGTTTCTGGCATGGCCATGACTGCAATAAGGGTCGCTTGCCCAAAACTCGAAATGAATATTGGAAACCAAAGATCGACGCCAACAAAGCTAGAGACGAACGAACCATAAACGAGTTAAGGATTGCTGGCTGGGAATCGCTTGTCGTTTGGCAATGCGAGATGAAAAGCGTCGAGCAAGTTTTGGGTAATATAGTTACGTTTCTCGGGCCGCCCAATTGCGGTCCAAACCGTGAGGACGCATCGGAGTGAGCATGGCAAGACCGGTTGGAATCGATCTTTTTGCAGGCGCTGGTGGACTGAGCCTTGG
This sequence comes from Rhizobium sp. RCC_161_2, assembly GCF_041355235.1. Lineage (NCBI taxonomy): Bacteria > Pseudomonadati > Pseudomonadota > Alphaproteobacteria > Hyphomicrobiales > Rhizobiaceae > Rhizobium > Rhizobium sp. RCC_161_2. The sequence continues at coordinate 10,986 of NZ_JBFUPL010000029.1, read as the reverse complement.
TTTTGAACAGGCTGGCTTCGATGTCGTGGCTGCTGTCGAAATCGATCCCGTTCATTGTGCCGTACACAAGTTTAACTTCCCCGACTGCGCAGTGCTGCCTAAAAGCGTTGTGGGCTTGAGCGCTGCCGAAATTCGGGAAGCTGCGGGACTGGATGCCGATACGAAGGTCGATGTAGTCTTCGGCGGGCCACCCTGCCAAGGCTTTTCCATGATAGGACAGAGATCGCTCGATGATCCAAGGAACAGGCTTGTATACGACTTCGTGCGAATTGTTTCAGAACTCGATGCCAACTATTTTGTCTTTGAGAATGTGAAGGGCCTAACGGTAGGCCGTCAGCGGAAATTTCTCGAAGAAGTCGTCCACGCGTTTGAAGCAGCCGGATATGACGTTCGCCAACCTTGGAAGGTATTCAACGCCTCTGAATTTGGGGTTCCGCAGCAACGAGAACGCTTGATGCTGGTTGGATGCAAGCGTGGTCTCAAGCTGCCAGAATATCCTGTAGCAATCACACGGGCCGCCAGCAGCTCTTCCAGTGAATTGCCTGCAGGACCTACGGTTGAAGACGCAATTGGCGACCTCCCGAACGCTGATGAATTTGAGATGCTTATTGACGACGATAGGGTGGCCGGAGCGAAATACGGTTCACCCAGCAGGTATGCATCAGAATTACGGGGTTTGACTAACGATTCGTGGCATTATGGATATCGCCGGATTTGGGACCCTAGCATCCTAACTTCTTCCTGGCGCACCGATCACACGGAGATATCTCGCCGCAGATTCGCCGACACCCTGGGAGGTCAGAACGAACCGATCTCGCGGTTCTTCAAGCTCGATGCCAACGGCGTATCGAACACTCTCCGCGCTGGTACAGACGGGGCGCGTGGGGCATTCACGAGTCCCCGTCCGATCCATTACACGCATCCCCGTTGCGTTACCGTGCGCGAAATGGCTCGCTTACATGGGTTCCCTGACTGGTTCAGGCTTCACTCGACGAAGTGGCATGGGGCGCGGCAGATCGGCAATTCGGTTCCGCCGCCGCTAGCCAGAGCAATCGCATCTCAACTCATTAAAGCTATGGGGATCGTGCCGCAATCACCAGAACGGGCAGTTGAACTGGGCAACGAGGAGTTGCTCTATACGACGGTAACGGAGGCGGCTAACTTGCTTGGGGTGTCGGCCCCGAGGACAAAGCGAGATCGAAACTCGAATATCAAGAAGCGTAAGCAACACGAAACGGAAGCGGCTAGGCTGGCTGCGCTTGAGGCAATGAACGATGGCTAAACCTTCTCGCGGCAATGTCTATCAGGACATTATCGAGAAGATATTCGCTGAGCGTTTTCAGTTCGATGGTAATTCCTTCGAATTTGAACGAGGGGATATCGAGAAGACCGCCGCCGAGATGGGGGTTTCCTTACCAAAAAACCTCGGCGATGTGATCTATGCTCTTCGCTATCGAAAGTCGCTCCCGGCCTCTATCGTTGAGACACAGCCCCCCGGCCAAGAATGGATCATTGAAGGTGCGGGACGGGCGAAGTACAGGTTTGTCCTTGTCCCGTTAAATCGTATAATCCCGCGTGAAGATTTGGTCACGATTGGGATTCCCGACGGAACGCCGGAAATGATCAGGCTGTATGCACTGGACGATGAGCAGGCGCTTCTCGCAATCGTCCGCTATAATCGTCTAGTCGACATTTTCCTTGGCCTGACCACTTACTCTCTCCAAAATCACCTTCGAACGACGGTCAAAGGCATTGGCCAAATCGAAATCGATGAACTTTACGTTGGCATCGATAAACACGGCTGCCACTACACAATTCCGGTTCAAGCTAAAGGCGGCTCCGATCAGATATCGGTCGTCCAAACTAAGCAAGACTTGGCGTGGTGCAGTCAGCGTTATCCTGACATGCGTGTCCGAGCAATTTCGGCTCAATTTATGGGTTCGGAAAAGATAGCAATGTTCGAACTTACCGTTGAAGATGACGCCGTGAAGGTCGTCGAAGAGCGGCATTTTAGACTTATTCCGGCCACAGATGTTGATCAGGCAGCTATTCGAAACTACCGCTAAACTGATCGTCACGCACTGCCATCGGCCTATTGTTGTTCGCTGCTACTTCGCCAATCCTATTAGCGGATTTGGAGAGCACCATGCACCGCGAACCGCCTCAGCAAGTGGAATTAGAAAAAAAACGCAAACACCGTCGCGCTGCCGAACGCTGGCAACGGCATCTGGCAGAGCTTCACCGTCGTCGCGAACAGGCCGACCGCGACCGAAAAAGGCGGCTGCGATGGCTGATAATGCTTTGGCTGATGGTACTCGAATCGATCCCCACGGCGACATTTTCGCCTGTCATTCTTGCCGACGAAGACGCACGGCAGCAAAAACGACAGCCTCCGCGACCAAGGAAATCGCGCAAAAAGGACGAACTCGACAAGCGTGACGATCCCCGTAGCGAAGACGACCGCAGATATATGTCGGACTACTCACCGCGCTACGGAGAAGAGAGTCAGGAAGTTTACGATGGCCTGACTTGGAGCGATATAATTGCGCATAACAAGGTCCATAGGCCATGGCTTTTCCCTGTCTTCAAGCCGCTTCCCGGCACGCCGCAGCGGTACATTGATGAGCAGTTGCACATCTGGACGCTTCTCGATCACCTTAAGCACGATTTCCTTCGCAAAGACGCGATCTCCGCATTGAAGCTCATCGTCGCGTCCGATGCGCATCCATGGGTCGACGCATGCGCAGCGCTCCCGAACGGCTGGAAGCAGCTTCGCTATTGCAGGGGACGGACGCCAGACATGACGATAGCAGCATTTCCACGGATGGCAGCTTTGTGGCGCGAAGAGCAGCGCCGGGAGGCTGAAGAACGTGCGAAGGAACTTAAGGAGACTCCTGACAGCGGACCGAAGTCGCCCGGCATCGGCTAAGGAAATGTCAAAAAAATCCGTTGACCGTAAGGAAATGGGAGAATATTAAATGATTAATATTTGGGATAAACTTAAGCAGGTATTTCCTTGTCAAGTTGATATAGCAATAAAATTCACTGCAAAGCGATTTGTTTGCGGATGGAGTTAATATAAACAAATATAAATGTGAATATACATTTTCAGTTCGTTGTGACTCTTTTGGTCTCGTCACTTGGTGGCGAGCAACTGGAGTGAGGCGAGCGATGAAGACAGGTAATCAGGCTAGGCGGAATTACCGAATCCACTGGGATATGGAAGACGAATGCACTATTGACGTGCATGGAAAGCCGTACGTTTTTCAGATTTTAATCAATGAAATCTGGATAGGGCGATTTGTCTATTTCCTCGACAAAACGACCTTTGACGCCCATGGCAACGATACCGAGCGAACTGTCGCCATGGGGCATGAGGCTTCGTTAGGTAAGGCGAAGAAAGCGGCGCTGACAGCATTCCGGCGGCATCACAACGCAACGCTCGAACTCGCTGCGTAGGGGACGCCCGCTCATTCGACGACGATTGTGGCAGCGATCACATCCTGCTTTCCGTCTTTCGCCACTGTAATCGAGATGGCATAGGTAGCCGCCGCCAAAATTTTCCCCGATATCATGCCGGTGGATGCTTCCAGCTTCGCACCTGTCGGCATGCTGGCAGCGGTATAGGTATATCCGGCTCCCGGAAAGCCGCTCTGCGAAAGCGGCTGGATCATCAGCGACGTGTTCGCGCGGACTCTGGTGGTCCCGTAAAATATGCCGAAGTTCCCCACCTCGACAGGCGGCGGATCGACCTCAAGCGGCGGCGGCGGTGCGGTTATTTCCAGCACACCCGCTGTGGAGGCCCGCCATACGATTTGACCGGCGGAAACAGGTGCGGCGCAGGCGATGGCAAGAAGGAAGATAGCGGCTCTTATCATGACAGGTCTCGATAGGTGACACAGAGATGGGGCCACGCTGGCTTGCAAACGACACGTCATTTCCGATCTTTCTCGCCGTTCGGGCGCAACGTCATCCGCATGGCTGGGGCCGATGCGGCCAGTTCCTGTTGCTTGCCTGGCGGCAGAAGCGACCACGCACGGTCACGCTCAAGCTGCATTCGGAGGGCCGCATCACGAGCGCGTTCAGCGTCCTGCGCAGCGTCGTGAGCTTTTCGCTCGGCTTCGCGGCGACGTTTTTCCTCATCCTTCAACCGGGCCTGAACTGTCTTCGCGAACGACTGCACGCGTTCGATTTCAGCGGCGAACTCTTGCCTGATTCTCTTCGCCAGCGCAGATTCGCCGAGGGCGTCCCAAATGGCCCTCAAGCGCCCGCCTATACTGGAATACCGCTGGGCCTGTGCGACGGTTTCCTTGGCCTCTTCCTGAGCCTTCCGCGCCTGCTTTTCCGCAGCTAGGGCAGCTTGCGCCGCCCTGGCTGCTTTCTCGCGCTCCCTATCGGCGGCGGCACGGATCGTCTCCGCCTCGGATTTTGTTTTCAGGATGAAGACATCACCCGACGCTTTCATCTGCCGCGCACGTTCAAGCGTCGTTTGCAGGGCGCTGGCTTGAACCTGTTCTCGCTTCCACTCTTCCCGCGTTAAGCGACGGCGCTGGGGTCCAAGGCGGGTCAATCCGCATGGAATGGCGACGGCTTCATGATAGGAATCTTGCCATTGCCTCATCGCAGCTTTGTATGCGGCGTCGGCTCGTTTGCTGAGTGCCTTCTTATCCTCGTCGTCCTTGCCGCTGTCCATGATGGCACGCTTTGCAGTGACGCCCGGATGATGCTTGAGTGCCGACATCCCCGGCTCATCGACCGGGACGACATATGCGTGAATGTGAAAATATTCCTCGTCTTCGTGCCTGATGATCGACTTTAAATCGTCGCCATATTGTGAACGAAGCCAAGATATTGTTCGTTTTTCCCATTCTTCGGCCCGTTTTCGTTTCGCAGGATCGTCACGAATTTCAGCCATTGTGGTCGGATACGAAGCGACAACCGTCTGTAGCGTTTTCTTGTCGCGGGCGACTTTTCGAACGTGCCCACCTTTGACGGCTATGGTCGCAGCGGCGGCAGCAGCATCGTGCATCTGCTGCACATCCTCAATGCCGACGCCGAAGACAACGACAGGCGGCAAGGGGTTTCGGACGTGAACCGACGCCTCTGGCTTCCTGTTCGCTTCCGAAAAAATGAAATCCGTGCCGCGTCCCTTTGCATCAGGCTTGCGAGCGAAGGATTCCAAATGGATAAACTGGTAGCCCATGCATCATTCCCGCCATTCCTTCACCAAGTCGCGGCCATCAGGCGTGACAAGCGTAATGCGTTTCGCTGTCAGTGATTTTAAAACCGGTGTCTTGGTGAGCGGGAAGAGAATCAGCACTCGATTTTTGGATACATGAATGACATCCACAGCCTTGCGAACGCGGAGCATGGATTCCTTGTATCGAAATTCTCTAAACTCTGCGCTGACGCCCGATACGCTATCTCCGTAAGCCATCGTTGCGACCTCCGATTAGCGCGTACGACGATCATATTCGGCTGTAAGGACGCGATCCATGTCATCCCATCCACGCGGCAACCTTGCGGCAAACTGGCCCTTCAGGGCGAATGACTCGCGAGACCAGACAGCAAGCCATTCGATCACGTAGCCGTACCTGACATGCGAGTGGAGAGCATGGAACACGCTCTCAGGCAGGATGAACAATCCATGCGGGTCATCGCCGTCTGTTGACGCGTCGGCCGCAAGGTCGAGCCAAGTTTGCGCAACCTCGGGGTCATCGGCGGTCATAGTCGTCAACAAAGATCGAGCGACCGCAATGTGCCGCTCGTTGAGTCCGATGATCCGATCTATAAGTTGCTGTGTCTGATCGTCCCGCATAGCTCCGCTCCAAAAATAGGAAAAATATCCTTTGAGCATGAGTCCGAAATCCATCGGCGGATACAGGAGAATGGAAAGAATCCGAAATTAGTAGTGACCGACTACCAACAGTAAACTGTTGTCGGCTCCTTCGGAGGGAGGTCTTCAACCGGACCTTGCTGGGAGCCCCCTTCGTGACCGGGGAGGTCAGTCCCCAGATGGCTACGCCGCCGCCTGCAACTGTGTAAGCTTGTCGATGTCCGACAGCAGCGCGGCCAAATCCGGATCGACCGGCGGCGCACTGGCGGCTCCAGCCATCAGCGCCATAACGACGCTCTTTCCTGTCGGGAAATCTTGTTCGAACGTTTGCCGCGCCTCGGCCTCTTTCGGCTTCGGAAGCCCATGCAAACGTCTTTCAGCCATGCTCCGTCGCTGATCGGCCTCATGGGCGATCATGTTGAGCCGTTCCATCGCGTTCGGCCCCTCGTTTATCTCCCCTATTGAGGGTGGACGAGGCGGTTTCTTTTCTTCGAAAACGGCTTCGTGAGGTTGGATGTATGGAATCGAATCTAGTTCGGATTCAATGTCTGGGACAGTTGGGCTACATGTGTGAACGATATAGCGAGCGACTTGCGCCGCCTCGCATATATCGTCCGAACTCATGTCCGCGCCGGACTGGACGGCCTCCAAAGCCACGCGAGCGACTTCCAGCGCGTCCTCTGGCAACGGCGCACCGGCATCATTCCACCATTCCCGCGCCTCTCGCTGCCACTCTCGAATGTAGTATCCGTCCTCATCGGACAACTTATTCGCGTCGTAGTTCTGCACCATGATCATCGGCTCAGACCACGGTGTATGCCGCCACTGCGGCAAGCTCAATCCGATAACAATATTCGCAGGGGGATCGCTGCTTTCCCGTTCTTGTTTCGCAAGGACCGGAACAGGGGTCTCATTGACCGGTTTGTCGCGGTCGCTCTCTTCCACGACATCCTTGGCCTTGTCACCGTCGTCATCGTCAGACGCGCCGCCACGCTTGCCTTTTTTCACGCGCATAAGCTCGCCGCTGCCGTGACCGACACGTACGCGGACAACTTTTTCGCGCCGATCAGCGAGGCGCTTCAGCCAGAGCTTGAAGTCGCCGAGCGGCTGGCAAATCTTCAACCGCTTCGTCTGCTGATACAGCCAGACAAGTTCATCATTCGTCGCCTTCAGCGTGTCCGCAGGCTTCGAGCAGTATTTAACGATTTCCTCGACCTTCTTGACCGTGCCGTTATCTTTCCATTCCGCGTCCATAGCATCGTGCGTGTCATGGAGAAATGCCGTCCACTCGTCTGGCTTCACCAACCGCGTTGGCCAGTACAGCACGTTTGCATGGACATGATAAAGCGCGGTTTCCGCGCCGAAGGCCTTCGATAGTTCAGACGCCTGCCCACGCTCTGCGGCGGCAGCATCCCGCTCAGTAGCGGTTGCTCTCGTGAATTCGATGCCTCGATAAAGTACCTTTATTCCATATTTCTTATGGACCTTGTGCGACCATTTGGAAATTCGCCGCGACAATTGTTGAATCGCAACCCGGATGTCTCCGAACACTGCAACAAGTTCGTTGCAGGTCATCACCGCGTACCGGAAATATTTACTGCTCCGATGCTCAGTCATGAAAAGCTTCAACCCGTTTACCAAAGGCCTGCGGTCACGGGCGGCGACGACCGGTAAGAAGCGCACAGCGCGATAAATGCGCTGTTCAACGGTGAGATTGGTGACGGCGGATATGAGCGTCAGACCGCCTTTGAGGATGACGTCTTCGCCAGCGTCTTGGAGCGCCTGGGCGATGCGGTCGTTCTGGGCGGCGATTACCTTCGATGCAATGGCACGCTCTGCCCATTGGACCGGATCAATCGCCCAGCCGCAATTGCCTTTCAGAACCGCGTTATGGGTTTTGATGCCATTCCCGACATCCGCCACGCTCGCAGCAAGGTGCGTGGAAAAAATGTCAACATTTGATTTTGAAAACGAAGGGGATGGGATGGGTTCGACTGGGTTATATCCCAGTCCGCCGGTCACTCAACCGTCAATGGCGGCTTTACAATGTAAGAATGATTGTTCATCATTGTCGAACATTCTCCAAAAAACCGCCCGAGGGTTGCAGCCCATTGACGGCGGTTTTTTAATGGTCAAGTCTGGCGACGTTTAGGTCAATCGAATTCTTCGTTTTCTTCGATGGGTACGTGCGGCAGCTCCTCAAGCTCTGCTTCGATAAGGCGGACTTCCGCAATAGCCCGTTTACGCTCTTCGCTCAGTTGTCGCGATTTTGCGTCTATGCGGGCATACAAGTCCCACTCACGATCTAAATCGCGGATCGGCCCGGGGGTGCCCATTACCGTGATGCCAGCAGCACAGTATCGGATACGATGCTGGTTCAGGCGATGGATGCGATCTCCTAACCGGTGAAATTCATCCAGCAATTTGTTCTTGTTACGTTTAAGCAAAAGAACTCGGGAAATAGTCTCTTCCGTCCGAAGCTTCCTCACCATGCGTCCACCATCCCGACGAAGCCGCGCTCGGCAAGATCATCATGCCAAGCATCGGCACCAACCCTAACGATGTTGCGCCATTCGTCCCTGCAACGTTCGGCTTCCTTCTTTCCGAACAACTTTTCGAAGAGCGCTTCGGTGGTATGCATCTCGTCACCATAGGCCAACACAAACATGCCGTGCGTTTTGTGCTGCATGTCGCAAAATTCACGCATCCGAAGAAACATGATCTTCTTCAGAACATCGTACTCTTTTTGGTTAAGCTGGGCAGAATCCATAGATCGTAACTCCTTACATATCGATCACGCGACAGACATGGCGCACGAAATCGGGGTCCGCAAGGAATCGGGGCGGTTTCCAGGCGAGATAGATTTTTGCAGGTACAGGAAGATGCTTCTCATTGCCGAAGGGCTAGTCCGGAGCAGGGCATTACGGCCTTCGCCTTCTTGTCCTGCTCCGGTGCGGTAGGGTTGGGTCGCTCCGGTCCGTCAATGGAAATAGACGCGCACCGGGTCACTGGCGTTCCCGCACCACTGCGCATCGATTTCCATTGACTGCCCTCCCGCTCTGCCTGTCCCCGATATCATGGTAAACGATTCCCTCCCAAAATCACTAAAATCCCACCAATTTCGTATACGGATACTATCCTACGAACGACATCATTTCTGCCGAGCAGATTCTCAGAAATCCCCTTTTCTGCTATAAATTATTCAACAAATTCAAATGGAAAGTGGAGATTTCTATGCGCAAGACGATCACAAAAATCAGGGGCCTGAAGGTTAATGTGGAGGTTGTTGAAGTCCATCAGCAGGACCCACAAGGCGTGACGCTTTGGTACTATGCCGCAATCTATATTCAGCCGCATGGAAGTATACAAAAGACGTTAATCCGGAAGTCGCGGCTGCCGGGCGCGGCGGCAGAACTCAAACGGGAAATTCAAAGAGACGGCTTGAGAGCATTCGACCGCTGGAGCACACATATGTGGTGCCGCCAACCAGCGTTGGCGGCGAAACGGAAACAGCGGTCGCTTAATGCGCTATTGAGCCTGACGCCAATTTAGTAGCGGCGTGAAGTCGACACCTCGTGGCGCGGGGATCGCCATTATTTTCTCGATTTCCTCTGGCTCAAGGGCCTTGAAGCCATACCTTGCACCGACGGAAGTCGCTGCATGACCGCACTGCTTATCTGCAAGTCCGTCACCGACATGGATACGAAACCACGCCTTTGCATTGTGTCTCAGTGAGTGAAACACCTGACGTTGTGTCTCGTGTATCCCGAGAGCCACCATCCAGTTTCCCATTTGTTTTTGGGCGGCGTCAGCAGGGTCTTGCGCGGTGTGATAATGCGGAAATACGAATCCTCCAAGTCCGCGCTGTTTTTTCGCGAAATCTAAAAATCCACACTCCCGTAGCAAAGGATGCACTGCGACAACTCGCACCGAAGTCTTCGTTTTGAGTTGCCTGTCGACAGGTTTCCCATCAACGATAAGTGGTAACCGTAGATCAATTACCTCATTTCCTTCGATCATAACAATGTCGGAAGATTGGAGATAGACAATCTCTGAAAGCCGCATTCCAGTGAGATACCCTACCAAGGGAAGCCAAGCTTTATGGGGCTTTCTCATCACACGCGGATTGACCATGTCGGCCAACCACTTGTTGAGTGACGCGGCAGGCAAGCCCTCACGTTCTATCGCAACCGTAGCCGCCGCTGGCATCGTGACGTTAAACGAGCGGATGTCGCGTACGTTTGCGACACCCGCAGTCGCCTTTTCCCAAATTAACTTAATCTGTGTCACATGCTCTTTAACCGTGGTTTGTGACAATCGCCGTACGCGTTCGCCTTCCGGCAGCGCGTCATTTTTTTCTCCCATGGCGTTCAACGAAAGGTCCTTAAAAATCGGATGTTTCGTCCGATTCGTTGGGACCCTTCCTAGAACGGTTGCGAAGTCCTGGAGATGGATTGGCAGATAGTAGTTCAAGGGATGGTCGCCGATCACATCAAGGAAAGCAGCGAAGGTGGCCTCAAGCCGCTCTTCGTAGCGATCTCTTTCCTTATCCCCGCTGGCGAGTGCGGCCCTCCGAGCATCCAGAATCACTCGACCCGCCACACCGAAATTTGTCTGACCTGTGAATGCTCTTGGGTCGAAAGCTTTGACATCCTCCGCAGAAGCGGATTTTACAGCGTCGGCGACCGGCACAATTGGAAACGGCATAGGACGCTTCACCGGCTCGCCGACGACAGCGGAGAACGGTGCGGTTGGAAGTGGAAAAGGAGGCCTCGCCGATCTACTCGCGGCAGTGGCGGTTAGCATTTTGGGGGAGGGCATAGGAGGTCTTGCTGGTTGAGGCGGGACGTTTGGTTGAGGCAGGACGTTCGGTTGATTAAGCTCCACGGAAACAGTGCTATGGTGGTGCATTGATCCGAGCAGAGTTACGACTGACTGATAAGTTCCTCGTTCAGCTTCCCATGCAATGGCATCTTTTCCTAGCGCATCAGCTATCGTTTCCAAGCGTTCTTGAAACCTTATCAGAGCATTACGGTCTCGGAAAATCTGGTTTAGCTTTTTATCTTCTTCGGCAGCTAGGACGCGGACTCATTAGCTGAAGCGATCCATATCCTCGTTGCGGCGAGTTTGAGGCCGGCAAGGTAGTTGTC
>NZ_JBFUPL010000028.1:0-20937 GCF_041355235.1 Rhizobium sp. RCC_161_2 | reverse complement strand
ACAACTACCTTGCCGGCCTCAAACTCGCCGCAACGAGGATATGGATCGCTTCAGCTAATGAGTCCGCGTCCTAGTACGCAGGGGGAAAGATAACATCCTGGTCGACGAGAACGTTGAACTTGTACCCGGGTCGGATTTCCAGCGTCGGCTGGACGTCGAACTTTCTGTCGATCGTGCGCTCGGCAACCCAGCCAAATGTCTCGGCGAAGTTCCGCCGAGCCGCGTCAGAGGCCGTGTCTTGCGTTGCCAGTGTCGAGCTTTGCGGAACCGCCATATCGATCCCAGTTCCAATGAGGGCAAGGACCGCCGATCCGAAAGTCTTGACGACGTGGTTGTTGACCTTGTCGTTGAAGCCGCCATAATCTTCCGAGTCCGTTCCCGCCATGCTACCAATCTGAAGTGTGGAGCCATTCGGAAAGATGATGTCTGTCCACACCACAAGCACCCTGGACTGCCCGAAGGACACTTTGCTGTCGTACCTGCGGGATTAATAGGCGATGGCCCGTCGCGCTATCATAGACGTTCTGGCCAACCTGCGCGGTGATGCGTCCGGGAAGATCGGAGTTGATACTCGCAATCAGCGTTGCTGAAATGACCGAGCCACGCTTCAACTCGTAGAGCGATTGCTGTGAGACGACCTTGTTCGGCAGGTAACCGAGGTCCTTGATGTCCGCGTAGAAGAAGCCCTCTTTAGTGCGCTGGCCATTGGGCTCGAGGTTCTGACCGCCAAGACCCGCCTGCAGTGCCGCCGCATAGAGATCTGTCGCCAATCCCGGCTGAGCGGCGTTCGCCGCAAGGTTCGTCGTCGTATCGATGGCTGCCTTTGCCTGCGCATCGATCTTGGCTTTGTCTATGACGAGCGGCGCATCATAGGCAGCGTCGCTGGCCTGAAGTCGCGCTATCCGCTCCCGATGGCGTTCGCGCAGGTATTGCTCCTGCTGTTCACGCTGCAGACGAGCTTTCCAGACGGCCTCAGGCTCAAGCTGGGATTTTTCTTCCTGTTGGGGCTGACGTCTCTCTGCGGCAAATGGATTGGATGCCGTTTCCTTTTTCGTCTAGACAGGCGTCGGCTGAAATGTCGGAAGCTGGACAGCGTCACCGATGATACCGTCGCTCACCCCGCGCTTCAGTTGGTCGGCATAGCTCAAGGCGGGATTCCCTGATGTTTGATCAAGACCGGGCTCGCCCCGGAAATAGAGCCCGCGTGACGTAAGGCCGTAGATAATCACCGCGAGAAAGGCGGTGACAAGTACGATCACAACGATGACCGGCAAACGGTTGACCCGCCGGACACTGGAGCGGGCTCCATCCTCCGGCACCCCCCGCCAAATTTCAGGGATTGAGGCATGGTACCCTCCCCTACCCGCGTTGCATGACTGAAAGCGGGCTTGCCGGCATCGCTCACGTTGCGCTTGCACTATAGGCGCGGCCGATCTCAACGCTCGCTGTCGACAGCCGCGCCAGGATCTGCCCGTCAAATGGCGAGATGACATAGGCCAGCCCGATCGTCTTCGCCTTGTCGTTCCTCTTTTGATTCGTGACGACGGCGCAGCCCCAGCCTCTGAGCGATGCTTCCAAGGCTTCGCCGAAGGGCGAAACATCCTTCTTCAACGAGATCGTTGCTGTACCAGGCCCGATCTGCTCGGCAGGCCTGCTCGACCTCGCGGACCAAGGTCCGGAAGGTTTCCAGCGCCGGTTCGGCATAAGTGGCTGATCGGCTCCCCGCGTCGGCATACACATAGCGCGCAAGCCCGGATCGCCGAGGCTCCGGCGGCCTCCATGTCAAGATCAGCGCGTGCCGGCTTTCGAAATGTCCGCTCTCGCGCTCGAAATGAGATCGCCGTTCCGCATTAATGGCGCGCGTGACTGGATCAGGAAAATGGCAGACGTTTTCCGCCGGATAGTCGATCGTCCGCACGCGGACGGCCTCCACCTGGATCATCCAGCCCGTGCCGAGCCGCGACTGGATCGTGTTGATCTGCCGGCTGACCTCGTTGCGCTCGGCGCTGGTCGAGCTTTCGCTGTCCGGTCCGGCGAAATACCAACCGGCCATGAGGGAGCCATCCTTCAGCAGGACCACGCCGTTATCGACCAGCCCCGCATAGGGGAGGTTGGCGAAGGATGGTCCGGAATGACGAAAAGGCTTCAGTGCGACCATCGTCAATACCGTCGCCACGGTGTGGAGGTCGGCCTGTAGTAGGACCGATAGGAGATGTCCCTGACATAGACACGGCGCATAAGCGGATCGGCTTTCGCCATCATGCGAAGGACTGCGACCGCGACCAGCCAGATGGCGGCGCCGAACAGTGTGGCATACCAGGTCAGAACCACGAAGATCAGGATCACGGCCGCGAGCGCTGTGAGGAGCACCAGCTCGCGGTCGGCGCCCATCAGGAGGTTAGGCCGTGACAGCGCCCGATGCACCCGCGAGCGGGCGAGGTTGGAGACGGGCTCAGCCATGAGCCCCCTCCCCTTTCGGTCCAGGCAACGTCATTTGTTCGGCAATGCCGGGAGCAGGTTGCGCTTTGCTCTCGCCGATCGAAGCGCCTGTTGCGCCGAACAGCGCCACGATCTGGGTCGCTCCGAGAAGAACGCCGCCGACCAGAGCGACGTAGCAAAGCCTCCGCGCGAAATCGTTGAGCTCGCCGCCGAAGATCAGCATGGCGCCGGCGATGGCGACGGCTGCGAGCGCAATGAAGCCGGCAACCGGGCCAGTGATCGACTGCTGAATCTGCTGGAGCGGAGATTCCCACGGCAGACCCCCGCCACCCGATGAGGCAAGCGCCGGAGCGACCAGCGTGATGGAGAAAAGCAAGGCCAGCGCGCCGCCGGCCAGGAAACGTTGATAGTCACGCGACATGGCTGTCCTCATCGATTTGTGCGTAATGTTCGGTGCGGTAGCGGGCATTGGCGTAGCCTTCGACGTTGATGATCTCGCGGACCCGCCTCCCCTTCCCCGTTCGCTCTATGGAAACCACCAGATCAACGGCTTCGCTGATCACCTCCTGCATGGGCTGGTGGCTGGCTTCCGCCGTCAGCTGCTCAAGCCTGCGAAGCGCCGACATCGCTGTATTGGAATGAATGGTTGTGACCCCGCCCGGATGACCCGTGTTCCATGCCTTGAGCAGCGTCAGCGCCGCCCCATCACGGACTTCGCCGACAATGATGCGATCGGGCCGCAGCCGCATTGTGCTTTTGAGCAGCCGGGCCATATCGATCATGTCGCTCGTATGAAGCGTTACCGCATTCTCCGCCGCGTATTGAATCTCGGCAGTATCTTCCAGGATGACGATGCGATCGTCCGGTGCGCTCGCGATGATTTCGGCGATGATTGCGTTGGCAAGCGTTGTCCTGCCGGATCCCGTTCCTCCGGAAATCACGATGTTCATTCGAGAGGTGATGGCGCTGCGCAGCACCGAAGCCTACGCTTCGGTCATCACCTTCGATCGCACATACTCATCGAGTGGAATAAGGCGCGAGGCGCGTCGCCGGATCGTGAATGTCGATCCCGAGACGACAGGCGGCAGGAGGCCCTCAAAACGATGTCCGCCGATCGGCAGCTCGCCGGAAATGATTGGCTGCTCGGGGTCAACTTCCGAGCGCAGAGCATGAGCGACGCTGCCAATAATCACCTCTGCGGCGGACGACGTCAGCGCGCCGGCCGCCATGACGCCATGGCCGAGGCGCTCGATGAAGAGCTTGCCATCCGGGTTGAGCATGATTTCGACAACTGTTGCGTCGTCGAGCGCGACGCAGAGGTGATCACCCAGTGCATCCTGGAGCTTGCGGACGAGACGGGGATGGGAGCGCAGCTGGGTCACGCGGCGCTCCCGATCGGTGCCCCGTTGAGCTGAGTGATCGAGCGATAGCCCTGAGGGCAAACCCGTTCGAAGCTGACGCGATCTGCCGGCAGGCTTCCGGCAATAGCGACAGTGTTGCCGATCGCAGCCTCGCCAAGCCGACGCATCGGCCATCCGGCTCTCTTCAGAATGCGCTCAAAACGGAGATCGGTCGCCGTGACGATCTCATTGTAGCCATTCGCGATCGACCATTCGATAATGCCAGCGAACAGGGTGAGCGTCGCGAGATGCAGTTGGGCCCCCTCCCTCCCCGAGATAAGAGAGGTGTCGACGCAGAAGCGCGAGCTCTCGACCATACCAGGGTGAGCCGCGAGCGAGCCTGTTTCAAGCAGGTGAGGAAAGGTCTGCCCAAGCATCGTCGGCCCGCAAGCAGGAAGAAGACGGACGCAACCGGCGAGTAGCCCACTTTGGGTGATCGCCAGGAGGTAGTTCGGCTCGTAACCATCGAACTGGTCGCGTTCTTCTCCTGCGGTGATGGAGACGTTCCATTCGAGACGTTCGCCGAATACCGCCGCGCGGAGATGGTGCATCTGCTTCAGGAAGCTTCGGTGCCGTCTGTAGTGGTGGGGTCGGATGGTTAGTATCCGCATCGTGATCTCCGCATGAACAGGTCATGCGGACAAAAATCATCTCGCTCAGCATGTGCCAACGCGGAGATTTGCACCCAGTGATTCTACCGAACTGGGGTTGAAGCTTGCCAAGCCCACCGGCTTGCGCTGTGTGCGACGCCTCATTTCATGTGCAAATCTGCATGTATTGCGCACTGGCGCCAAAGCGGGGAATCTGCCTAACTGCCGGTTAGTTATCGATGATTCAGCCAGAAGGCTTAGGCTGGAGAAAATATGTTAACCCGCTGTTAACCTAAAAATCCTTGCTCAAAGTTCAGAATCGGGGCTTATTACCAGTGGCGGAACTTTACCGGTTTCGCGAAAAATATCGCCACTAGCAATGAATGGGTTTTGAGATGGCGAAGACCGCCGTAAAAGCAGCAGCTGTGATTGAAGGATTGACCGCCTTGATGGAGCGTCATGCCGACGCCCTGTCAAGCCAACTTCAAGCACATCATCTCAAGGTCTTCCCGCCAACGTCGGAGAAGGGAATCCGAACGTTTGGCCCCTCTGAGGCGTCCAAGCTCCTCGGCGTCGGCGAGTCCTATTTGCGACAGATTGCTTCGGAAATGCCAGAGTTGAAGGTGAGCGTCAGCCCGGGGGGCCGACGGAATTTCTCAATTGATGATATTCATGCGATCCGCAAGCATATGGACCAGGTGGGCCGTGGGAGCCGCCGCTACCTGCCGCATCGGCGCGACGGCGAACAGCTGCAAGTGATCTCGGTCATGAACTTCAAAGGCGGCTCCGGCAAGACCACCACGGCCGCGCATCTAGCGCAGTATCTCGCGATGCGTGGGTATCGTATTCTCGCCATCGATCTTGATCCCCAGGCAAGCCTTTCGGCACTGTTTGGCAGCCAACCGGAAACGGATGTTGGCCCAAACGAAACGCTTTACGGCGCCATCAGATACGATGAAGAGCAGGTCCCGATCGAGCAAGTTGTCCGAGGAACCTATATTCCCGACCTGCACCTCATTCCCGGTAACCTCGAACTGATGGAGTTTGAGCACGATACCCCCCGCGCGTTGATGAAGCGCAAGGAAGGAGACACGCTCTTTTATGGCCGCATCAGTCAAGTTATCGAAGACATTGCAATCAATTACGACGTCGTCGTGATTGATTGCCCTCCCCAGCTCGGCTACCTCACACTTTCGGCATTGACCGCCGCAACGTCAATTCTGGTCACTGTCCATCCGCAGATGCTCGATGTGATGTCGATGAACCAGTTCCTGGCGATGACGTCGAATCTGCTCCGCGAAATCGAGAACGCCGGTGCTAAGTTCAAGTTCAACTGGATGCGCTACCTCATCACGCGTTTTGAACCGAGCGATGGGCCCCAAAACCAGATGGTCGGTTATTTGCGATCGATATTCGGCGAGAATGTCCTCAATTTCCCGATGCTGAAAACCACGGCGGTGTCGGATGCCGGTCTGACAAACCAGACCCTTTTTGAGGTTGAGCGCGGGCAGTTCACGCGCTCGACATATGATCGCGCCTTGGAGGCAATGAATGCCGTCAATGACGAGATCGAGACCTTGATTAAAGCAGCATGGGGTAGAACCACATGAGCCGGAAGCATATTCTTGGCGTCTCCGCAGACGTCCCTGACACGTCATCCCTCGATAGCAGGGCGGCCAAGAACCGCTCCATGCCACTTCTTGGGGTGGCGCGGAAGGAGCGCGACCCAGCAACGAAGCTGACAGCGAACATCGGTAACGCTCTGCGTGAGCAAACTGATCGTCTCGGTCGAGCCGAGGAGATTGAGCGGCGCCTTGCTGAAGGTCATTCCGTTATAGAACTGGATGCCTCGGTGATCGAGCCGTCGTTCATTCGGGATCGCATGCAGGGTAATATCGACGGCCTACTCTCCTCGATTCGGGAGCAAGGTCAACAGGTTCCGATCCTTGTTCGACCTCATCCGGAGCTTTCCGGCCGATATCAGGTTGCTTTTGGCCACCGTCGACTGCGCGCCGTCTCAGAGTTGGGTCTCCCGGTCAAAGCCGTGGTCCGCGATTTGACGGACGAGCAACTCGTTGTCGCACAAGGACAGGAAAACAACGAGCGCGAAGATCTTACCTTCATCGAGAAGGCGCGTTTCGCGTATCATCTGAATAAGCAGTTTCCGCGCGAGATTGTCATCGCTGCGATGTCAATCGACAAGAGCAATCTGTCGAAGATGCTTTTGCTTGTCGACGCCCTCCCCTCAGCACTGATCGACGCCATTGGCGCTGCTCCGGGTGTTGGTCGGTCGAGCTGGCAGCAACTTGCAGAGCTGCTCGAGAAAGCGGCATCAGCGGCGGATGTGTTGGAATATGCGATGTCGAAGGAAGTCCAGGCGCTGACATCGGCGGATCGGTTCAAAGCAATAATTGCCAAGCTTAAGCCCAGTCGGATTGCGCGAGGGCTTCCAGCGGTCATGTCCACTCCAGATGGCACCAGAATTGCCCAGGTGACGCAGAGCAAGGCAAAACTCGAAATCACAATCGATCGGAAGGCAGCGCCTGATTTTGCGGCTTTTGTGCTGGAGCAGGTGCCGGCGCTATACCAAGCGTACTACGCAGCGAACCAACGGAAACAGGGAGAGTAACCGCAAAAGAAAAGAGCCTCCTCAACGTCGCCGTCGCGGAAGCCCTTCTGTCTCTGTAGCAAGAACAGAATCGCATTTCCTCGAATCCTCGTCAAGAGTTCTTTGGCACCGTTTTGGTGAGCGGGTTTCTTTTGCCTACTGAAGAGGTGAAAGACGATGCAAACGGGAAGTGTGACGACGCCATTCGGGCGGCGGCCGGTGACGCTTGCGCTCGTGCGGCGCCAGATGGCGTTGGCCGACATCAAGCAGGGAAAGACAGCGGACAAGTGGAAGGTCTTCAGGGACGTTTCCGCTGCAATGGATGTGCTCGGCATCCAGTCCAATAGTCTCGCCGTACTCGACGCGCTATTGAGCTTTTATCCGGACAATGAATTGCGCCAGGATGCGAAGTTGATCGTCTTCCCGTCTAACGCCCAACTTGCCCTTCGAGCGCATGGAATGGCCGGAGCAACCCTGCGTCGCCATATCGCGACCTTGGTCGAAGCTGGATTGATCGTTCGGAAGGACAGCGCCAACGGCAAGCGTTATGCCCGCAAAGACGGCGCAGGTGAGATCGAGAGTGCCTTCGGTTTCGACCTCTCTCCCCTCCTTGCCCGTTCGGAAGAGCTGGCCGTGACGGCACAGCAAGTGATGGCCGACCGCGCGACCTTTCGCAAGACGAAGGAAAGCCTGACAATCTGCAGGCGCGACGTTCGCAAGCTGATTTCTGCAGCAATAGATGAAGGCGCTGATGGCGACTGGCAGGCGATCGAAGGGATGTACATCGCGCTCGTCGGCCGGATCCCCCGCGTCCCGACACTCTCCGACGTCGCTACAATCCTCGAAGAAATGCAAATGCTGCAGGAGGAAGTGATCAACCGATTGGATATTCTGGGAAATTCAGAAAATATGAGCACCAATGGTGCTCATGGCGAGCAGCACATACAGAATTCAAAATCCGAATTCTTAAATGAACTTGAACCTAGCTCTGAAAAAGAGCAGGGCGCGAAACTGGGGAACAAGCGTCCGCCGATGAGTGAGACGATCAAGGCGTTTCCGCTGGGAATGGTGCTAAAGGCGTGCCCGGCGATTGCCGACTATGGACCGGGAGGCGCAATCGGAAGCTGGCGCGAGCTAATGTCGGCTGCAGTGGTAGTTCGATCTATGCTGGGGGTTAGTGCGTCGGCCTATCAGGATGCCTGTGAAATCATGGGGCCGGAGAATGCGGCCGCGGCGATCGCGTGCATCCTGGAGCGTGCAAACTTCATCAACTCGCCAGGCGGCTATCTACGGGCTCTGACCCGGCGAACCGAGCGCGGTGAATTCTCTCTTGGCCCCATGATTGTAGCGTTGTTAAAGGCGAACGGATTAACGGCATTCAAGGCCGGGTAGACGTTGCATACCGGCGACAGCGCTGCAAAAGCGAAATTGGCGGGATCGAAGTGATAATCGGTGGATTTTAGGTTGGAAAACATGGTTAAGAAGTGTGGCGCGCATGCGCTTCGGCCTGGTTCGTTTCGACATCGGACGTGAAGCGGTCGCCGTCGAGGACGTCCGCTACGGCCGGCTCCTCGAGCCCAGCCTCGACCGCGAGGTGTAGGAGTGTGTCGCGATCGAACAGGTTGGCATGCTCGGAGAAGTAGCCCCGGGGGAAAAGCTCTACCAGGGCCTCTTGCTTGCCTTCTGCGCGAGCCAGATG
This sequence comes from Rhizobium sp. RCC_161_2, assembly GCF_041355235.1. Taxonomy (NCBI): domain Bacteria; kingdom Pseudomonadati; phylum Pseudomonadota; class Alphaproteobacteria; order Hyphomicrobiales; family Rhizobiaceae; genus Rhizobium; species Rhizobium sp. RCC_161_2. The sequence goes on along the minus strand of NZ_JBFUPL010000028.1, from coordinate 12,201 downwards.
AAGGAGCTGGTCGCATCCAGCGTGTCGCCGGCCAGCGTATTCTCAGGATCGTAGGTGATACCCTACTCGGCCGCGAACTGCGAGACCTGCTTGATGCTGGACGATCATTTAGATCGGAGGGCAGATTTTTTGCGGCCGCTCGCGTGACGGGCGCCAACCGCCATGAGCAATAGATGATGTCGCTATAACTCACAAATATTGCGATAGTGAGTTATAGAAGGGATGCCTATAACTCATGAAATGGAACTGGACACAGCGAGGCTGGCCGCAATTCACTTATGATGCGGCCGCATCTCGAACGCCGATTTCTTCTGTCATCGGGGGAGGTGATCAGCGCTGTCCGCCATATCAGTGACGAGGAACGCAATCTGCTACGGATCGAGCTTTTAAGCGACGAAGCGGTGAAGACTTCGGAGATTGAGAGCGAGATGCTTGATCGATTGAGCGTGCAATCCTCACTGCGCCGGCAATTCGGCCTCGATTCCGACAATCGGCCAATAAAGCCGTAAGAGCGCGGAATCGCGGAAATGATGGTCGATGTGTATGATTCCTGGTCGGCCCCGCTCGATCACGAAACCCTGTTTCGTTGGCACGACATGCTGATGACTGGAAACCGCCACATTGGAACGATCGGCGGATATCGGACCCATGACGATGCCATGCAGATTGGGTCCGGCCGCCTCGATCGTCCAATCGTGCACTATGAAGCCCCGCCATCGAGGCAGGTGCCAGCGGAAATGGCGGCTTATACGGAATGGTTCAACAGATCGACGCCGAAGGGTGAAATCCCCCTGCCCGCGCTGACACGGGCTGGCATAGGCCATCTGTATTTCGAAAGCATTCATCCATTTGAGGATGGCAATGGTAGGCTTGGCCGAGCACTTGCGGGAAAATCGCTTGCTCAAAATATGGGGCACCCAAGTCTGATTGCGCTTGCCTATACAATCGAGCATGGCAGCAAAGCCTACTTACGACCAGCTCGAACGCCATCAGCGCACGCTCGATATCACCGAGTGGCTGGTTTACTTCGGCGAAACCATCCTTGAGGCGCAACAGACGACCCTGATGCGTGTGGCCTTCTACACCAGCAAGGCGCAATTCTACGATCGGTTCCGCGGCCAATTCAACGAGCGGCAGGAAAAGGCCGTTGCGCGCGTGTTCCGCGAGGGCCCGACGGGCTTTAAGGGCGGGTTGAGCGCTGAGAATTATATTGCGATCACGCGGACCTCGCGAGCGACGGCTACGCGTGATCTTCATGATTTGGTGGAGAAAGGTGCGCTCACGCGCTCTGGTGAGCGTCGGCACACACGCTATGTGCTGAACCTGTGGGAGATTAATGGGACGGAATAACCACTATAGCTGGAATGCTGGGATAATGTCGTGCGAGTCCTCAGCTGATCAGATGCCGGCAGACCTTAACCGCGCTTGCCAATCCCATAGTGATAGTCGCGTGGCTTGCGAAGTCTGACGGCCAATTCACGTTCACGGTCTGTAATCGTTTCGCCTTTCGACCGTTGTGATGAAGCTTCCCGGATCTGTGCCGCGCCAAGATTGGGCACTCGGCGCGGCCGCGATGGGTGATCAATTTGCCTGGCGATCGTGGTGTCGATTACTGCTGTGCAGGCGCGGATTTCTGAAGCTTGTCCTGAAGCTTCTTAACGAGCGCCGGATCCTTATTTGCAGCCGCTAAAATCGCGTTGTATTCGTCTACTGACATGCCGGGAGAGGTCTGAACAGCCTGTACCATCTGTTTGCTAGCCTCGGTCTTTAGCTGTTGCTTCGCGGACGGATCCGATGTTGCTCCGATCTTGGCCGAGTATTCCTGCCTGATTTTGTCCACCTGGAGATATGCGACCGTAAAAGCCTCGATTTTTTGATCGCTTACGGTCGCAGCCGTACCATTGCTATCTAGTTGTCCTTGGGTCGGTTGCTTCTGCTGCGTTGCTTGCTGTGCGGATGCAGGACCGTTGAGAAACATCAAGCTCAAGATTGCAGCGGTCAACGATGCGGCAGAGATATAACGAGTGATCATCTTAATTCCTCTCTTGTGGAGTGGGGAGAACACCTCTTGATGGCGTAGAGTGAACTGCGGCATATCGCATTGATTTTGCCGTCGGTTAGGGTTGAAAAAACGATCCGGCGACAATGTGGCCGTTAAACGTTTTCTATGGGGCAATAGCGCGGCGACCTGTTGACGGCCAAGCGGCGATATTCCGCGTCTGATCGGAGTCTGAGCTTCGAAGCAGTGTATCCATCCGAGCAGGGCCGCGGGATTTTGGGCGCCGCGCGTGGTAACGTCGGTTCATGGAGATCGATGAGGACAAAATCGACGATGCCGTTTTGGCGCTGTTATGGCTGACGCTGCATAACGAGCGTTGTGCATGGAAGGGATTCGACTGGGCAGTGACGGATCGGCTTCACAAGAAAGGTATGATCGGCGACCCAGTCAACAAGTCGAAGTCATTGATCCTGACCGATGAGGGCTTGGAGCGTTCGGGAGCGTTGTTCCGGCAGCTATTTACGCGGTCGCCGCAATAGCGGTTTTTTGTACCTTCCAATCCCATGGAAGGAGTTCGTGCAGGCGGGAGACGGGAAGATCGGCGATGCGGGCAAAGACATCGGCAAGCCACGCCTTTGGGTCGACATCGTTGAGGCGGCATGTGGTGATGACGGTCAACATGACGGCGGCACGATCGGCCCCACGCTGGGAACCGGCGAAGGTCCAGTTTTTCCTTCCTAACGCCACACCGCGCAACGCTCTTTCCGCCGCATTGTTCGTAAGACAGACCCTTCCGTCTTCAAGGAAGAGGGCAAAGCCCTCCCAGCGCTTGAGCATGTAGTCAATCGGCTCGATGACCTCGGACGATCTGCTGAGCGTGGCGCGTTCCTTCGTCAACCACTCGTGCATGTCATCGAACAGCGGCTTGCTCTTCTGCTGCCGCACAGCCAGTCGTTCTTCGGCGCTCAATCCGTTGATCTGCCGCTCGATCTCGAACAATTCGTCGTAGCGCTTGACGGCTTCCAATGCGATCGGCGAGATCGGCTGCCCCTCCGCTTGTGATCCCGAGCATTCTTCTGGATATCGGCCAGTGCAAAGAATTTCCGACGCGCATGAGCATGGCAAAAGGCAAAGGTGATCGGAACCGTCTTTGCCTCGGCGACAGCGAGCGGCTCGAAGCCATTGTAACAGTCGCTCTGTAGAATGCCGCCATACTCGGCCAGGTGCCTCTGCCGATGCTCGCCGCGCCGGTCACTCGACGCATAATAGATCGCCGCCGGCGCAGCCGTTCCCCCGAACGGCTGATCGTCGCGGACGTAGCTCCATATTCGCCCGGTTACGCATTTGTCCTTGGCCTGGATCGGGATGGTCGTGTCGTCACCATGCAATCGCTCGGCTGCGAAGACATGCTTCTCGATTAGGTCGTGGACCGGCATGAGGGCCGCCGTTCCAAGGCCGACCTGATCGGCCAGTGTCGAGGTCGAAAGGTCTATGCCCTCACATTTGAACCTTGTGCTCTGGCGGTTCAGCGGACTGTGCATCCCAAATTTGTCGAAGACGATCGTCGCCAGCAGATGGGGACCGATGAAGCCGCGCGGCGTGGCATGGAACGGTGCTGGTGCCTGGCTGATCGCCTCGCAATCACGGCAGGTAAATTTCTCCCGAACCGTCTCGATCACCTTGAAGCGGCGTGGTATCTCCTCCAACGTCTCGTTGACATCCTCACCCAGCTTCGACAGCCGCGACCCGCCACAGCATGTACAGACGGTCGGAGGATCGATCACCACGCGCTCACGCTCGGCATCCGCCGGCCAGGGTTTGCGCACCGGCCGCTTGCGTGTGAACGAACGCACGCTCGACGTTTTGGCCGCCGCCGCCTGGGCCGCAACTTCATCCTCCGTCGCGGCCATCACTAGCTCTTCGAGCTGTAATTCCATCTGATCGATCAGACGCGCCGTGCGCTCGGATCTCTGACCGCGCAGTTCGCGCCGGAGCTTTTCAATCGCCAGTTCCAGACTGACGATCAGCGCCTCGCTGTCCGACAGCATGGCCTGTGCATTGGCGGCCTGCGCCACCGCGATGTCTCGCTCGGCGACGACGGTGTCGCGCTCGGCGGCAACGACATCACGTTCAGCCACGACAAGATCACGTTCAGCCTGCAGCATCGCACGCTCGGAAAGCAGCGCCAGATAGGCGCTTGCAAGGTCCGCTGGAAGATCGGAGGGCTTCGATACCATGAAGCCATATGATCAGATTCACTCAATATTTCAATGGAATAATGCTATCCGACCTTCGTCGGACGCCAGGTTTCCTGAGGGGCTCGCCAGTCAATCCCGGACAATAAATAAGAAAGCTGCGCCGGTGAGATCGCAACTGCGCCGCCCTCCACATTCGGCCAGATAAACCGGCCCTTCTCCAGCCGCCGGGTAAAAAGGCAGGCGGCCAAACCGTCGTGCCAGATGATCTTCAAAATATTCGATCTGCGCCCCCTGAAGACGAAGAGATGCCCCGACAAAGGATCATGCTTCAGAACCTCCTGCACCCGAAGCGCCAGAGACGGAAACCCGCAGCGCATGTCCGTATGCCCCGTCGAAAGCCAGACCTTGACCCCTGCTCCCATCGGAAACGGATTCACCGCAGCGCCTCCAGTCCGCGCAGGATCCGAAGCAGCGCGTCAATGTCGACATCGCGTCCCACGATCACACGGCGACCATTGGCGCTGACAACCTCCATAAGCCCACTTTGTGCCGTCGAAGAATTGGTCGGCGCAACAACCGGCATGTCCGGCTCCGGGACCAACAGTGCAGGAATAAACCCTTCGCTCCCCCGGCCATTGCCGAGCCGTCCCTCGCGAGCTGCTTTACGCCAATCGTTCAACTGAAAGCGTGTGATCCCATGGCGACGTGCTGTTGCCGTGACCTGACGCGGGGCGGAATAACTCTCCGCCACGATCGCAAGTTTGGCCTCGTTGCTGAAACGGCGACGCCGCCCGCTATCGACAATCTCCATCCGGCTAACTTGCGGCCGCTTCTCTATCGCTAAATCCATAATTCTCACACTGTCTATATTGACGTCCATATAGACAGATCATCCAGTTCCCCTCACTTCTCAGCAAGGCGGCCTTCCTCGGATGCGTACGAAGCAGTCCCCGCCCCTGCCTGACCAGTTGCCTCGGCCGCACCAAGACGCCGGTGGATAACGACGCACGGGTCGCGCTGATGGGCCGATCTGGTCCTCAAAACGCGTGTCAAACAGGCCGGGCTAGGTCGGATCTAGTTTTCGGCGCATGGGCTGCGCTCTGACTGTTTCACCGACGCCAACAACCGTTGGCATTCCACTGCCGGAAGCCAGCACTCTCTACACAAATCGGTGACGCAGGCGGCAAACTATTACAACAATGCCGAACGAAGGAACCGCCGCCCGGCTCGGGTACCTACCCATTCGGGCGGTCTATACGTGTGATGATGGTGATTGTATCGTTGGGGCGTTCATTACCCGGTGGACTTTACTTCGCCAGGCGTCCACGGCCCCAACCAAAAGACGCCTGGCAGCCCTCCTCGGATCATAAGCCGACAAGATCCAAGCACCCTCCCCTAGCAACCAGCGTCCACGCGCTCCTGCTGCCATCGAAATGCCTGCTAGGCATGACGATCCGCGATATCGACAAAGTGCTGAAACAACATCTGCGTGCCTTGACTTTCTCCAGACCGCATCGGCCTCAGGTTGAGAGCCGATCGCAATCTTGCCGAGCCCATCCGCGGCACTCAGGAATTTGGCCGCTTGATTACTCTCTATACCAAAGTCATTTCAGAGCCGCTCGCGTCGTCATCAAGCACAGTCGTCGTCAAATGGCTCGAGCTTTGATAATTGAACCTTGCAATTATGGAATTGTACTCCATAATTGCAAGGATGATTGAGCGCCGGATTACCGCTGAACTGAACGAGCTGATCGACACAAACCCTGCCGTTGCGCTGATTGGCCCGCGCCAAGTCGGCAAGACGACACTAGCGCTCGGCATAGCAGACCATCGTCCGTCGATCTACCTTGATCTGGAATCTGATGCCGACCGGGCCAGACTCGCCGAACCGGAGCTGTATCTCAGTCAGCATAGCGACAAGCTGGTGATCTTGGACGAAGTTCATCGCCTGCCCAATCTCTTCCAGAATCTGCGTGGTCTTATCGATCGTCGCCGGCGAGATGGAAGGAAAGCCGGGCATTTCCTACTCCTCGGCTCAGCATCCATTGACCTGCCGAAACAGTCGGGTGAAACGCTGGCAGGCCGCATCGCCTATCTGGAGATGGGTCCCATCGATGGCTTGGAAGTGCCGGACCACGATTTGAACACCTTATGGCTGCGGGGCGGGTTCCCCGATAGTTTTCTCGCTGCGAATGATCGTGTAAGCCAACGGTGGCGGCAGGACTTTATCCGGACCTATCTGGAACGGGACATTCCCTTGCTTGGCCCGCGTATTCCAGCAGAAACGCTACGGCGCTTCTGGACCATGCTGGCCCATCATCAATCTGGACTTTTGAACGCAGCTGAATTCGCGCGCTCGCTCGGCGTCGACGGCAAGACGGTCGCCTCCTATCTCGATCTCCTGGTTGATCTGCTGCTTGTGCGGCGCCTTGAGCCTTGGCATGCGAACGTTGGCAAACGCCTGGTCAAGTCACCACGGGTCTACGTTCGTGACAGCGGCATCACCCATACCCTGCTCGGACTGACCACCCAGGAGGACCTGCTCGGTCACCCGGTGGCTGGCGCAAGCTGGGAGGGGTTCGTGATCGAGACGTTGATAGCCGCAGCACCGGTCGGAACCCAGAGCAATTTCTATCGGACGTCGGCGGGTGCGGAGATCGACCTCCTTCTCACCCCGCCAGGCGGTCGTCCTTGGGCTATCGAAATCAAGCGCAGCTTGACACCGAAACTCGAGAAAGGCTTCTATCTTGCCTGCGAGGATCTCGATCCGGCGCGGCGGATTGTCGTCTATCCCGGACAAGAGGTTTTTCCGCTGAAGAACGGTATCGAAGCGATGCCCCTCGCCTCGTTAGGAAAAAGCCTTCTTGATCTCAGTTAGAAGAAATGGCTTTTGTAGAGAGCTATGACATCAGGAATTACGACGTCTGCGCCACACGTTTACGCATCGAGGTAGATGCGTGGCGCTCTCTTAGATGCCCGAACCTGCTTATGCCTTGAAGCGATCGAAAGCGGTCAGATGCTGGATGAGTGGGTCGGCCTCCTCCCAGCGGTAGATCTCCGAGCGTAGGTAGTGCAGTTCGTCGCGCAACGCGTCCTCGTCGATTTCGATCCACCAGGACTTCGGCCGGCCGTCGCTGCCATCGGACCAGCGATATCCCCTGCCCTTCAGATGATCCTTCATCTCGAACGGACTATGCTCGGCGAAAATACGCGCCCGTGACTGCCCGCTAGTGTGGATCAACTCCGCGAATGGCGTCCCGTCGTCTCCGCCACTGCGATCGAGAACTTCAAGGAGCGCACAGCAGTCATCGACAGCGCGGTGACCCTCGTGGAAATAACCTGCCTGCCCGATCAAATATCCGAGCTTGGTGCCCTCAAAACCGCGGGCGCTCCAGTCAACTTCGGAAGCCGAGCAGGCCCAGGCCTTGGCAGCAAAGACATTTGAAAACGCTTCACAGAACGGCCGATCGAAGCCGGCATTGTGCGCTATTACTAGATCCGCCGGCGCAACCATCCTGCGGACCTGCTGCATGTCGATCGTCTGACCCTCGACCATCTCATCGGTGATGCCGGTGAGCCGGGTGATTTCGGGAGGGATTGGCGTGCCTGGCTGTTGCAATCCACCATAGACGCCGATGACATCGCCGATATGGCCAAAGTCATCGAATGAGAAGGCAACTAGGCCGATCTCGATGATCTCATCATTGCGATGGTTGAGACCGGTCGTCTCCGTATCGAGGATCACGCCAACCCGCTGGAACTCCGGACGCCTGCTGACGGCGATCTTCCTTGGTACAAGCTTGCGAAGAATGCGGTACTGGCCGCCATTTTCAAGCTTGCGCACCATTTCTTCGTCCGTGAGAGAAGCAGGCACTGGCAATGGCCGGCTCTTCCGCGCAGGCGCTTCACGCGGTTGCGATCGTGCCTCAACCGGCTTCGCAAACATGTCGAGTTGAGAGGCCATGCGAGCTTTCGATGCTTGATAATCAGGCTTTAGAATAGAAAACAGTCAAACACCGGGCAACACACAATGCAGCTTTTGCACCGTTACAGATAGATGCTCCAATCATATAGAGCCGCTGTGCGGCCAAGGCAGCGAGCAGGGAAGGGCAGGTGCGCAAAAGTCCGGATCAAACCCGGCCTTCCGAAACACTACCGCATTCGCAATTGGTTTATCCCTGCAGGTTGTCCGCCGACATCTTGCCGGATTTGCGATCCTTCACCAGTTCATAGGTGATCTTCTGCCCATCGTTCAGGCCGCGCATACCGGCGCGCTCGACAGCCGAAATGTGGACGAAAACATCGGTGCTGCCGTCATCCGGCTGAATGAACCCAAACCCCTTGGTCGCATTGAACCACTTCACGGTACCGGTCGCCATAGTCTCCTCCTTGTTCTCGCGTCCCGCCGAATTCATCCGCGGCAGACTATCCTTTTGATTGCCATGGTACAGATAGACGGTTCTGGCTGTCCCGAAAAGCTGGAATTCCGGTGCGTTACCTGGCCGGTGTTTGATGGTCGCTGGCCATGCCAACTATGGCTGCTTCTTACCCGATCGCTTGCCGCGAATTCTGATTGGGCCGCCATCCCTGCTGAACCTTGAACTGATTGGTTTTCCGCACGAGATCGCTCAGTTTTCGGAATCCGAAGGTGCGCGGATCGAAGTCCGGCGCCAGGTTTAAGAGCTGCTTGCCGACCATGGCCGGGTTGACCCAGCCATCGTCCGCATCCTCCTGCGACAACACCTTCTTGATCAAGGGAATCGCCGCACTCGGGGGCTGCAGCGGCTTGTAGCCTCCTCGCTGTCCTTCTAAATCCACCAGAATGTTGTTGTCCGTGGAGGATCCGGGGTGATCTGCTCGCGCCGGTCACCCCTCACCCTACTTAAAAATGACGAATCGCAAAAAGCACGGTTTTTCAATATGTTGATCCGGTGGTCAGCTGACCACTCGAATCTTGATCGACGGCCGTGTGTCCCTGAGCGGCGGCCAATCGCCGGCTGAATTTCTGGCCGCGCTGAATAACGCTTGAGCATCCTTCCCGCTTGGGAAGCCGGGTGAGCGTTGAGTGATCGTGCCTTGCAGGCGGCGACATTCCCAAAATGTGTTCCCGAATGGATTTTCTCGAAACTGCCGTTTGGACATCGAGAAACGGGACTGCTGCGGATGGCCTCAAGCGGCCGGTTTCAGGATCGCTCGCCAATCATCTGCGGAGGCATGAATGCTGTGGATGCAGATGAACACGGCGCGTTGGGCCATGCGGCATCGTGTGCTAAATGGCTAGTCGCGCCGCGCGTCCGTTCTTCCGTTCGGCATTGTTGTAATAGCTCGCCGCTTGCGTCACCGACCTGTGCAGGGACTGCTGCATCGCCTCGGGCAGAGGGACGCCACGATTGGCCGCCTCAGTGAGATATCCCGATCGGAGCCCGTGCGCCGAAAACGCCTCAGGGTCGAGGCCGGCCTGCTTGACACGCGCCTTGAGGATGAAGTTGACCGATTGCGGTGTCAACGCCCGCCGATCGATATTGCCCCATTGGTCGATGCGCCGGAAGAGCGGTCCGGTTTCGATCCTGGCCTGCGCCAGCCATTGCTTCAAGGCGATCACCGACCGGCCGATCAGTACCACCTGTTCATCGTCATCGGCCGTGGTCGTCTTCGTGCGGCCAAGATGGATCGTTAGGCAGGGCAGGGGAGGGGAGTTTGCGTCGGCGGGATCAGCGCGTACTGGCCCGTCGTCGACCAGGTCCTCGACTCGCAACCCGGCTACTTCCGACCGCCGCCGACCGCCGGAGGCGAAGGCGAGGAGCAGCAGCGCCCGATCGCGGCGATCGACGAGACGATCGCCGGCACAGGTCGCCAGCAGTTTCGCCAGGACATCGCCGGTCACCGCCTTTTTACTCTTGCGGCGACGTTGCCGCGGCGCGGCGCGAACGGCCAGCCTGAGCACCGTCTTCAGCGAGGGCGCCGAAAACGCACCGGTTAAACCGCGCCAGCGCGTGAGGATCGACCAGGAGGTTAGGCGACGGCGCACTGTGTCGGGTGCATGTGGCCCGTCGACCCTGAGCAGCCCTTGGGCGCGCAAGCTGTTTTCGACCAGGGCTGGCATGCCGTGGCTCGAATCCTCGGCACGCGCGGCCGGATCCCAGAGGTGATGGGCGACGAATTTGAGCAATAGGCTTTCGGGCGCTGGCCAGGGGAGGGGAGCGCCGGTGGAAAGCCGGCACCAGGTCTCGAGGTAGCCAAGATCGGAGGCAAGCGCCCTGAGCGTATTGTCGCCCATGCCTTGGTTTGCCAGATGCTTGAGTGTAGCGACATCGTCGTCAGTTAGCAGCCTTGCCAGCTGGTCGCGGCGGTCGAAGGGAAGGATCGCGTCGAGCGCATCGAGTTCTTCGGCACGACGATGCACTGGATCGGCAGGGACGGATTGGGTGATGGCTTTGCGTGTCATTCGCTTGCCGACGCGGGATGGCATTTCACATCGGTCCTGCCGAAATCCTGGCCCTTGAACAGGAGCGGCGCCTTGGCGACCGCGGCAACGGCGTAGGAAAAGCAGTCGCCCATATTGAGTGCGGCTGGATGGCGACCTTTACCGAAGCGGTCGAAGGCTCGTTCCGCTTCGCGATAATGCTTCTCGTCGAAAGCAATCGCGGTTACGTTCGGAAGCCGGACAAACTGATCAACGATGTCCGAAGCGTTTGGAAATCCTCTTCCTGTCAGCACCATTCGAGCCTCAAGCAGGGTCGGCCAGCCGATTGCAAGTGCCTCCCGACCCACCAATGATATGAACCGTTCGGCCTCCGGCTCTCCCAAGGCCATCGCCAGAATGACTGACGTATCGACAGCAATCATCGTGGCAAACCATATTCGTCGTAGAAATCGTCATGCGCAGATGTCGTATCGGTCGGCACAGTACGCCGGCCCTCGGCCATCAAGTCCGATAGGACATCGATCGGCGCCCGAGCAGACTGTTGGCGCAGTTCCAGATCGTAGCGCTCGAGCGCCTGCTCGACGAGCTTATTGATTGGCTGCCCGGTGCGGCGCGCCATCGCATGGGCTAGGTCTCTCGCCTTTGTGCTGCGGACGGAGAGTTGTGTTTCAGACATCGGCTTTCCTCTATCGAGATCCCGCCAAATATAGCGATTCCGGCTCGAGATGGCAAGAAAAGCTCCAGTTGATGGCTAACTAACGATACCTGAAGAACTTCATCCGAGCGGCGCAGCACCGGATCGGTTGGGAGGGCAGGGGGTTGGGCTCTAAATAGACGGCTTGCGGGCTGTGATTGCCCCGACTTTACTATCACTACTTTGGCAGATTAACCGGTCATTTACGATGCTGGGCCATCTTGGGCACTTTCACAGGGGTGCGAAGGATGGCGGAGCAGGACGTTGCACTGACGGATTGGCTGAAGCCGTTCGTTGAGAAGCTTGGTCACAAGAAGCGGCGGCAGATGTGCCCGGTGTACATTTCGGGCCTGATCGGACCTGGTGATCGCAAGAGCATCGAGCCGATGGCGGAACGCCTTGCGCCCGATCATTACGACCGGCTGCATCATTTCATCTCGGATGGCATTTGGGATTCTGGTCCACTTGAGGCGGAATTGGCTGTGCAAGCCGACAAGATTGTTGGGAGCCTAGACGCCTATTTGGTCATCGACGATACCGGCCTGCCGAAGAAGGGCGACCATTCTGTCGGGGTGGCGCCACAGTACGCATCAATGCTCGGCAAGAGAGCCAATTGCCAGACGCTGGTCTCATTGACGTTGGCACGCGACGAGGTTCCCGTTCCGGTTAGCCTGCGGCTGTTCCTTCCCGACAGTTGGACCAGCGATCCGGGCCGGATGGCAAAAGCTGGTGTTCCCCAGGATATGCGCATATCCCGCACGAAACCGGAGATAGCGCTCGATGAGATCGATCGGTTGATTGCCGCAGGCGTGCGGTTTGGCACTGTGCTTGCCGACGCCGGTTACGGTCTATCGGCTGCGTTTCGACAGGGATTGAGCGCAGGTGG
>NZ_JBFUPL010000027.1:0-20975 GCF_041355235.1 Rhizobium sp. RCC_161_2 | reverse complement strand
AGAAAAGCTGCGCTTCGCGATCCGTGAAGGCGGCCGTACCGTCGGCGCTGGCATCGTTGCCAGCATCGTTGAGTAATCCTCGGATTATTCCTTGATTACGAAGGCCCCGCTGGAAACAGCGGGGCCTTTCGCGTTTCGGGACGGAGGAGATTGATGGGTTTGATTGTTCTGACAGGCGCATCCGGTTCCGGAAAAACGGCCATCGCCGGCCTGATCGCGGAGCGGTATCCGGATGATATCGCGGTCTATCTTTTCGATAGTATCGGCGTGCCGCCGGCGGATGTGATGATTAGGGATCATGGCTCGCCAGAGGCTTGGCAGCGTGACAAGACCGTCGACTGGATGGAGCGCCTCGCACCGATCGCGCGGGCCGGAAAGTCGATCCTGTTCGAAGGACAGATGCGGATTGCCTTCATCGCGGAAGCGGCGGCAGTTGCAAATATCGATGACTACAGACTGATTTTGGTCGATTGCGACGACGCAACAAGGGCGGAACGGCTTACAGTCGGAAGAGGCCAGCCGGAACTCGCGAACGAGGACATGATGAACTGGGCTGCTTATCTGCGGAGGGAGGCTGTCCAGCACGGTTGCGAGATTTTCGACACCAGTCGGCTTTCGCTCGACCAATGTATCGAGCATGTGCTGGAATATTTGCGTAAGTGAGCGACGTAATCAATCTATCGACAGTCTCAGGGTGGTGACTTCAGTGGATTGTGCCAACTCAGCAAGGGCTTGGCGAAGAATATTGGCAACGAAATCGCTCTTGCCGTCGGTATAGTGATCCCAATCGCCATCCGCTTCCATGGCGAGCCGCTGCTTCAATGCGGCGTAGTTCCCGGCCACTTCAGGATGGGCACGCAGGTAATCGCGAAAGAGAATACGGTCGCGATGGGCGGGATTGCCGGGTAGAGACAGATAAAGCCTTGTCCCATAGGGGGCTTCATCCTTGGTGAACTTCCATCTGTCGGCTCCGTACGGATCGCCGTGAAAGGCATAGCCATCCTTCTTAAGATATTCCGTGGCGACGAGCCTGTCTTCAGCCGTCGCGAGCACGGCGTCGATATCGAGCTTCGGCTTGGCACAAAGTCCGGGAACGGATGTGCTGCCAATATGGTGGATATCGGCGGCATGGCTGAGCAGGGCGGTGATTGCCTCACGCCGGCTCTCGAAGAGGGCAGGCCATGCGGGATCATAGTCGACGAGCCTGATCGGACGCATACGCCTCACCCTTAAACGTTCCACCATTGCCAACGGATCTTTCACCCAATCCGCCAGCTGAGACAATCCGACCATTTCACCGGTCTTGCGAAACGCCGGAAAGGGTCTATCTATCGCTCGATTTTACCAGGAGGAGATTTCATGAAGAAGCGTATTTTGTTCACCGGCGGCAGCGGCAAGGCCGGGCGTCACACGGTTCCCTGGCTGGTCGAAGCCGGCTACGAAGTCCACAATATCGATCTCGTGCCGCTGAACAGCCCCGGCGTCACCAATTTGCAGGCCGATGTCACTGATGCGGGACAGGTCTATAATGTGCTCACCATGCATCGGGATTTCCCCGATCTCGATCAGGGCAAGGGCGTGCAACCCTACGACGCCGTGGTGCACTTCGCCGCCGTGCCGCGCATCCTTTTAAAGCCGGATAACGAGACCTTCCGCATCAACACGATGAGCACCTACAATGTCATCGAAGCCGCGGCGAAGCTCGGCATCAAGAAGATCATTGTCGCCTCCAGCGAGACGACCTATGGCGTCTGCTTCGCCGAAGGCCATCGCGATTTCCACCAGTTTCCGCTGGAGGAGGACTATGATGTCAACCCGATGGATTCCTACGGCCTCTCCAAGGTCCTGAACGAAAAGACGGCCCGCGCCTTCGCCGAACGTTTCGGCATCGACATCTATGCGCTGCGCATCGGCAACGTCATCGAACCGCATGAATATGAGCGCTTCCCGGAGTTTTTCGCTGATAGCGAAATCCGCAAGCGCATCGCATGGAGCTATATCGACGCCCGAGATCTCGGCCAGATCGTGCATCTCTGCATCGAAAAGAGCGGCCTCGGCTTCCAGGTGTTCAATGCCGCCAATGACACGGTGTCGGCCAACACGCCGTCGCGCGAACTTGCAGCCAAGCACTTTCCGAACGTGCCTTTCACCCGCGAGATCGGTGAATACGAGGGCCTGCTCTCCAACCGCAAGATCCGCGAGGTCCTGGGCTTCAAGGAAGAGCATGACTGGCGGCGATATGTGAAAGTTTGAGCCCGCACGAGTGGCTGCGACAATACCGGACGCGGTCGCCGCGTCCGGCAGAGGCGCAGCCAGGGCAGGGCGCCTCTCCATTTGTTACGGCTGAAAACCAAAAATGCTTCCGCAAACACTCGACAAATATCAGCGTTGAAGTAAGTAGGTTTGCGTTCGCGAGGCGTATCGGGGAAATTGCAATGGCATTCGACGATATCGTCGCGATCGGTGTTCGGAGCGGGCATGGTATGGCTCATGCTCTGACACGATGTCCGGCAGCGCGGTCTGCGCTGCGACGGAAAGATGTTTTTAGTCGGCTGATCTCCTAGTCGGTCGGCCGTTTAGGAGGGACCATGAACGACGGTGTTGCACGTATTTTTGTCGGCTTCGACTCTAAGGAAGTTGTCGCCTATCACGTTCTCGCACAAAGCATAATCGAGCGCTCCTCGATCCCGGTGGTGTTTTCGCCGATCGTGCTCAGCAATCTCGAGGGCGTTTTCACGCGTGAGCGCAATCCGCTGCAATCGACCGAGTTCTCCTTCTCCCGCTTCCTGGTTCCCTATCTCAGCGACTTCGAGGGTTGGAGCATCTTCATGGATTGCGACATGCTCGCCCGCGCCGATATTGCCGAGCTCTGGAAGCTGCGCGACGATCGCTATGCCGCAATGTGCGTCAAGCACGATTACCAGCCGAAGGTCGAAACCAAGTTCCTCGGCCAGACGCAGACCAAGTACGAGAAGAAGAACTGGTCGAGCATGATCCTGTTCAACAATGCCAAGTGCAAGGCGTTGACGAAGGATTATGTGAACACCGCCACAGGCCTTCAACTCCATCAGTTCAAGTGGCTGGAGAGCGACGATCAGATCGGCGAGGTTCCCGTGACCTGGAATTATCTCGTCAACGAATACGATCGCCGTGAAGACGCCAAGCTCGTGCATTTCACCGATGGCGGACCGTATTTCGACGAGTATCGCGACGACGATTATGCCGACGAATGGTTCGCCATGCGCGACCGCCTGCTGCACGTCCAGCAGAAATAACAAGAACAGGATCAGGGCGTGACATCCGAAACAGCGACCGACAAGCCTGCTTTCCCGGCAGCGGGAGCCGCGGCAGGTTTGACGACCGCCGAGGATTGGCGCTCCATACTGACGGCGTTCTCCCATATCGTCCTTGTCGCCAACAGCGACACGGTCGATATCGGGAGCCTGCAGGCGCAGTATCCGCCGACCGCCCTCTTCGTCTTCTTCAATAAAGTCTACAAGGTGCTGGATCGCCCCTTCCTCGGGCATTCGCTGCTGGTCTCGCGCGGTCAGCCGCGAGGTGCCAACATCGTCTATCGGGGCGAAGTGGGCGAGGTCGTCAAATTCTTCCCCAAGGACTATTTCCTCGGGATCATGAACATCCGCCTCGGCCTCGAGGAGAAGCTCAATCCCGCCGCCGATTTCCAGGGCGCGCCGACCGGGCATCTCGATCTCGTCGGTTTCTGCGGTGATCTCTACACGGAGGCCAAGACGCCGACCAGCGGTTTTGCCCTGGCGCTTTGGCTGAGCGACCTGAAATTGCCGGGTGCCATCGTGCTTGCCGGCTTCTCGGCCAAGCGGAGTGAGAAGTGGAGGGTGGTCTCGGTCCATGACTGGAGCTTCGAGCAGACCTTCCTGCGCCTCTTCGCCCGGTTGGGCAAGATCACCATCCATGGCGGCGTTTCCGCCAATGCCTATACCAGGCTCGCAGAGCGCTTCTCGGAAATTCCGCCCGCCGAGATTTCGCTGGCGGTGGCGGAGGTGCTGTCCGAACGGCTGGGCAATACCGATGCAGAAGTCGACAAGTTGATTTCGCTGACCAATGTGATTCGCTCCACGGATAATTTCCTGCGCCGTTTGCGGCCGAAATTTCTGAAGCGGAAGCCCAAGGGAACGCCTGGCGAGCAGAAGGAAGGCTAAAATCTGTCGCAGTGCCGCCTTTGAAGGGGGCGGGATGTCCGCAATGCCTCGCTGCCGACGCGATGGCGACGGCTCGCACCGATCGAAGCGGCGGACCCGATTGGGAAAAAACAAAAAAACGCACTTGCCAATCGTTTCGTCCCGTCTTAAAGGGAGCGCCATGTTTCCGAAAGGCGCTGGCGGGCAACCGCACGGAGCTGACGATCGGAGCATGAAGGGGTATAGCTCAGTTGGTAGAGCGGCGGTCTCCAAAACCGCAGGTCGTAGGTTCGAGCCCTGCTGCCCCTGCCATTTTCCTCGATTTGACTGGCGCGTCGTTTCGCTGCTTTTCGGGTTGGGGATAAGCCGGATTGCCGGCAAATTTTCGAAAGCATCGAATTCTCTCTTGTTAAATCGGGAATCGGTGTTTATGTAGGGGTTCAACAGACACGCGGTGCGTGGGGCTGATATGTTCAGCTTTACGCGCCGTAATTGCGTGGGCAGTCAATGGCATCCAAATCGAATCCACTAGCGTTTCTGCAGCAGGTCCGCTCTGAGACGTCGAAAATTACATGGCCGTCCCGCCGCGAGACGATGATCTCGACGGTGATGGTGTTGGTCATGGTTGTTTTCGCCTCGCTGTTTTTCTTTGCTGCTGACCAGCTCATCGGCTGGATTCTCGGCTACGTGCTGAACACCGGCAATTGATATCGAGTGGAGATGAACATGGCGGCACGTTGGTACATCGTCCACGCTTATTCTAATTTCGAAAAGAAAGTGGCTGAATCCATTGAGGAGAAGGCCAAGCAGAAGGGTCTGGGGCATCTGTTCGAACGGATCCTCGTGCCGACTGAGAAGGTGGTTGAAGTGCGTCGCGGCCGTAAGGTCGACAGCGAGCGCAAGTTTTTCCCGGGTTATGTGCTGGTTCGCGCCAACCTGACGGATGAAGCTTACCACCTGATCAAGAATACACCGAAGGTCACTGGCTTCCTCGGTTCTGACAATAAACCCGTTCCGATTCCGGATTATGAAGCCGAGCGCATTCTCGGTCAGGTCCAGGAAGGCGTCGAGCGGCCGAAGGCTTCCGTGTCCTTCGAGATCGGCGAGCAGGTCCGTGTTTCGGATGGTCCGTTCGCCTCGTTCAACGGCACGGTTCAGGATGTGGACGAAGAGCGTTCGCGCCTGAAGGTGGAAGTTTCGATCTTCGGCCGCGCTACGCCGGTCGAGCTGGAATACAGTCAGGTCGAGAAGGTCTGATCGTTTTGTCGGATTGGAAAGATCAGTCATGGATGGCTGGTCTTTCGTTCGGTTTTGGATGTAAGTAAGCAAATACTTATTTACATCTCGCGGCAGCGCCGCAATCCGCGTGGAAGGGCAGGGGTCTTAGCCGGACTTTTTGACCCGCACCACGCAACCGCAGCCGCCGGAGCAATCCGGCACAAGAGGCCGGGCAACCGGTCAGTTAGAAAGGCAGAGAGAAATGGCTAAGAAAGTTGCAGGCCAGCTCAAGCTGCAGGTGAAGGCCGGCTCGGCGAATCCGTCGCCGCCGATCGGTCCTGCGCTTGGTCAGCGTGGCATTAACATCATGGAATTCTGCAAGGCGTTCAATGCCGCCACGCAGGAAATGGAAAAGGGTATGCCGATCCCGGTCGTCATCACCTACTACCAGGACAAGTCCTTCACCTTCATCATGAAGCAGCCGCCAGTC
This sequence comes from Rhizobium sp. RCC_161_2, assembly GCF_041355235.1. Taxonomy (NCBI): domain Bacteria; kingdom Pseudomonadati; phylum Pseudomonadota; class Alphaproteobacteria; order Hyphomicrobiales; family Rhizobiaceae; genus Rhizobium; species Rhizobium sp. RCC_161_2. Next base: position 15,110 of record NZ_JBFUPL010000027.1, on the reverse strand, counting down.
AGCTACTTCCTGAAGAAGGAAGCGAAGATCCAGTCTGGCTCGAAGACGCCCGGCAAGGGCGCCAAGGCCGGTACCCTCACCAGGGCTCAGGTGCAGTCTATCGCCCAAGCCAAGATGAAGGATCTGAACGCCGCCGATATCGAAGGCGCAATGGCCATGATCGAGGGCTCCGCCCGCGCCATGGGCCTGGAAGTGGTAGGTTAAGATCATGGTTGCAAAGCGTATTCAGAAGATCCGCGAAGGCGTTGATCCCACAAAGCTCTATGCTCTGACCCAGGCCATCGAAATGGTCAAGGAACGGGCTGTCGCCAAGTTCGACGAAACCGTTGAAGTTGCGATGAACCTCGGCGTTGACCCGCGTCACGCAGACCAGATGGTTCGCGGCGTCGTCAACCTGCCGAACGGCACTGGCCGCTCGGTTCGCGTTGCGGTTTTCGCTCGTGGCGCCAAGGCTGACGAAGCCAAGGCTGCCGGTGCTGACATCGTCGGTGCGGAAGAGCTGGTAGAAATCGTTCAGGGCGGCAAGATCGACTTCGATCGTTGCATCGCGACCCCGGACATGATGCCGCTCGTCGGTCGTCTCGGTAAGGTTCTCGGCCCGCGCGGCATGATGCCGAACCCGAAGGTCGGCACGGTCACCATGGACGTCAAGGGCGCTGTTGAAGCCTCCAAGGGCGGCGCTGTCGAGTTCCGCGTCGAGAAGGCTGGTATCGTCCACGCCGGCATCGGCAAGGCTTCTTTCGATGCCAAGGCTCTGGAAGAAAACATCCGCGCCTTCGCCGACGCCGTCATCAAGGCGAAGCCGGCTGGCGCCAAGGGCAACTACGTCAAGCGCGTAGCCATCTCTTCGACCATGGGTCCGGGCGTCAAGATCGAGCTTTCCTCGGTCACGGCTCCGAACGCCTAATGATTTTGGCCGGGCGCTGAGCCCGGCTTATCAAGAATTCCCGGCCTTTCGAGGCCGGGATATCCGGAGAAATCCGGAATTCCTGTCCGAGATTGCAGGTGGTTATCCCTTAATCACTTAAGCCTGCATGAGACGGGTAAGACCCGAATTTTGATGAAGCTTTGCTTCGATGAACTCGGTTCGAGCCTTGGATGCCTTGTGCCTTGGAGCCTTACGGCTCGAGCGCGAGGGGACAGGATCCTCAAGCGTCGCTTGGGATCTCTCTTGATCCCAGGAGGCAAAAGGCAACCCGGCAGGTCCGTTAACCCGGTCCTGTCAACTGGAGAAAAGCAGTGGAAAGAGCGGAAAAACGCGAATTCGTCACGGAACTGAACGAAGTCTTCAAGGCTTCGGGCTCGGTTGTCGTGGCCCACTATGCTGGTGCTACAGTCGCACAGATGAACGATTTTCGTTCGAAAATGCGCGCTGCAGGCGGCACCGTCAAAGTCGCGAAGAACCGCCTGGCCAAAATTGCTCTTCAGGGCACGGATGCGGAAGGGATTTCCAATCTCTTCACCGGTCAGACGCTGATTGCATACAGCACTGATCCGATTACCGCTCCGAAGGTCGTCGTGGATTTCGCCAAGGGCAACGATAAGATCGTTGTTTTGGGCGGCGCCATGGGAACAACAACGCTCAACGCCGATGGTGTCAAGTCGCTCGCGACCCTGCCGTCGCTGGACGAGCTGCGTGCGAAGCTGCTGGGCATGATCCAGACGCCAGCTACCCGCATCGCAGGTGTTGTTGCAGCACCGGCAAGCCAGCTTGCTCGTGTGTTCTCGGCCTACGCCAAGAAGGACGAAGCCGCTTAAGGCGGTTTTTCGCTGTTCATAATCAACCAGTTCGAACCGAACAAAAGGAACTAAAAAAATGGCTGATCTCGCAAAGATCGTAGACGACCTCTCCTCGCTGACCGTTCTCGAAGCCGCAGAACTGTCCAAGCTTCTCGAAGAAAAGTGGGGCGTTTCTGCCGCTGCTCCGGTAGCTGTTGCTGCTGCTGGCGGCGCTGCCGTTGCTGCTGTCGTTGAAGAAGAAAAGACCGAGTTCGACGTCATCCTCACGGATGCCGGCGCGAACAAGATCAACGTCATCAAGGAAGTCCGCGCCATCACCGGCCTCGGCCTCAAGGAAGCTAAGGACCTCGTCGAAGCTGCTCCGAAGGCTGTCAAGGAAGCTGTTTCCAAGGCTGAAGCCGCTGACATCAAGAAGAAGCTCGAAGACGCCGGCGCCAAGGCTGACGTTAAGTAAGCTTGAAACTGCTTTGGGAGGTGGCATTTTGCCCCCTCCCATTTGCCGTTTTTTTGAACAAATTACCCAAAAGTCGCGGTCAAAACGGCTTTTGGGTAATGGGTTCTTCAAGAGGATGGTCTCAAACCGAACCGCGACGCAATCCGTGCTGAGCGGTTTTCGGTTAGTTAGACGAGATTGAACTACTCATTGATTGACGGGATCGCCTGGCCAGCGGTTCCCGTCCGTTGCAGGCCCGGGTGCAGGATTTAGAGGAGCGACGATGGCTCAGACCCTTTCGTTCAATGGTCGTAGGCGCGTACGCAAGTTTTTTGGTAAGATTCCCGAAGTCGCAGAGATGCCGAACCTCATCGAGGTTCAAAAGGCATCCTACGATCAGTTCCTTATGGTCGAAGAGCCGAAGGGCGGCCGCCCTGACGAAGGTCTTCAGTCCGTCTTCAAGTCGGTTTTCCCGATCACCGATTTCTCCGGCGCTTCGATGCTGGAGTTCGTATCCTATGAATTCGAACCGCCGAAGTTCGACGTCGATGAGTGCCGCCAGCGCGACCTGACCTACGCTGCGCCGCTGAAGGTCACTCTCCGTCTGATCGTGTTCGATATTGACGAGGATACCGGCGCGAAGTCCATCAAGGACATCAAGGAACAAAGCGTTTACATGGGCGACATGCCGCTCATGACGAACAACGGTACGTTCATCGTGAACGGCACCGAGCGCGTTATCGTGTCGCAGATGCACCGTTCGCCGGGCGTCTTCTTCGATCACGACAAGGGCAAGAGCCATTCCTCCGGCAAGCTGCTCTTTGCTGCTCGCGTCATTCCGTATCGCGGTTCCTGGCTCGACATCGAATTCGACGCCAAGGACATCGTCTACGCCCGTATCGACCGCCGCCGCAAGATTCCGGTGACGTCGCTGCTGATGGCGCTCGGCATGGATGGCGAAGAAATCCTGTCGACCTTCTACACGAAGTCGCTTTACGAGCGCTCCGGCGACGGCTGGCGCATTCCCTTCAACGCGGAAACGCTGAAGGGCGCCAAGACCGTTACCGACATGATCGACGCCGACACCGGCGAAGTCGTGGTCGAAGGCGGCAAGAAGCTGACCCCGCGTCTGCTGCGTCAGCTGCAGGACAAGGGCCTCAAGGCCCTGAAGGCCACCGACGAAGACCTCTACGGCCTCTTCCTGGCGGAAGACATCGTCAACTTCCAGACCGGCGAGATCTATCTCGAAGCCGGCGACGAAATCGACGAGAAGACCCTGCCGGTTATCCTCAAGGCTGGTTTCGACGAGATCCCGGTTCTCGGCATCGACCATATCAATGTCGGCGCCTACATCCGCAACACGCTGTCCGCCGACAAGAACGAGAACCGTCAGGACGCTTTGTTCGACATCTATCGTGTCATGCGTCCGGGTGAACCGCCGACCATGGATTCAGCCGAAGCCATGTTCAACTCGCTGTTCTTCGATGCGGAGCGTTACGACCTCTCCGCCGTTGGCCGCGTGAAGATGAACATGCGTCTCGACCTCGAAGTGGCCGACACCGTTCGTGTCCTGCGCAAGGACGACATCCTGGCCGTGGTCAAGATGCTGGTCGAACTGCGCGACGGCAAGGGCGAAATCGACGACATCGACAACCTCGGCAACCGCCGCGTTCGCTCGGTCGGCGAACTGATGGAAAACCAGTATCGTCTCGGCCTGCTTCGCATGGAGCGCGCGATCAAGGAACGTATGTCCTCGATCGAGATCGACACGGTCATGCCGCAGGACCTGATCAACGCCAAGCCGGCTGCCGCCGCCGTTCGCGAATTCTTCGGCTCCTCGCAGCTGTCGCAGTTCATGGACCAGGTGAACCCGCTCTCGGAAATCACCCACAAGCGCCGTCTTTCGGCTCTTGGCCCGGGTGGGCTGACCCGCGAGCGCGCTGGCTTCGAAGTCCGCGACGTGCATCCGACCCACTATGGTCGTATTTGCCCGATCGAAACGCCGGAAGGCCCGAACATCGGTCTTATCAACTCGCTGGCGACCTTTGCCCGCGTCAACAAGTACGGCTTCATCGAAAGCCCTTATCGCCGCATCATCGACGGCAAGGTGACCACCGATGTGCTCTACCTCTCCGCCATGGAAGAGGCGAAGTACTACGTTGCGCAGGCAAATGCCGAGCTTGATGCCGAAGGGTCCTTCATCGAGGAATTCGTCGTCTGCCGTCATGCCGGCGAAGTCATGCTCGCTCCGCGCGACAACATCAACCTGATGGACGTCTCGCCGAAGCAGCTGGTTTCGGTTGCTGCCGCTCTGATCCCGTTCCTGGAAAACGACGACGCCAACCGCGCTCTCATGGGCTCGAACATGCAGCGTCAGGCCGTGCCGTTGCTGCGCGCTGAAGCTCCGTTCGTCGGTACCGGCATGGAGCCCGTCGTTGCCCGTGACTCCGGCGCCGCCATCGGCGCCCGTCGCGGCGGCGTGGTCGACCAGGTCGACGCGACGCGTATCGTTATCCGCGCCACCGAAGACCTCGATCCGTCGAAGTCCGGCGTCGATATCTACCGCCTGATGAAGTTCCAGCGTTCGAACCAGAACACCTGCGTCAACCAGCGTCCGCTGGTCACCGTCGGTGACTTCGTCAACAAGGGCGATATTCTGGCTGACGGTCCGTCGACGGATCTCGGCGATCTGGCGCTCGGCCGTAACGTGCTTGTCGCGTTCATGCCGTGGAACGGCTACAACTACGAAGACTCGATCCTGCTCTCCGAGCGTATCGTTGCCGACGACGTGTTCACCTCCATCCACATCGAAGAGTTCGAAGTGATGGCGCGCGACACCAAGCTTGGTCCGGAAGAAATCACCCGCGACATTCCGAACGTTTCGGAAGAAGCGCTGAAGAACCTGGACGAAGCCGGCATCGTTTACATCGGCGCTGAAGTTCAGCCGGGCGATATCCTCGTCGGTAAGATCACGCCGAAGGGTGAAAGCCCGATGACGCCGGAAGAAAAGCTTCTGCGCGCTATCTTCGGTGAAAAGGCGTCCGACGTTCGCGACACCTCCATGCGCATGCCGCCCGGCACCTACGGTACGGTTGTCGAAGTTCGCGTCTTCAATCGCCACGGCGTTGAGAAGGACGAACGCGCCATGGCAATCGAGCGCGAAGAGATCGAGCGTCTCGCCAAGGACCGCGACGACGAGCAGGCGATCCTCGACCGTAACGTCTACGGCCGTCTGATCGAGATGCTCCGCGGCCAGGTGGCACTTGCCGGCCCGAAGAACTTCAAGAAGGGCACGGAACTTTCCAACGCCGTCGTCTCCGAATATCCGCGTTCGCAATGGTGGATGTTCGCCGTCGAGGATGAGAAGGTTCAGGGCGAACTGGAAGCTCTGCGCGGCCAGTACGACGAATCCAAGTCGCACCTCGAACAGCGCTTCATGGACAAGGTCGAAAAGGTCCAGCGCGGCGATGAAATGCCTCCGGGCGTCATGAAGATGGTCAAGGTCTTCGTCGCTGTGAAGCGCAAGATCCAGCCGGGCGACAAGATGGCCGGCCGTCATGGCAACAAGGGTGTCGTATCGCGCATCGTGCCGGTCGAAGACATGCCGTTCCTCGAAGACGGTACGCATGTCGACATCGTGCTCAACCCGCTCGGCGTGCCTTCGCGCATGAACGTCGGTCAGATCCTCGAGACGCATCTGGGCTGGGCTTGCGCTGGCATGGGTCGTCAGATCGGTGAACTGATCGAAGCCTATAAGGCGAATGGCAACATCGAGCCCCTGCGCAAGACGATCGATATGGTCGTCGGCGACGGCCCGAAGAGCGACGACGTTCACAACTACGACGATGAGTCGGTTCTGCGTCTGGCTGACCAGTGGAAGCGTGGCGTGTCCATCGCGACCCCGGTCTTCGACGGCGCTGGCGAAGCCGATGTCAATGAGATGCTCGCCATGGCAGGTCTGAAAGAGACCGGTCAGTCGACGCTCTATGACGGTCGTACCGGCGAGCAGTTCGACCGCCAGGTCACGGTTGGCTACATCTACATGCTGAAGCTCAACCACTTGGTCGACGACAAGATCCACGCTCGTTCGATCGGTCCTTACTCGCTCGTTACCCAGCAGCCGCTGGGCGGCAAGGCGCAGTTCGGTGGTCAGCGCTTCGGCGAAATGGAAGTCTGGGCGCTCGAAGCTTACGGTGCAGCCTACACGCTGCAGGAAATGCTCACGGTCAAGTCGGACGACGTGGCCGGCCGCACCAAGGTCTACGAAGCGATCGTCCGTGGCGACGACACCTTCGAAGCGGGCATTCCGGAAAGCTTCAACGTTCTCGTCAAGGAAATGCGGTCGCTGGGTCTCAGCGTCGAACTGGAAAACTCCAAGGTCGACGATCTGCAGGCAGCTGGCCAGCTTCCGGACGCAGCCGAGTAACAGTCGACAGGGTGCGCGCTGTCCGTCAGCGCGCACCGTTCTTGCCTTCGCCCGATTTCGTGTAGCGCAGGCAAGGACGTTTTCGCCGCATTTCGCGGTTATTGTCGTTTTAACGCGTCAGTCCGGTTCCCGGGAATTTGCCGGCGCTGATTGCAGTTCGAGGGCGTTTCGCCCCAAAAGGAGATAGGCATGAACCAAGAGGTCATGAATCTTTTCAATCCGCAGGTGCCTGCACAGAACTTCGATTCCATCCGGATTTCGATCGCATCGCCGGAGAAGATTCTTTCCTGGTCTTATGGTGAGATCAAGAAGCCGGAGACGATCAACTATCGCACGTTCAAGCCGGAACGCGATGGTCTCTTCTGCGCGCGAATCTTCGGGCCGATCAAGGACTACGAGTGCCTGTGCGGCAAGTACAAGCGCATGAAGTACAAGGGCATCATCTGCGAAAAGTGCGGCGTCGAAGTGACGTTGTCGCGCGTTCGCCGTGAGCGCATGGGCCATATCGAGCTCGCCGCTCCCGTCGCCCACATCTGGTTCCTGAAGTCGCTGCCATCACGCATTTCCACGCTGCTCGACATGACGCTGAAGGATGTCGAGCGCGTTCTCTACTTCGAAAACTACATCGTCACCGAGCCGGGCCTGACCGCCCTCAAGGAGCATCAGCTTCTCTCGGAAGAAGAGTACATGCTCGCCGTCGACGAATACGGCGAAGATCAGTTCACCGCCATGATCGGCGCTGAGGCGATCTACGAGCTGCTGGCCAGCATGAACCTCGAGAAGATCGCTGGCGATCTGCGTGCCGAACTTGCTGAGACCACCTCGGATCTCAAGCAGAAGAAGCTGATGAAGCGCCTGAAGATCGTCGAGAACTTTATGGAATCCGGCAACCGCCCGGAATGGATGATCATGAAGGTCGTCCCGGTCATCCCGCCGGACCTGCGTCCGCTGGTGCCGCTTGACGGCGGCCGTTTCGCGACGTCGGATCTGAACGATCTGTACCGCCGCGTCATCAACCGTAACAACCGTCTGAAGCGCCTGATCGAACTGCGCGCTCCGGGCATCATCATCCGCAACGAAAAGCGCATGCTGCAGGAATCTGTCGATGCGCTGTTCGACAACGGCCGTCGCGGCCGCGTCATCACCGGCGCTAACAAGCGTCCGCTGAAGTCGCTGTCCGACATGCTCAAGGGCAAGCAGGGCCGCTTCCGTCAGAACCTGCTCGGCAAGCGCGTCGACTATTCCGGCCGTTCGGTCATCGTGACCGGTCCGGAACTGAAGCTGCACCAGTGCGGCCTGCCGAAGAAGATGGCGCTCGAACTGTTCAAGCCGTTCATCTACGCCCGTCTCGACGCCAAGGGTTACTCCTCGACCGTCAAGCAGGCCAAGAAGCTGGTTGAAAAGGAAAAGCCGGAAGTCTGGGATATCCTCGACGAAGTCATCCGCGAGCATCCGGTTCTCCTGAACCGCGCACCGACGCTGCACCGCCTGGGCATCCAGGCCTTCGAACCCATGCTGGTCGAAGGCAAGGCCATCCAGCTGCATCCGCTCGTCTGCACGGCCTTCAACGCCGACTTCGACGGTGACCAGATGGCCGTTCACGTGCCGCTGTCGCTTGAAGCCCAGCTTGAAGCCCGCGTGCTGATGATGTCGACCAACAACATCCTGCATCCGGCAAACGGCGCACCGATCATCGTTCCGTCGCAGGACATGGTTCTCGGCCTCTACTATCTGTCGATCCTGAACCAGAACGAGCCGGGCGAAGGCATGGCCTTCTCCGATCTCGGCGAGCTGCATCACGCTCTTGAAAACAAGGTTGTGACGCTGCACTCGAAGATCCGCGGCCGCTTCAAGTCGGTTGACGAGGAAGGCAAGCCCTACTCGAAGATCTATGAAACGACCCCGGGCCGCCTGCTGATCGGCGAACTGCTGCCGAAGCACGGCAAGGTGACCTTCGACATCTGCAACCAGGAAATGACCAAGAAGAACATCTCCAAGATGATCGACACGGTCTACCGCCATTGCGGCCAGAAGGACACGGTCATTTTCTGCGACCGTATCATGCAGCTCGGCTTTGCCCATGCTTGCCGCGCCGGCATTTCGTTCGGCAAGGACGACATGGTCATTCCGGACACCAAGGCGAAGATCGTCGGCGATACTGAATCGCTCGTGAAGGAATACGAGCAGCAGTACAATGACGGTCTGATCACCCAGGGCGAAAAGTACAACAAGGTTGTCGACGCCTGGGGCAAGGCCACGGAAAAGGTCGCCGAGGAAATGATGGCCCGCATTAAGGCCGTCGAATTCGATCCGGCGACCGGTCGTCAGAAGCCGATGAACTCGATCTACATGATGAGCCATTCGGGCGCCCGCGGTTCTCCGAACCAGATGCGTCAGCTGGGCGGCATGCGCGGCCTCATGGCCAAGCCGTCGGGCGAAATCATCGAGACGCCGATCATCTCGAACTTCAAGGAAGGCCTGACCGTTAACGAGTACTTCAACTCGACGCACGGTGCCCGTAAGGGTCTGGCAGACACCGCCTTGAAGACCGCGAACTCGGGCTACCTGACCCGCCGTCTCGTCGACGTCGCGCAGGATTGCATCGTCACGCACGTCGATTGCGGCACCGACAAGGGCCTCACCATGACCGCCATCATCGATGCCGGTCAGGTCGTTGCCTCCATCGGCGTCCGAATCCTCGGCCGCACGGCGCTGGACGACATCGACCATCCGGTCACGGGTGAGCGCATCGTTGACGCCGGCCGGATGATCCTGGAACCGGATGTCATCGAGATCGAAAAGGCTGGTATCCAGTCGATCCGTATCCGTTCGGCCCTGACCTGCGAAATCCAGACGGGCGTTTGCTCGATCTGCTACGGCCGCGACCTCGCGCGTGGTACGCCGGTCAACCTCGGTGAAGCTGTCGGCGTTATCGCCGCTCAGTCGATCGGTGAGCCGGGCACGCAGCTGACCATGCGTACCTTCCACTTGGGCGGCACGGCGACCGTGGTCGACCAGTCGTTCCTGGAAGCTTCGTATGAAGGCACGGTGCAGATCAAGAACCGCAACATGCTGCGCAACTCCGATGGCATCCTAGTTGCCATGGGCCGCAACATGGCGGTCCAGATTCTGGATGAACGTGGCGTCGAGCGCTCCTCGCAGCGTGTCGCTTACGGCTCCAAGATCTATGTGGACGAAGGCGACAAGGTGAAGCGCGGTCAGCGTCTGGCGGAATGGGATCCTTACACCCGCCCGATGATGACGGAACTTGCCGGTACGGTTCAGTTCGAAGACGTCATCGACGGTCTTTCGGTTCTCGAAGCGACCGACGAGTCGACGGGCATCACCAAGCGTCAGGTTATCGACTGGCGTTCGACGCCGCGCGGTTCGGATCTGAAGCCGGCCATCGTCATCAAGGACGCCAGCGGCAATGTTGCCAAGCTGTCGCGTGGTGGTGAAGCCCGCTTCCTGCTCTCAGTCGACGCGATCCTGTCGGTCGAGCCGGGCCAGAAGGTATCCCAGGGTGACGTTCTTGCCCGCTCGCCGCTGGAAAGCGCCAAGACCAAGGACATCACCGGTGGTCTGCCGCGTGTTGCCGAACTGTTCGAAGCCCGTCGTCCGAAGGACCACGCCATCATCGCAGAGATCGATGGTACGATCCGCCTCGGCCGCGACTACAAGAACAAGCGCCGTGTCATCATCGAGCCGGCGGAAGACGGTGTCGAGCCGGTCGAATACCTGATCCCGAAGGGCAAGCCCTTCCACCTTCAGGAAGGCGACTATATCGAAAAGGGTGATTACATCCTCGACGGTAACCCGGCTCCGCACGACATCCTGGCGATCAAGGGCGTTGAGGCTCTGGCCTCTTACCTGGTCAACGAAATCCAGGAAGTCTACCGCTTGCAGGGCGTTGTCATCAACGACAAGCACATCGAAGTGATTGTCCGTCAGATGCTGCAGAAGGTGGAAATCACCGATGCGGGCGACAGCCATTACATCGTCGGCGACAATGTCGACCGTATCGAGCTGGACGACAACAACGACCGCCTGATCGAAGAAGGCAAGAAGCCTGCCTACGGCGATCCGGTTCTGCTCGGCATTACCAAGGCATCGCTGCAGACCCCGTCCTTCATCTCCGCCGCGTCCTTCCAGGAAACGACGAAGGTGCTGACGGAAGCTGCGATCGCCGGCAAGACCGACGGCCTGCAGGGCCTGAAGGAAAACGTCATCGTCGGCCGCCTCATCCCGGCCGGTACCGGTGGTACCATGACGCAGATCCGCCGCATCGCGACGGCGCGCGACGAGCTGATCCTGGAAGAGCGCCGCAAGGGCACCGGTGCAGCCGTTGCCACGCCGATGCTGCAGGACATGGCAGGCGAAAGCGCTCCGGCTGCTGAATAAGCGGCCATAGCCAGCACAAATTAAAACCGCCCGGAGCGATCCGGGCGGTTTTTGTATTTTGGATATGTGAAGAGGAGGAGAGGGCGGTTGCTGCAAAACGCCGCCCGAGCAACGGCTCAGCGGAAGCGGATGATCGCCACTTCGCCTTCCAGCGCACCCTGATAGGCGGAGGCGTGGGGCTCCTCGTCCGGAATATCGGTCAGCATGCCGATCTGATCGAGATCGGCTTCGATGAAACCTTCCTCCGCAAGGGCGTTCAGCGCCTCGCGCACGGCGGTATCGTCATCCGGGGCCTTCAGCATGACATGCAGATCGACGCCTTCGCTGCCGTCGGTCTCATACCCCTTACCGATGATGATGAAGACCATGGGGCCGTCGGAGTTGTTGTCATTGTCTGGCGTAGTAATCATGAGCGGTCCTTCGGAAGTTTCGATTCGGCCGGGCGATTCTCTCGATCTGCCGCTGCCGTCCCGTGAAATGATCTGTCTGTGATTCCTTATAGGGATTTTGGTGAAATACCCAAGTCTATCTTGCCGGAGGGGCGCCATTTCGTTAACGAATGCGCCAAAGGGCTGGTTTGCAGGGCCTTTTAGGGCTTTGTGACAAAGATAATTCCTTAACCGGCCTTGACGAACCGGCGGGAAACCAGTAGTTACGCCGCCATCGGACCCATGTGAGGCATGGCCATTCGGAGCGACACGCTCTGGAGTTCACCTCAAACAAGGTTCAAAACGCACGTTGAAGACAAGAATGCTGCACGCAAGACGCCATTTTCGGTGTCCTCTGCTTTTCTGTGGTCCATCTGCGAAAGCGGATCGGGCCACGTTTTGCGCATTGAGACGATCGTGTGTCGTTGCCGGAGACGGCGAGAGTTAAGCCCGCAAGGGTGTTAAGATAGATTTACAAGGGATGGTTGAATGCCTACCGTAAACCAGCTGATCCGCAAGCCTCGCCAGGCGCAGGTAAAGCGTAATAAGGTTCCCGCTCTCCAGGAGAACCCGCAGAAGCGCGGCGTTTGCACCCGCGTCTACACGACCACGCCGAAGAAGCCGAACTCGGCTCTGCGTAAGGTCGCAAAGATCCGCCTGACCAACGGCTTTGAAGTCATTGGTTACATTCCTGGTGAAGGTCACAACCTTCAGGAACACTCTGTCGTCATGATCCGTGGCGGCCGCGTAAAGGACCTTCCGGGCGTTCGTTACCACATCATCCGCGGCGTTCTCGATACCCAGGGTGTCAAGAACCGCAAGCAGCGCCGTTCCAAGTACGGTGCGAAGCGTCCGAAGTAATTCGGTTTTAGATCATCCGGCGCTGCGCGAGGTTCTCCGCGTGATAAAGCGCCGCTAACAAGTTGAGAGACGAGAAGTATGTCCCGACGTCATAGAGCAGAAAAGCGCGAGATCAATCCGGACCCGAAGTTCGGCGATCTGGTCGTCACCAAGTTCATGAATGCCATCATGCTGGACGGCAAGAAGTCCGTAGCTGAAAACATCGTATACGGCGCATTCGACGCCGTGCAGGGCAAGGCAAAGCAGGAGCCGCTCGGCGTGTTCCATCAGGCTTTGGATAACATCGCTCCGCACGTTGAAGTCCGTTCGCGTCGTGTTGGTGGTGCTACCTACCAGGTTCCGGTCGATGTTCGTCCCGAGCGTCGTCAGGCTCTTGCCATTCGCTGGCTGATCACTGCTGCTCGCAAGCGCAATGAAACCACCATGGTCGACCGTCTCTGCGGCGAACTTCTTGATGCCTCCAACAACCGCGGCTCTGCCGTCAAGAAGCGCGAAGACACGCACAAGATGGCTGACGCCAACCGTGCGTTCTCGCATTATCGCTGGTAATCCCGAACGGTATCCGAAAGGCAGTCCATTATGGCTCGCGAATATAAAATCGAAGACTACCGCAATTTCGGTATCATGGCGCATATCGACGCCGGCAAGACCACGACCACCGAGCGTATTCTTTACTACACCGGCAAGTCGCACAAGATCGGCGAAGTCCACGACGGCGCAGCCACCATGGACTGGATGGAGCAGGAGCAGGAGCGTGGTATCACGATCACCTCTGCTGCTACCACCACCTACTGGAAGGGCCGCGACGGCAAGACCCGCCGCTTCAACATCATTGACACTCCCGGCCACGTCGACTTCACCATCGAAGTCGAGCGTTCGCTGCGCGTTCTCGACGGCGCCATCGCGCTGCTCGATGCCAACGCCGGCGTCGAGCCGCAGACGGAAACCGTCTGGCGTCAGGCTGAGAAGTACAATGTCCCGCGGATGATCTTCTGCAACAAGATGGACAAGACCGGCGCTGACTTCTATCGCTCGGTCGAGATGATCAAGACGCGTCTCGGTGCGACCGCTGTTGTCATGCAGCTGCCGATCGGCGCGGAAACCGAGTTCAAGGGCGTCATCGACCTGATCGAGATGAATGCTCTCATCTGGCGCGACGAATCGCTCGGCGCTCAGTGGGACGTCGTCGAAATCCCGGAAGACATGAAGGCCAAGGCTGAAGAATATCGCGAAAAGCTGATCGAGACCGTTGTTGAGATCGACGAAGCCGCGACCGAAGCCTACCTCGAAGGCAACCTGCCTGACAACGACCAGATCCGCGCGCTCGTCCGTCGCGGTACGATCGACGTCAAGTTCCATCCGATGTTCTGCGGCACCGCCTTCAAGAACAAGGGTGTTCAGCCGCTGCTCGACGCCGTCGTCGACTACCTGCCGTCGCCGCTCGACATTCCGGCGATCAAGGGTATCGATTTCAAGACCGACGCCGAAATCGAACGTCATGCTGACGACAGCGAGCCGTTGTCCATGCTGGCCTTCAAGATCATGAACGACCCCTTCGTCGGTTCGCTGACCTTCGCACGCATCTACTCCGGCAAGCTCGAAAAGGGCGCGTCGGTCATGAACACGGTCAAGGACAAGCGCGAGCGCGTTGGCCGTATGCTGCAGATGCACTCGAACTCGCGTGAAGACATCGAAGAGGCCTTCGCTGGCGACATCGTTGCTCTGGCCGGCCTCAAGGAAACCACCACTGGCGATACGCTCTGCGATCCGCTGAAGCCGGTTATCCTCGAGCGCATGGAATTCCCCGAGCCGGTCATCCAGATCGCGATCGAGCCGAAGACCAAGGGCGACCAGGAAAAGATGGGCCTCGCGCTCAACCGTCTGGCTGCCGAAGATCCGTCCTTCCGCGTAAAGACGGACCAGGAATCGGGCCAGACGATCATCGCCGGCATGGGTGAACTTCACCTCGACATCATCGTCGACCGTATGCGTCGTGAATTCAAGGTCGAAGCAACCGTCGGCGCGCCGCAGGTTGCCTACCGCGAAACCATCACGCGTCTGACCGAAAAGGACTACACCCACAAGAAGCAGTCTGGTGGTACTGGTCAGTTCGCTCGCGTCAAGATCGTGTTCGAACCGAACCCGGAAGGCGACGACTTCAAGTTCGAATCGAAGATCGTTGGCGGTTCTGTTCCGAAGGAATACATTCCGGGTGTTCAGAAGGGCATTGAAAGCGTTCTGTCCTCCGGTCCGCTGGCTGGCTTCCCGATGCTCGGCGTCAAGGCGACGCTCATCGACGGTGCCTTCCATGACGTTGACTCGTCGGTTCTGGCCTTCGAAATCGCTTCCCGCGCTTGCTTCCGTGAAGCAGCCCGCGAAGCTGGTGCTCAGCTCCTCGAGCCGATGATGAAGGTCGAAGTCGTGACGCCGGAAGATTACGTCGGCGACGTCATCGGCGATCTGAACTCGCGTCGTGGCCAGATCCAGGGCCAGGAAGCTCGCGGTATCGCTGTTGTCATCAACGCGAACGTTCCGCTGGCAAACATGTTCAAGTACGTCGACAACCTGCGCTCCATGTCTCAGGGCCGTGCACAGTACACGATGACCTTCGATCATTACGCGCCGGTTCCGTCGAACGTCGCACAGGAAATCCAGGCAAAGTATTCCGGTCAGAAGTGACCGGAATACCAATTGACCGATAACAAGAAATGATCCCTTCGGGGACAAGAAGAACGGAGAGCCGAAAATGGCAAAGAGTAAGTTTGAGCGCAATAAGCCGCACGTTAACATCGGCACGATTGGCCACGTTGACCACGGCAAG
>NZ_JBFUPL010000026.1:0-21603 GCF_041355235.1 Rhizobium sp. RCC_161_2 | reverse complement strand
CTCGCCGTTTTTGGACCCCAGCGCCGAACGCTCAGGCTGGAAGATTAGTGGAGGTGAGGTTAATTCGCTCGCCTTGACGAATTGGAGTGACCTTGCCCCCAAGTTTTATCCAATTTTGAGTTCGCTCCAGCTGGTTTTTGACGTGCTCCCCGATTTTGGGCCAGCGGGAGCTGGAGTTTTCCGGGGTTAAGGCTCAGCTCGGCGGGGGTGCCGATGAGCCATTCATGAGCGAAATCGGCACCTTGTTGCCGATCGCGCTGTGTGGCCGGAACTCGTTATACAATCCTGTTTCATAACACCCATCTTTCTATGTTGTTGAAGTAAATAGGTTTCCTTGATTTTTGGGCGATCCCGCGGGGTATCTGGGGTTCTGTTGCGCGCGATCGACGAGCTGTTTTGCTTGCGGGAGTTCAAGCTTTGAACGACTGAAGATCCAGGGGCCGGCCGGCAAGGGATGCAGGCCCTCGATCTCACCTGCTTCCGATGCGATCCTCAAAGTTTTTGGCGTAACGCCAAGTAGCTTCGCCGCCTTTCCCAGATTGAGCCAAGGCTCTATCCCGTCTGACTGCGGCCGGTAGACCGGGATCTTGCGGTACGACCGGAGTGCTGTGACGCGTTCCCTTGTCCAGCGATTGCCATTGCCGGTGGTCAATCCATTGCGATTGAGTATGCCAGCAATCAGGTCGTCGTTGGCAATGAGTACGAGCTGCCGTACTGCCTCAATGAGGTCATCGGGCGTAGCGTTTCTTTGGCCACGACGTCGCTTCGGCAGTCGCAGTTCGGTGTGAACTCCACCAGCCCAATGGATGACAAGGACGATCTCGGAAGCCACATCGTCGAGATCGGCAATCACTTCATGAATGACCGTGCGCACGATCCGTTTTTTAAGTCTGGTATCGGTTGCCGGCGCCGACCAGACGGCGCGAAGGTCTCCGGCAAGAGCGCCGATATCCAACATGGAATATGACGACACTTGCGGTATTGCAGCTTTGTGGCTGGCAATCTTATTCTCGATCTCGCCAACGCGAGAGAGAGCGCTGTTCCAGCGCGCCTCGAGCTCCGATGCCACCAGCCGGTTCTCGGGATCAGCAGCGTCATATTGCCGGAATGCCCGATCGGCCGCAAAGCTCGCCGCCTCGAGATCTCGCTGAAGGGCGTCGTGAACTTGATCACGACGGTTGGCTATGTTGCGTTCTGCTTCAGCGCTAGCAGCAATGGCTCCCGGTCCAACGACGCCAAGCAGCATCTCCTCGATCGCATCGTCGACCCGCAGGCCGCCGAAGGCGATGCAGCGAGGCTCACCGTTGTCGAGCAGGCCACGCCAGCAGGAATAGCGAGGAATGTTATGATTGTTTCCAGTGTAGCGGACCGTCAGCTTCCGCCCGCACCTCTTACAACGGAAAAGGCCGGCAAGCAGAGCGTCGCCATGCTTCGGCGCCCCGTGATGTCGGCTGGCAGGCACATTATTGCTGACCATCTTGCGGATCTCCTCCGCCCGTTCCCAACTGACATAGCCTTCGTGGGCATCCGGGATCAAGGCCAGCCATTCATTGCGCGCCTTGCGGCGAATTCCGGATCGGCCATCGTATCCCGGCACGGAGCGACTCTTACCATAAGCATACGCGCCTCCGTAGATCGGGTTCTCAATCATCCGATGGATGGTTGCGTAATTGGGCCTGCGCCAGGTGACCTCGCCATTGGCGCGCCTGACCGGCAGGTCCAGGCCCTGCTCAAGGAACCATAGCAGCGCCTGCCGCGCACTGCCGAGTTCGGCAACCTTGTTGAAGACGAGCACAATGGCCTCCTGAATGCGCCGGTCGGGATCCTTCTCGATCCTGTCACCGGCTTTCAAGAATCCAATCGGGACAGTAACGACAAGCTCACCGCGGCGAGCCTTCTCATAGCGGGCGGAAAGAGAACGTTGGCGCAAGAGATCCAGTTCATACTCGTTGAGGCTGCCCTTCAACCCCAAAAGCAGGCGGTCATTACCCTGGCGCGGCGCATAGACCGCTTCCTGGTCGATCAGAACAGTGTCGACGACGCGGCACATCTCAATGAGCTGTTGCCAATCCCGGCTGTTGCGGGCAAAGCGCGATACCTCTCGTGCTGCAACCGCCCCAACCTTTCCAAGACAGACCTCGGCAACCATCCGGTCGAAACCGGCGCGGGTTACGCCTCCGGCTGCCGAACGGCCAAGATCTTCATCAACTGTTTCGATCTGCGACCAGCCAAGTGCCGTCAGGCGGTCACGCATGGCGTATTGAAGGGCGCTACTTTCGCGGTTGTGCAGAACCTGATGAGCCGATGATTGTCGGACGTACAGAATGGCCTTGCGCTCAAGATGGTGGGCGCTGATCTTCTCATGCATCATGACCGGCCTCCTTCGACTGGGAGGCGCTCTCGCCGTTGGCGTGGTCGACGAGCAGCCGCACGATGAGTGTCGTCAACGCCTGTTGTGTTCCTTCCGGCAACGTCTGCCATTGCGGCATCGCTGGTGTCTTCCCGCTGTGTGTGATCGAGAACAGATCGAACTGATATGTCGTAAACTGGCGTGGCATGGACATCTCCCCGACTCGTTTCGTGAGAGATCAATGCTGCGCTCATATCCGCGCCTTGTGACGGAGTGCCTGCCTCTTCCAGCAACTTTGCCAAAGCAAGCAGGCAAGCAAAATCGGCATACGCAATTGGCAAGGCCAACCACCGTGCACTCAGTGTTCGGTCAAACATCCACACCGGAACTTCGAGCAACCGGCATGACGTCGAACCCGAAAGGCTGCAGCGGAACACGGCAGACCCCTTGTCCACCAGTCCATGGATATGGACAAGCCGCCCAGACCAGGGATGCCACGGATATAAAAGCTCCCGAACCTCGGTCCCGTGGGTGTTCCGTCGCCCTGTTGTACTCTCTACGCCAATCCTCCATCTTCAAGCGTGCGTCGTCAAGAGACATGAACCAATGGGCGTTCAGGCACTCGGCGCGGAACTTGCCATTGAAACTTTCGATGTAGCTGTTGTCGGTCGGCTTGCCTGGCCGCGAGAAGTCGAGCACGACGCCCTTGTGATAGGCCCAGAGATCAAGGTCTCGGGAGATGAATTCGCTGCCGTTGTCGACCCGAATGGTGGCGGGATAACCGACCTGCCGACATACCCGCTCAAGCGTCTGTACCACGTCTTCGCCTCGATAGTTGAAGCGTGCATCGACTGCTGGCGAGAAGCGCGAGAAGGTATCGACCACCGTCAGGACTCTGATCTTGCGACCGGTGGCCAACTGGTCATGAACGAAGTCCATGGCCCAGACATGGTTGGAATGAGTCGGTTCCGTGCGATCGGCGCGAAGCTTCGCCTTGACCCGTCGCTTCGGAACCTTGTTGCGGAGCCGGAGGTCCATCTCCTTGTAAAGCCGATAGATTCGCTTCGGATTGACGGGCCACCCGTCGCGCTTGAGCAGGACATGAACGCGACGATAACCGTAACGCACTCGCGTCTGGCAGATGTCCCTGATCTTCAGCTTCAACTCGGCCTGCTCGCCGCGCCTGGACTTGTAGACATACAGCGACCGATCGATCTTCAAAACGGAACATGCACGCCGGATCGAGACCTTCCAGTCCACCTTGACCGTGTCGACAAGCTTGCGCTTGCGAGCAGGCCTCAGAGCTTTTTTGACAGCACGTCCTGAAGCAGGGCCTTGTCCAGTGACAGGTCGGCGACAATCCGCTTCAGCTTGGCATTCTCCTCTTCGAGCTGCCGCAGCCGCTTCATCTCCGACGGCATCAGCCCAGCGTATTTTTTGCGCCAGTTGTAAAACGTCGCGTCCGAAATTCCCGCCTTGCGGCAGACTTCGCCGATCGGTGTTCCATCTTCCGCTTGCTTCAGCACGAATGCGATCTGCGCTTCCGAAAACTTCGAGGCCTTCATCGAATTCTCCTCTTCTTCCCATCAGGGATCATAAGTGGAAAATTCCAGTTCCAAATGGCCTAAATTGTTGGGGGGACGTCATTTTGGTTTTGGTATTTGTGGCGGTAGCGGCGGGTTGCGGTGCGAAGCCATTTCGGCTGCGCAGCACCGCATCACGTCGCGCGTTGATTGTCTGAGCGAACTCGGCAGGTATCATCCAGCCGAGTCCAGAGTGTGGTCGATGAACGTTGTGGTCGCTGCGCCAGTTTGAAAGCGCTGATCGTGTAGAACGGCAACGCCTATACCGAAGGTCTCGCCGCATTCTGGGATCCGATCAAGGCCTATTGGGCCGAGAAAACGCCGGAACGCCGGGAAGCGCTCGCCGGTCTGGTCACGCTCGAAACCACGAAATTCCAGTATACCGACGGAATGGGCGACGTCGCGCATATCCGATTTCACCTATGTCGCGACCTGGCAGGGCTTCGTTTACGTGGCCTTCGTCATTGATGCCTTCGCCCGCCGTATCGTCGGTTGGCGGGCAAGCCGAACGGCCCATGCGGGCTTTGTGCTCGATGCCCTCGACCAACCGCTTCATGATCGGCGGCCCGTCAAACGCGGCGGGCTGGTTCATCATTCCGACCGCGGCTCGCAATATGTGTCCATTCGCTATTCCGAACGGCTGGCGGAGGCGGGCATCGAGCCGTCTGTCGGAAGCGTTGGCGACAGTTACGACAATGCTCTCGCCGAAACGATCAACGGTCTTTACAAGGCCGAGGTGATCCATTGGCGAGGACCGTGGCGCAACTTCGAAGCCGTGGAGTTCGAATGGGTCGACTGGTGCAACCACCGCCGTCTTCTGGAGCCCATCGGGAATATCCCGCCTGCAGAGGCAGAGGCAGAGGCAGAGGCAGAGGCAGAGGAACCATACTATGCCATGCTGGACGCACCAGCTATGGCCGCATAACTTAACAACCAAACGGTCTCCGGTAAAGTCGGGGCGGTTCACGCCGGCAATCTGGGCCCGGTTGCAAGCAAGAACGGGGATTTGGCCGTGCAAATTCGTGACTTCGACCAGACGGTCATCGGCAATCCCGCCCTCGACCTGGTTAGGCTCGCCCCGTCGCTGGCAATGGCGGCACGCAGTTCTGATCTTCCAGGTGTGACCGCCGCCCTCATGCTGGAACGCAGGATGGATGGGTAAGGCGCGGCATTCAAGCCAGAAGCCGAAGCAAAACAGTTTAGCAACGTAGTGCCTGTCCCGAACATGCGCCTGACGCCCCGGGCGCGAAGGCGGGAAACGATGAAATCGCCAACGGTCTGCGTCATGGAGAATACCTTTCGATATCGTGGTCAGGGGTATGCCAACAAACCCCGCCTGTCCGCATTGGTTCTGCTTGCGAGAAAGGGCCGGCCAAAACGCCGCAGGGCATCGATGCGGCTAACATAGGGTCGCCCGCGCTATGATCAATTTGGCTGGGGAACTTTGCTGTGAACCCGTAGTTCTTCTTGATCAACATTCAGATGAGGAGATGTTCCATGCCCCAGGGTGACAAGTCAGCCTACACCGATAAGCAAAAGCGCAAGGCCGAACATATCGAGGAAGGCTACGAGGATCGTGGCGTTTCAGACAAAGAAGCCGAGCGCCGAGCTTGGGCGACCGTCAACAAGGAAAGCGGTGGCGGTAAGAAATCTGGCTCCGGCCGTGGTCACGCCGAAAACCACGCCTCCTCCGAAAGAGGCGGGCGCAAGGGCGGTGCAGCGGCTGCATCGCGAACCAAGGAAGAGCGTTCTGCTTCAGCCAAAAAGGCCGCTGCAACCCGCAAACGCAACGAGCACCACGCTCATCATTGATTTGGTAACGGCGTCATCACCGATGGCGCCGTTACCTCAAGGAGGTTCCCATGCCGAAGAAGAAATCAAAGCAGAAATGGTCGCAGGACGTGACCGACACAAGCGACGCGATGGACCTCGAAGGCGGGGTGTTCAAGCAACGTAGCGCCAAGAAGATCGCTGACTCGCTCAAACAGTCCGCCGAGGAAAGCCCCCGGCGAAAGGCGAGCCCATTTCAGTCTGCGATGTCGATGCTCACCTTTTATGTCAATCGTGCCGGCAAGCAGCTGTCCAAATCGCGCTTGGCGACATTGGACCGGGCCAAGGACGAATTGCGCAAAGACTTCGGCAAGCAGCCGAAGCGCTGACCGGCCGCCCGACTTGATGCTGGAGTATAGTGATCGTGCCGATGATAAAGCCGCCGGGTGACAATCCCCGCGACGATGACCTTGAACCCAGCAGGCCTTGGAGGCATCGTTTTTAACAATCACCGACGAGGCGGTCGCTGCCGGCTGGTCCCGTCGCCCAGCCGTCGGCACCTTCGATCCTTGAGCGTTTCGCGTTGCTGCCATCATTTAAGGATTCAGGTTGGGGGGCGAATACCTTTGAGGTCACCGACAAAGCGCCGTCGTTCGCTCTCGCGATTATCGTCATCGCGTATGCGAAGCAGGTAGGACGAATGGATGGTCACGAGAACATTCATGCCATTTGCTGCCTATAGGACATGGCCTCGCTCCTTCGTCAGTCCGACCGATCGGTCCATCAAAGCGTAGAGGGCCGTCGCACCGAGCGCCACGATTAGGTCAGGCCGTAGGAGATCAAGTTCGCCGCCCAGCCACCACGCGCAACGTTGTATCTCACCGGCGTTGGGTTTCGCATGAAGGCGGCGCTTGCCGCGCTGTTCGAATTTGAAGTGCTTGACCGCATTGGTCACGTAGCAGAGTGAACGATCGACGCCGGCCTCTTCAAGGCATTCGTCGAGCAGCCTGCCCGCCGGGCCGACGAAAGATTGCCGGCAACGTCCTCATGATCCCCTGGCTGCTCACCCACAAAAATAAACCTTGCCTTGGACGGCCCCTGCGAAGACTGGTGGCATGCGTGCCATGCGGGTTTCTGCGATCGTCGACATCGACCACTACCCTTCTTCCCCCGGATATTGGGACTCC
This sequence comes from Rhizobium sp. RCC_161_2, assembly GCF_041355235.1. Lineage (NCBI taxonomy): Bacteria > Pseudomonadati > Pseudomonadota > Alphaproteobacteria > Hyphomicrobiales > Rhizobiaceae > Rhizobium > Rhizobium sp. RCC_161_2. The sequence continues at coordinate 14,713 of NZ_JBFUPL010000026.1, read as the reverse complement.
TTCAGGAGCTTGGCGAGATGCGCCGTGTTGCGCGCCAGCGTGGATATCATCGTCTGAACGGCCTCAGGGTTCTTTTTCAGATCGACGAAGTTCGTCGATCCCATTGCCTCGCCGACCCAGTAGGCCACGGCATTGGCCGGGATCGTGAAGCCGACATCATTGAGGGCCTGAAAGACCTCCGCCGAAACGTGGTGAGCGCCGTCCTCGTTGCCGACCACAGCAACCGCGGCAACCTTGCCGTAAGAAACCATACGGCCCTGATCGTCTGTTTCTTCGAGAAATGCGTCCATACGCTCGAGAGCCCGCTTGCAGACGCTTCCTGGCTGACCCAGCCAGATGGGAGTGCCGACGAGCAGGATATCGGCCTCCAAAACCTTCTTGCGAATATCCGGCCAGGCGTCGCCTTCGCCTTCATCAGAGGTCACCCCCGGCTTGATGTTGTGATCGGCAAGCCGGATCGTTTCGGTTTCGACGCCGTGCCGCTTGAACTCTTCGGCAATGAGCTCGAGCAGTTTGCCGGTGGAGGATGCCTCGGAAGAATCCGAGGGCTTCAATGTGCCGTTCAAGGCAAGTGCTTTCAATGACATGGTTGCTCCTGTCGTAAGGGTCGCCAGACACTCCGTCCGTTAAATTTCCGGTGGGTATTGATGCCTCTGGCTCGCAGAAGGCGAAACCCAATCATCGGGCAAGTTGTTCCCTGCCTGCCATCCAGGTGGGAACAATCGCTTCGCGGTGCTGTTTCCGCTTGAGGAACCAAGAATCCCGAGCGAAGGAGTTTCATCATGCAAGCTTTGCGCATTCAACGCTTTGGTGGGCCGGAGGTCATGAAGATCGAGGCAATCGACCGGCCTACCCCTGCAGCCGACGAAGTTTTGATCAAGGTCTTTGCTGCGAGCGTCAACCCGGTCGATGCGAAGATGCGTGAGGGGAAATACCCTGTAGTCACCGAGAAGGATCTTCCCTATGTGCTTGGCCGCGATGTCAGCGGCGAAATCGCGGCGGCCGGCAATGATGTCTCCAGCTTCCTGATCGGCGACGAGGTCTTTGCCTTTCTGTCGCCGGAACACGGCGGATACGAGGAGTTTGTTCTCGCAAAATCGGACGAGGTGGCCGCCATGCCGAAGTCGCTCGACGCGATCGGCGCGGCCGCGGTGCCGCTTGCCGGGATAACCGCGTGGCAGGGCCTTTTCGATCACGGCAGTCTTCGTTCCGGCCAACGCGTCCTCATTCACGGTGGTGCAGGCGGCGTCGGGCATTTCGCCATCCAGTTCGCCAAGGCGAAAGGCGCCTGGGTCGCGGTCACGGTATCGGCCGATGACAAAGAGTTTGCAGCTGATCTCGGTGCCGACCAGATGATCGACTATAAGCTTGAAAGGTTCGAGGACCTCGTCGAGCCGGTCGATCTGGTGTTCGATCTGATCGGCGGAGAGACCCAGCAGCGAAGCTTGGCCGTCATCAAGCCGGGAGGTGCTCTGATTTCCACACTCCAGGAACCGCACAAGGCGCGAGCCGCTGAACTTAATATTCGCGTCGGCAGGTACACCGCCCAGCCGAATGGCGCCCAATTGCAGGAGATCGCGGAATTGATCGATCAGGGCAAGGTAAAGGTCGTCATCGCAAGCACCTTTGAGCTCCGGGAGGCCGCCGAGGCTCAGGCGGCTCTCAGGGATAAACATACCCGCGGCAAGGTCGTCCTGAAAGTTGTCGACTGATGCCTGCGACCCGACCGAGGCGAACCGAGCGAGCTTTCGAACGGTGCGCCTCCTTCATCGTTTCTTGGCGCGGACGGGCGTTCATGTTGGCCAATAGTTGATTTTCCACGGAACACTCAGGTCGACAAACCGTTTTTGCGCTTATGACAATCCAGGAGATCCTCATGAAACACCTCGCTATCGTCTCACTTGCCCTTGTGCTCGCAGGTCCGGCCTTCGCTCAGTCTGCAGCCGAAAAGACCGGCGTCAATTCCCTGATCGGGGTTGCGCCAAAGACCGAGGACTTCGTCCAGGAGGCTGCGACCAGCGATATGTTTGAGATCGCGTCGAGCAAGCTTGCCTTGGAGCGCGGTGACGATGCAACGAAAGCCTTCGCGCAGCAGATGGTCACAGACCATCAAAAGACCACAGACGAACTCAAGGGGCTGGTTACCAGTGGCAAGCTCACGGCGCCGCTTCCGACAGCCATGACCTCCAGCCAGCAAAGCATGCTCGACAAGCTGAACGAGCTTAAGGGGGCGGACTTCAACAAGCAATACCACTCTGATCAGGAATCCGTCCATGAAGACGCGGTCGATCTGTTCAAGCGTTATGGCGACGAAGGCGACAATGCCGACTTGAAGTCTTGGGCCGCGAGCACCCGACCTGCTCTGGAACACCATCTGATGATGGCAAAGGACCTCAACAAGTAGTGCTGTGAAAATCCAGGAGGCAAGTCATGATCGACGAAGAGGAAAAAAGACTGCGTGCCTACCAGATTTGGGAAAGCGAGGGGCGCCCGGAAGGTCGGGATCTCGCGCACTGGTATCAGGCGGCTGACGCCGAAGCCAACGCTCCGGGACGAGGCGCTCACTACATGCCTTACTCCCCCGGTGCAGCGTCTCCCGGATCACTGGTGATCAAGTTTTATCATTCCGGTGATCAAGTTCGCGGATACGTCCGCAAGATCGCCAACGCCGGCGAAGACGATTCGATATTTCCCGGTGAAGAGATGGCACCCGAAGCCGCTTTTAAGCTGGCGGAATCCCACAATGGAGACAGCGGCAAGCCGATCTTCGCCGATCTTGTCGAAGGCGTCGAATGGGATCCGTCATGGGGCGAACTCGGGAGTGGCGAACTCGCAACGAGCACGGCCGCGACGGATGACGCTCGCTCCCAGGATGGCCCGGCGGCCGCCCGCCGCCGCCGCACTCTTGCCCGAAAGGCTGAAAAGGGGATGGACCGGGCTGTAGCCGAGATCCGAGCCGATGACGCAATTGAAACCGTTGCCCCAACTGTTCAGGAGCATCAACGTGGCAAATAATGACAAACCATCCAAAACCCAGATTGAGCAAGACGCCCGAGGCCAGTCCGAACGCAACCATGCTGGCGGATCGAACAACGGTGTCAGCAGCGCCAAGCCGCGCGTGATCACGCATTCCGACGACGCCACCGTCAACAAGAAAACGCCAGGCAAAGACAAGGGCACCAAGGACTGGGACGTCAATTACGACGAGCGCGACATGCACGAGGGCGAGTTTCGAGGATAGAGCTGAGAGGCAAAGCTAGGCCCTTCCGGCGCAGGCCGGAACATGGCTCGACATTGAAGGTTTACTGTTACCGAGGCGCCATTAGCCGGGAAGGCACGCCTCGTCGTATCGCTTGAGGCATCCATGACGTCGAAAACACGCTCTCCCAAACTCAAGCCCTATTCCGGACCTGCGGGCGGATGGGGTTCTGCAAAATCCGTCGCCGAGATCACTCTTAAAGAGCATGTGGCGCTGCGTGGAACCAAGCTGCTCACGACGCAGAACAAGCCGGAAGGCTATATGTGCGTGAGTTGCGCCTGGGCAAAACCGGCAAAAACCCATCCGCTTGAATTCTGCGAGAACGGAGCAAAAGCAACGGCCTGGGAGATCACGTCAAAACGGGCCGACCGGGCATTCTTCGACAAACATCCTCTTCGCGCGCTGGAGCTTTGGGACGACCATGACCTCGAGGAGCAAGGTCGCTTGACGCATCCGATGCGCTGGGACCCCGCCACGGATAAATACGTTCCGGTTTCCTGGGCGGCGGCTTTCGAAGAGATCGGCCGGGAATTGCGCGCCCTCGACCCACATCAGGTCGACTTTTATACATCGGGCCGTGCATCGCTCGAAACGAGCTACATGTACCAACTCTTCGCCCGCATGTACGGCAGCAACAACATGCCCGACAGTTCGAACATGTGTCACGAGAGCTCCTCGGTAGCCCTCCCCGAAAGTATCGGCGCGTCTGTCGGCACCGCCGTTCTGTCGGACTTCCAGAATACTGACTGCATCTTCTACATCGCGCAGAATGTCGGAACATCGTCTCCACGCCTGCTCCACGACCTCCAGGACGCCGTCGATCGTGGTGTGAAGATCGTCACCTTCAATCTGCTGCGTGAACGGGGCCTTGAACGCTTCGTCAACCCGCAGGCGCCGGCGCAGATGGTCACGGGCAAGGAAACCTTGGTCTCCTCCGAATATTATCAGGTCAAAAACGGCGGCGATATCGCCGCGCTATTTGGCGTGTGCAAAGCGCTGATCGAAGCCGACGATGCCTTGAAAGCCTCCCATCACAGCCGTGTCGCTGGTGACGACGGGAAACCAAAAGATCCGGACAACGCAGCGATGGTCGCCTTTGCCGCCTCGATTGCCGCCGCTGACAAGAAGCATGTTCTCGACCATGACTTCATCAAGGAGCACACCACAGGCTTCGACGCGTTTGCTGACGCCGCACGCGGCCACCAATGGGCGGAACTGGAGCGGTTTTCGGGGCTCAGCCGTGATCAGATGACACAGGCCGCGGCGACTTACGCCAAATCGGACGCGGTAATGATGGTCTATGGCATGGGTCTCACCCAACAGCTCATGGGCGTGCAGAACGTCCAAATGGTTTGCAATCTGGCCCTTTTACGCGGCAACATCGGCAAACCTGGCGCCAACATCTGCGCCGTTAGGGGCCACTCGAATGTCCAGGGGCAACGGACCGTCGGCATCACCGAGAAGCCGGGCCTGGCACCCCTCGACAAGTTGTCCGAACTCTATGGCTTCGAACCACCACGCTGGACGGGCCGCTCAACGGTCGAGACCTGCGAGGCAATCATGAGCGGGCAGTCGCGAGCCTTCATCAGCCTCGGCGGCAACTTCCTGAGAGCCGTGCCCGACACGACTGCCATGGAAGACGGGTGGCGCAAGCTGCGGCTAAGCGTGCAGATCGCCACCAAGCTCAATCGCAGCCATGTCGTCCATGGCGAAATTGCCTATCTGCTGCCCTGTCTTGGTCGCATCGAACTGGACGAGCAGGCGACCGGTCCGCAGGCCGTATCGATGGAGAGTTCCATCGCCCATTTTCACGGGTCGCGCGGCAAGACCAAACCGGCAAGCCCGGAGCTTCTCTCCGAGCCGGCAATCGTCGCCGGCATCGCAAAAGCCACGCTCGGCGAAACCAAGGTTCCCTGGGAAAGCTGGGTCGGAGACTATGCTGAGATCCGTGATGCGATCGAGCAAACCTACCCGGAGACGTTCAAGGATTTCAACAAACGTCTGTTTACGCCGGGTGGGTTTGTCAGACCGCTGCCGGCGCGTGAGCGCAAATGGGTGACGAAGAGCGGCAAGGCGAATTTCCTGACACCGGAAAAACTGTTTCCGGAATTTTCGACGGCGCAGAGCGCTGACGTCCTCCACCTGGCGACGCTGCGATCCAACGACCAGTTCAACACTACGATCTATGGCTACAGCGACCGTTTTCGCGGAGTGGAAGGCACGCGCAAGGTGGTCTTCATGAACCAGGAGGATATCCTTCGGTTGGGCTTCGCCGATGGCGAGAGCGTCGATATGACCACCGCGATCGATGCGAACAACGTCCGCAGAGTGACGGGTTGCGGATCGTCCCTTACGATATTCCCAGGGGTTGTTGCGGAGCGTATTATCCGGAGACGAACCCGCTCTTTCCGCTGGCTCACCATGATCCGAAATCAAAAACACCTTCCTACAAGCTTCTTCCGGTGCGTCTCAGCCGATCCGCGGAGATCCCACATGACTGAAGGGCGGCCGGATGAGCGCATGGTGTTCACGGTGATCAGGGACGCAAAGTGGCCAAATCTGGCAGCCGTTCTTCTACTGGCCGCTGGGGGCGCCTTGCTCGGTTGGATGCGACAGCCAAGGGAACTCCGTACCGATCCACCTGTCACCGCCGATCTCGACCGGTTCCGGCTAATGTCCAATGGCATCAGCGGTGCGCCGCCCGAGAGTTATTTTGCTGAGGGCAAACCTTACGAAAGCGACGCTTATAATCTCAGCCAGGGTCAGCGCCTCTATGCCTGGTTCGGGTGTTCAGCCTGTCACGGCGACGGGCGCGGAAACATAGGTCCTTCCTTCCTCGACGGTTGGTGGTTGTACGGCCCCGAGATGGTGTCGATCGTTGCGTCGATCCGCGACGGTCGCCCGCACGGCATGCCTGCCTTTCAAGACCGGATGACGATCGAGCAAATCTGGCAACTGGCCGGCTATGTCCAGACCATCGGCGCCTATTCGGCCAAAGTCGCGGCGACGGGTCGCAAGGACGACCGCCAGACGCGGCCGGCCGAAAACCGGGCGCCAGCGAAGATCCTGTTCAACGAAGGACCGGTCGGCGCCCATCCAGACCAGGGGCCTTCCCCTTGAGAACCACCCGCATCCTTCTGCTGCCGATCATTGCTGCTGTCGCTGGCTGCAGCGGCAACCAGTCGGCACTGGATCCCCAGGGCGCTCCCGCAATCCATGTCGAGCATCTGATCATCGGCATAACCATCATCTGCGCGGTCGTCTGGCTGCTGGTGATGATCGTGCTCGGCTGGGCAATTCTTCGAAAACGGTCCAGCGACAGCGGCCGGCCGCGTGAACGGCTCTTGACGATCATCGTGGCCAGTGCCGTTGCAGCGACGGTTGTTATCATAGCAGGTCTAACGGTCGCGAGCTTTTACACCACCCGCAGCATCGGTCTGCCGGAAAACGTCGCACTGACGATCACCGTCAGAGGGCAGCAATGGTGGTGGCAGGTCATTTATGCCGACGTCGATCCGGCGCTCAGCTTCCAGACTGCCAACGAGATCCATATCCCGGTCGGTCAGGATGTTCGGATCCAGCTGGAAAGCGCCGATGTCGTGCATTCGTTCTGGGTGCCGAGCCTTGCGGGCAAACAAGATCTCGTGCCGGGCCGCAGCAACAGTCTTCTCCTGCGGGCGGAGCGCGCCGGCATCTATCGCGGTCAATGCGCCGAGTTTTGCGGGCTGCAGCACACCCATATGGCGATGCTTGTCATTGCCGATGAGCCTGCGGATTATCAGCGCTGGATTACGGCACAACGCGGTAACGGCGTGATGCCGACCGACCCGGACACTGCCGCCGGAAAGGTCGCCTTTCTGTCAAAACCGTGTGCTGCCTGCCATACCGTTCGCGGAACGCCGGCCACCGGCACTACCGGCCCTGATCTCACCCATATCGGCAGCCGTCAGACAATCGCGGCCGGCCTTCTCGAAACCACGCGCGGGTCGCTCGCGGCCTGGATTGCCGATCCGCAGACCCTCAAGCCGGGCAACAACATGCCGATGGTTCCGCTGACCAGCGTGGAGCTGCGGGATATCTCCGCCTATATGGAGAGCCTCAAATGACCACAAGGGATAACGGACAGGATCTGCGCGACACGGCACTGGACGAGGTGCTACTCGACCGCCGTCTTTCAGAGACCTGGTCGACGCCTTCGGGGCTTTGGGGCGCCCTTTCGACCGTTGACCATAAGATCATCGGTCGCCGCTACATCGTGACGGCCTTCGTATTCCTGGCGCTCGGCGGGTTGCTGGCGATGGCGATGCGGCTGCAACTGTCCCAGCCGGAAGCACGGTTTATCGGACCCGACCGCTACAATCAGATTTTCACCATGCACGGCACGAACATGATGTTCCTGTTTGCCGTTCCCGTGATGGAGGCAATGGCTGTCTATCTCGTGCCGCTGATGGTTGGCACCCGCAACATTGCCTTCCCGCGGCTCAACGCGTTTTCCTACTGGATGTATCTTGCCGGCGGACTGCTGTTGTGGATCGCCTTTGCGGTTGATACCGGACCTGACGTCGGCTGGTTTGCCTACGTGCCGCTGTCGGGACCGCAATATGCTGCGGGAAAGCGTGCCGACATCTGGGCGCAGATGATCACGTTCACCGAAGTCTCGGCGCTGGCCGTCGCCGTCGAGATCGTTGTCACCGTGTTCAAGCAACGCGCGCCGGGCATGTCTCTCGACCGGATCCCATTGTTCGTCTGGTCGATGCTGGTGACATCGTTTCTGATCATCATGGCGATGCCGGCGATCATGATTGCCAGCACAGCCCTGATCCTCGACCGACTGGTCGGCACGCACTTCTTCAATCCGGCCGAAGGCGGCGACGTGCTGCTTTGGCAACACCTGTTCTGGTTCTTCGGCCATCCGGAGGTCTACATCATCTTCCTGCCGGCCGTGGGGATGGTCTCGACGATTGTTGCGACGTTCACGCGACGCCCCGTCTTCGGCTACCTCGCCATGGTGATGGCGTTGATCGCGACGGGGGTTTTGGCCTTCGGGCTGTGGGTCCATCACATGTTCGTCGCCGGACTGCCGCGCCTGGGGGAGAGCTTCTTCACCGCCTCAAGCATGGCGATCGCCATTCCCGCTGGTCTGCAAATATTCTGCTGGCTGGCAACGATGTGGGCCGGCAGACCAGCCGTTAAGACGCCGTTCCTATTTGTCATCGGCTTCATGGTGATCTTCGTCGTCGGCGGGATGACCGGCGTGATGGTGGCGTCCGTGCCGTTCGACACGCAGGTTCATGATACCTATTTCGTCGTCGCCCATTTCCACTACGTTCTGGTCGGCGGCGCAGTCTTTCCTCTGCTCGGGGCGATCTACTACTGGTTCCCGAAGATCACCGGGCGAATGATGAGCGAGACGCTTGGCCGCTGGGTCTTCGGGCTGATATTCGCCGGCTTCAACCTGACCTTCTTTCCCATGCACATCCTCGGGCTGCAGGGAATGCCGCGTCGCATCTACACCTACCAGCCGGAAATGCCGTGGTCCGGCTTGAACATGTTCGTCAGTCTGAGCGCCGTCATCCTCGCGGCTGGTTTCCTGCTCTTCTTTATCGATGCCATTCGCAGTGCCGTCTCAGGTCCGGCCGCGCCGGACAATCCCTGGGGGGCGTCGACGCTTGAATGGTCGACATCGTCGCCGCCGCCGTCTTACAATTTCGCGCGGCTGCCGGTCGTCGGCAGCCTGGAACCACTGTCCAATGATCCCGAAACGCTTCCCGTTGCGGCCGGGCTGTCCGTCGACCGCCGCGAACTGCTCGTTACCAGCGTTGTCGAAGCGCTTCCGGAAGCGCGTGAATCATCGCCTGGAAATTCGATCTGGCCGCTCTGGTCGGCACTCGCAACCACGGTGCTGCTGATCTGGTCGATCTTCACGCCCTGGGCGGTGGTCTGGGGCTCGATCCCTGTGTCGATTGCGCTGATCGGCTGGTTCTGGCCAAAAGGCGCCCCGGAGGACGACGCATGAAACAGTCCGTGGTGCTCGATCTGTCGAAACTTCCCCCCCATGGGCTTGGCACCGCAAGCCTGACCTGGTGGGGAACGCTTGCCTTCATGCTGATCGAGGGCACGGGCTTCGCGCTTTCGATCGTCGTCTATCTCTACCTCATGAGCCTGGCAGCGCACTGGCCGTTGAATGCGCCGCTTCCAGATCTGCTGCCCGGAACGGCGTTGACGGCGTTGCTCGTTGCCAGCCTGCTTCCGAACATCCTGATTGCCCGCTGGGCACGCCAACAGAATTTGGTGAAGGTCCGCATCGGCCTGATCATCATGTCCCTGCTGGGGCTTGCGCCGCTCATCATCCGTATCTTCGAATTTCCGGCGATGCACATCTCATGGGACCAGAATGCCTATGGCTCGATCGTCTGGGTGATGCTTGGGCTTCATACGACCCATATCATAACCGACCTGATCGATACATTGGTGCTGACCTGCCTGATGTTCTCCAGGCACGGCGACAACCCGCGCCGCTACGGCGATGTCAGCGACAACGCGATGTATTGGAACTTCGTGGTGGCGACCTGGTTGCCGATGTATATCTGCCTCTATTGGGTACCGCGCTTATGACTAGAACCTGGATGCGATATGGCGGACTTACCGTGCCGCCGCTGGCCTGGGCCATCGGGATCCAACTGGGGCAGATCACCCCCTATATCGATTGCCGCCAGCATGTGCCTTGGACGCCCGTGTTTTGCGCAGCCCTCTTGTTGGTTTCGATTGCGGGAGCCGCTGCCTCTCGTCTCGCGCCAAGACCCGTCGGCCGGACTGAGCGGTTTGTCGTCGATGCGGGATTTCTGATCGCGTCCGCCTTTGTCTTTGCGCTGGTATTGCAGGGAGCGGCATCGATGCTGCTGGATCCATGTCAGCGCTGATCTGCATCTTGATCTCACTTATGATGGCCGCCCCGGCGCTGGCACATGGAGACGATGCTCATACGAATGCGTCAAGCTGGACATTCGATCCGTGGATCGTGCTGCCAATCGGTTTGATTACCGTTCTCTACACGTTCGGCATCGTCAGGCTTTCGGGTCGGGCGCGCCGGCTTGGGACGATGCGCCGGCAAAGCCTATTCTTCTATGGCGGCATGCTGACTCTGGCTGCCGCACTTATCTCGCCACTGCATTGGCTCGGAGAGCACCTGTTTACCTTTCATATGATCGAGCACGAGATCGTCATGGCGGTCGCGGCGCCGTTGATCGTGCTTGCGAGGCCGGTCGGCCTCCTTCTATGGGGATTGCCGAGACGGGCGCGTCGTGGCTTAGGCGCGGCTATGCAATCTCCCATTATCCGGCGGTCATGGGACTGGTGCACGGGGTCGACCAGCGCGACCGTTATACATGGCATCGCTATCTGGGGCTGGCACCTGCCCTTCCTGTTTGATGCAGCCGTGACCAATACCGCTATGCATCGCCTCCAGCACCTCAGCTTTTTCGCAACGGCAATCCTGTTCTGGTGGGCGGTCGTCTGGAAAAGTGAGTACGGTGCCGCCGCCTGGCACCTATTTGTGACCATGGTACACACCAGCATCCTCGGAGCTCTGATGGCGCTCTCGCCGCGGGTTCTTTATGCTGCCCAGACGCAAGCCGCAGCAGCCTGGGGGCTGACACCTCTGGAAGACCAGCAGCTGGCCGGCATGATCATGTGGGTGCCGGCCGGCACCATCTATGCAGCCGCGGCGATGACAATGTTGGCATTCTGGATTCGCGGGTCCAGCGAGAGAGGAGCGCAAAATGCCTGACGCTCTCGTTCCGGCCTTTCACCGCGCTGCCTGGGTAGCCGCCGCCGTCGTCGCTGGGTTGGGTGCGCTGATCACAACGAATATGGTGCGTGAAAACGAGATGCGGATAGCCGCGGCTGTCGCGCTAAGCGGGGGCGATCCAGGGCGCGCTCCCGCACTCTTTCGCCGCTATGGCTGCTCCGGCTGCCACACGATCCCCGGCATACCCGGTGCGGATGGCCAGATCGGCCCGCCGCTAGCGGGGCTATCTAAACATGTCTATATCGCCGGCGTGCTGGAAAACCGTTCCGACAACCTTGTCGCATGGATCGTTGCGCCCCAAATCTTTTCGCCACAGACGGCGATGCCGAACACGGGTATATCGGAAAAGGAAGCGAGAGACCTCGCCGCGTATCTCTACAACCACTGAGCTCAAGGATGAGGCGTGGGTAAAGGCGGGAGGGCCTTGATGTACCGCGCAGTCGCATCTCGATCGCTGTCGGGCAGCATGGCCGTGTTGGTCACAACGTCGGCCATCGACGATCCAACACGGCCATGTTCAGGCGTGTCGCCCGATTTTAGCATCGTTGCAATGTCTTGCTCGCTCCACTTGCCCAGATCCGTCTGCGTGATGTTGGGCACGAACCCTGTGCCTTGGGGGTCGATGCCCCCGGCAAATAGGGGGTCGGATTTGATGACCCCGAAGACGTTTCGGCTAGAGTGGCATTCGGCGCAGTGGGAGACGCTTTCAACGAGATAAGCGCCTCGATCATGGACCAGCTCGCCGCTCAGCCGGGCAGCCGAGTGGCCCTCACGAAAAAACAGCAGCTTCCAGAACCCGACGAACCGGCGAATACGGAACAGGATCGTCGGATCGTGCGGCGGAACCCGTCCTAACACTTTGGGAAGCGTCATCAGATAGGCGTAGAGATCCCTGATGTCGACGGCAGTCATGCCCGTGAAGCTCGTATAGGGGAAAGCGGGGTAATAGTGCTCGTGCTGGGGCGACACACCCTCCATAAGCGCATTGGCCAGGTCGGTTACAGTCCAAGCGCCGATACCATCGATTGGATCGGGGGAAATGTTGGGCGGACGAAAGATCCCGAATGGTGAGGCGAGAGCCATCCCACCGCCCAGCCTCAGCCGATCGGATTGGCCCGGTGTCGCGTGGCAGGACGCGCAATCGCCCTCCGCGAATATCAGCTGCCCGTGCGCGCCGTCGCCCGCACCCTCGAATTGGCGATCGCCTTGTGAATACGGCGGGCGGGCTGCAGTTAGTGACCACGCGCTCGCTGCCGCTACGCCCGCGCAGAGAATGGTCACGAGAGCAATTTTCTATAGCAGCGTAACTTTGCAAGGCGGAGGTCGCGTAGCTCCCGACTGTGACAAGATCAGCCGTTTTTGGTCTTGAAGACGTTGGAAATGTCGAGGTTGTCGTTCGCCCGGGTGTAGCCCCTGGGAGTGTTTTCCAGGGGTCCCTCCCAGCGCGACGATTGATCCGTTGTGTCCGCGGCACCATCCTTTGCTAAATTCATACCCATGTTCGCTTCTCCTGTGATCGAAAAGTAACTGCCTCAAGAGGTGAAAGTTCCGGCCGGGCGCTTGGCACGGTCGAAACGACACCGGCGTGCGGAGCTCCAGAACGACTACGATAGTTGTTCCCGTCTGGTACCGTCGGCAATCACGCGAAACGCTTCGCCTTCAGATCTTTGTTCCCAAATAGTCTTCAGCGCAGCTGGGTACGGAGCCTTGGCGCACTGTGGATGTCGCGACCGTCCGCTTCGGTCGAATTGAAGGCAGCGACCTGGAAGGTGGCAGCCACCGAGCCTCTCCTTCTGACGCGGCCAGCACGAGTGGCTCGCCTTCGTTTCCGTCTGACAGGAAAACCTTTCGAAACCGCCTCGCAGGCGCCTTTAAACGCCGTTTTCTGATCGATCCACTTGCTCTTGAGGACATTTCTTATAGCAAAATCGACTTCTTCGGCGCTCTCTTCCGCAATTTCGGCTTTGGCACAAGGAGCTTTCCAACAACCTACAGCGCCTCCCCTGACGAGCAAGGATCGGTACCCGCGATACGCGGCGCCCAAAGAGCGCGGGTAACTATTTCAAAGGTCAGCAGGATAGGGAGCATAAGCATATGTGGGGCGCCGTACTCCGTTCTATCCTGTCCCATAAATGCTGATGCTCCGTGCTCAGGCAGCCGGGCCTGAGAGACAGGCTGTCGTTTTCTCCAGGATTGCAAGGTCTTGAACAAACTGTTTCAGGGTCGCGAGTCGTACCTTTGGGATAGCGGTCCGCCGATGGTGGCCTATCACTTCGAGGAAAGTCGAGCGACCGAGTGCGTTGCACGACACCCAAGCGCTGGATCTCATGGGGCGTCATTCCGGCTCGGTGGCTTCTCGGGCGTCTTTCAACTCGTGCATAGGCGTCCATATCGGCACGGCATCGATGAAGGCTTGAATCGTGGCGTCAAGATCGGCCTCATTCTGCGCCCAACGCGGACCACCAATAAGATCAATCGGCCACTGTTGAATGCGAACAAGCCCACATGTTTCGCCAGTGTTGGCATCGACAGCGATCTCAAGTGAGCCGAAGAAGAGGTCGTCGGGAAGACTATAGATATTGACCTTATGGAAATGAAGGCCGGATCTTCCGGTGACTGCAAACAACAGCAACGAGTCGGCTTCATCGATCCGTATTTCGTCCGGAGCTGTCCAGGAAAGGTCGATCTCCTTGTCGGAATAATCGATCAACGTATCAAGCAGCGCCCGCATGCGCTCGAGATGCAAACGCAGGTCTCTCGACTTGGCTCCGCTTTTGTTGCTGACATCATCGCAACAATGGCGTTCAGCGAAACGAACAAAATCATCGAATGCCTTTGCATCGCTCTGGCTAATCGTAAGCATGTCGGCCAGCGCAGCAGGAGCAGCTACAGGTCCGCCTTTAAAAGGAATTATGTTTCCCATCGTCTCTTTCCCCCAAGTCTGGTGTATGCATGGTTTCCTAGCCTACCGTCATATTTCCGCTCATCATGACAGAAACAAATGCTCGCTGAAACGTCGTATGCTGTGCATGGGTCCACAAGCCGCCGCAGACTTTCGTCATGCAAAGGAATCCCTTCAAAGAGTCGAACTTCGGATCTTCGATTGCCATAGTTGCTCCCGGTATGGCAGGCTACGTATTTTTCGTTGCTGCCCGCTATGACGCTCCCCAAGCCTGTTCTACAAATGTTCTCACTTCGCACACAAGTCAAGTTAGCGATTGATGAATAGATCAGGAGAGTTGCATCACACTCTCACTTAGAAATCAAAATGGTTCGTCATAACCAGTGCGGGCGGAAGCGGGTGTTGGATGAAATCGACCGACCAACTGATACAAGTCTTTCGGCTCGCCGCCGAAGCATATTCGGGTCAGGTCGAAAAGCTGGGCAATCCTTATGTCGAGCATCGCCGCCGCGTCGTCTCGGCGATTGCGGAACAGAAGATCGTTGCATATCTGCGTGATGTTCTGGAGAAAGGCACTGGTTGCTCTATCGATTGCCGGGTGCTGTGGCTTCCCACCTCCGATGCTTACCGCCGTCGATGTCCTCACAAGAAGCAGCGATGAGAGTGACTGTTGATTTCCACTGAGAGCTGACCCGGCACAGCCTGATATTTCCATTGAGAATTGACCCATGTTTCAACCGTCCCT
>NZ_JBFUPL010000025.1:0-24795 GCF_041355235.1 Rhizobium sp. RCC_161_2 | reverse complement strand
GGCCTGCTGGTCACGACAGAAGCGATGATCGCTGAAAAGCCCAAGAAGGACGCCGCCCCGGCGCTGCCTGCTGGCGCTGGTATGGACTTCTAGCATCAAGAAGGTCCCGCCCGCGCACGCGGGCGGGACCCCAGGGACGATCCCTAGCGGGTTGACCTTCGGCGGCAAATCCGCACTTCGCCTGTTTCACCGCAGCCCGCGCAGTCTTAATTTTACCGAGGCAGGCGAACGGCTTCTGTTGCCCTCAGTATCACCGGAAAATCTTCAGGAGCAATCGCCGACATCTCCCGTTTTCCCGCAGATCTCGTGACATTCGATGGCATGGCAATTCCGTCCCTTCTTGTTGATTTCCGTGATTGATTTAACCCGTTTTTGCGTTTGGCTAAGATCCAGCGAAAGCTTCGAATAATCAAAAGTTTCAAATAGTTGAACTTTCCAAGCTGGGTCAGCGCAAAATGAAAATGCGGATCAAAATCTCGCGCAACTCAACACCCGCCATAATCTCCGGTTTTCGGCACGACCTCGGCGAGCTGACGCGCATAGCATCTGAAGCCGGCCTTGTTCTACGCAAGCGTACGGTGGCGCACCTGGCAGCGCTCTCCGCCGGCAACGAGTATCACGTCATCAGCTATGCCCCAGAGCTCATGTCCACGCTTTCCCAGGTGAACCGAGTTATGGCGACGGTCGATGAGCTCTCGCGGAAGGTGCGAAAGGCGTTGCGGGTAAGCCGCCTGTCGAACGTACTTTATGATCAGTGCTCGGCCTGAACGTCCATCAATCGCTTGCCACGCTTGCTCCACCGTGTTTCGGCGGAGATTTGCCGCTGTTGAGGCAATACCCAGCTTTCGCCGTGGTCTCAGCAGTGCTCTGCTTTTCGCGGGCTGCTTCTTGCCAAGGGGCTTGTCGCTCACCAACTCTAGGCTTATATAGTCATCATGGTCACTTTGGTCAGGAGATAGACAATGCAACAATCTTGGCAAGGAGATGAAAGCTGGACTGTCGCTGGCGCGAAAGCCAAGCTTTCTGAAGTCATCGAGCGCGCCCAGTCTGCCCCGCAGACAATCACGCGAAACGGGAAGCCAAGCGTCGTCGTCGTATCTGCCGAAGAATGGCAGAGGAAAACCACACGCAAGGGCACTCTCGCAGAATTTCTGATGGAATCGCCGTTACGGGGCTCCGATCTCGACCTCGAGCGTCAGCACGACGAACCGCGTGATCTGCCGCTGTGAAACTGCTGTTGGATACCAATGTCTTGTCGGAGGTGACAAGGCCTCTTCCCGACGCTCGCGTCCTGCAATGGTTGGATACACTGGACGAGGACCGCTCCTTCATTAGCGTTGTATCGATCGCTGAGATACGCCGCGGTGTTACCTTGATGGATCAAGGGCGAAAACGCGATGCGCTTGCCGCATGGCTTACAGATGACCTGCCACAGCGGTTCGAGCGTCGTGTTCTCCTTGTGGACGCATCAATTGCATTAGCCTGGGGTGACCTGATGGATCATGCAAAGCGAAAAGGCCGCGGCCTTTCCTCGATGGATGGCCTGATCGCCGCTACCGCTATTGCCCACCAGCTGACCCTCGCGACGCGGAATATCAAAGATTTCCAGGACTTGGGGATTGATCTCATCGATCCTTGGGTCGAATGAGATCGCACTTAGTTAGCCTGGCTTTTCTGCCGAGCGATGGCCCCTGATGTCGCTTTACCGGGAACCTGCCTTGTGGACGTATGAGGTTGCAATCTTGTGCGTCCACGAAAACTTAAAGGGGAATCCGTTGAAAGTGCATTGCCCTCCACCTACAGGCGACAAGCCGATAATTGCTACCGAAATTCTCTATGTCCGAAACGTTCTCAAACCAATCGAGGTCGAGGACGGTTCTCCAGCAAACGCAATGCTCCTAACGCTGGACGCCACGACTTATTCTTTGGAGACACCGGCAGAAGTAAAGGACCTTGCGGATGCGGAGAGGCCTGCTGACAAGACACTGAGCCTGCTGTCTTCTAAAAACCAATGGCCAATCTACTTTGACGGAGAACGAGCTAAAGGGCCGCTTCAGATCACCGAAAATGAGGTCAACATAAGCGGCTACAATTCAGCGTTCTTGATCGGCAAAAAGAAAATCCCGGTCATTAACTCGGCTCAAGAAGTCTTCGACGTAATCCAAGCTGCTGGTGGCCAGACGCTTCCGGTTCTACCCCCGGCCAAATCCATAATGGCGGTCGAATCACCATTTTGTACCGAGGAGGTTGGATGGCGATGCGGCCTAGAAGGGGTTGTGCATTCAATTGCACAGCGGCCAAGATGTCTGCCTTGGAATAGAAAATACGATGTGCCGAATAATCAGCGGGTGAAGTCTGCAACGGTTTTTCCGGGCGTGTGACCGGTGCGATTGCGCTCGATGGCCCCGGCCAGGTCTTCGAAGGCAACGACTTCGGCGATCACCGATCGCAGGATGCCATCTGCGACTTGTTGGGCGATGCTGGCCAACCGAGCCGTGTCAGGCTTGACTGAGAACCAAACGCCCCGACGGCCTTCCGGTGACCGCTCAACCACGTCGGTTGCAGCGATACTGACCAGGACACCATTGGGCGACAGGATAGCCCATGACTTGTCCACGACGGGACCGCCGACGAGATCGACAACGAGATCGATGTTGTTCGCAACAAGCTCGAACTTCTGGTTTTGGTAATCGATCACCTCATCAGCGCCGAGGGCCTGAACGTGGGGCACGCTCTTTGTCGAGGCTGTGGCATAGACGACCGCACCTGCCGCCTTTGCGAATTGAACAGCGAAGCTGCCTACCCCACCGGCCGCGCCGTGAATTAGCACCCGTTTTCCTTGAAGGTCGAATTCAGGGACCTTGAGGACCTGCCATGCCGTCATGGCCGCCACCGGCAGCGCTGCAGCGTCAATGTCTGACAGGTTTGGAGGTGTCTTTACGAGTTTTTCGGCGTTTATAACCAAATGGTCGGCATAGGCGCCGAGGCCGCCCAGCGCAGCCATGACCCGTTCTCCCATGCTCACGTCTTTGATGTTCGATCCGACCTTGAGCACGATGCCCGACATTTCGATACCAAGGGTGGCGGGCAACACCAGATTGAACCTTTCGCGCAGATGGCCTTGACGGACTTTCCAATCCATTCCGTTGATACCAGCGGCTTTGACCTGGACCAGGACCTGATCGGGGCCCGGCTCGGGATCATGTACCGTATCGACTTTCAGGCTATCAGCGCCGCCATAGGCGTGCAGCCGCAGAGCCCGACCTGTGGCCAGTGGTTCAGTAACGTTGTCCCTTTCGGGCGTTGCAGAATGTGTCATGCCGATCTCCTTTTGATGAGACGGCGACGTGGGGCGACGCCGCTACCACGTGCCATTGTCTCGGATGCTGGTGCATCGTCTCGCCGTTGTTGAAATGCCATCCCCAGATCTTGCGGAATGAACTGCTGATCTCGTGCCCACCGCGTGATCACGTCGTGGGATGTCGGAGCGGGCCCGAAGAAGCGCTCGTGCTTGGAAATGTTTGAGACGTAGAGCCCCGTCCTGAAGAACAGGAACATTTGGATCAGATCGCATCCGAGCTCAGAGAACAGCTTCACCGGCCTGGCCGCCACTTGAAGCATCCACCAGGGGATGATCTGGATCTTCAGACGTTTGTTGAGGATATCGGAGATCGTGTCGGCCAACTCCTGCTGGCTCTTGGGTCCATCATTCCAGCCAACATCGATCGTCTGATTGACAATCTCGGTACCATAGTACGTTGCCGCCTTGGCCAGATAAGAAGCAAGGTCATCCGTCAGTACGTAGGACCACCTTGTGATCTTGTCGCCCATGCCCTGGAATTTGCCACCTTTGACGGCTTTCGCGATATAGTCCGTGCTCTGATCAAGGAACGAGGGTGCCCGAACGAAGACGTAGGGGATGCCCGACTTCTTGATCAGGTCCTCGGCCATCTTCTTGGCGTGGAAGTGAGGAACTTTCGAGGCGGCTTCGCAGCCTACGATGCTGAGGAAGACAAATCTGCTCACCTTTGCCCGGGCCGCTGCCTCGATGAGGTTCTTGTTGCCTTGAAAGTCGGTTTCGAGACTGCCCTTCATGTAGCTGTTTGCCGAGCTGACGACGACGTCGACGCCCTGCAAGGCACGATCCAGCGACGCCGGGTCCATCATGTCGCCGCGTACCCATTCGACGCCAGTGACTTCGCCTGAGGGAGCGCCCTTACGCGACATGGCGAGGACGGCCGCGTTTTCGTCGATGGCGAGATTGCGCAGGATCTTTGCCCCGAGGAACCCCGTCGCGCCAACGACCAGGACTTTTAATTTTGCCTCGGCGTTCAGGCCGTCTGATGCGTTTCCGGCTGCAAAGCTTGAGGGCGTCTGTGATTGGGTCATATCAAACTCCCGATTATGAATTGCTATTGATGGACGTTTCGAAGGCCGGATAATCCGTGTAGCCCTCTGCGCCGCCACCATAGTAGGTCTTGGGGTCTGCCTGGTTCATCGCGGCGTTGGTTTTCAATCGCTCAATGAAGTCAGGATTGGCCAGCACCTCGTTGCCCAGATGCATGATGTGCAGGTAGGCAAGCCCGAGCTTGTTTAGTTCTCCGACGAGGTAGCGGTAGAGAGCCGGTCCTTCTGCGCCTTCGTCGATACCCCATAGTGTCGCACCGGGGGACAGGCGGATTGCGGTGCGGTCCGCACCGATTTCCTGAGCGATCGCTGAAGCCACCTCGATGGCGAAGCGGGCGCGGTTCTCGATGGAGCCGCCATATTCGTCCGTGCGGGTGTTGGCGCTCGGGGCGAAGAACTGTTGGACAAGATAGGCGTTCGCGCCGTGGATCTCGATGCCGTCAGCACCAGCCTCGATCGCAGAGCGCGCCGCATTGCGGAAATCGTCGATGGTCTGGCGCACCTCTTCGGTCGTCAACGCTCGGGGCGTGGGGATGTCCTTCATACCTGTCATTGTGAACATGCCCGTGCCTAGCGCGATCGCAGACGGCGCTACGCCCTGACGATGGTGCGGCGTGTTGTCTGGGTGGTTCATGCGACCGGCAGCATGAGCTGGACGAAGATTTTGCCTCCCTTGTCATGGACCGCGGATATGATCTTGCGCCAGCCGGCGATGTGAGCGGGCGTGTAAATGCCTGGCGTCATCAGATAGCCCTGCCCATCATCGGAAGGCTGCGTGCCTTCGGTAACGATCAGGCCAAGGCTGGCGCGCTGGGCATAATAGTCGGTAGCCAGTTCGCCGGGCGTGCCGTCGAAGGCGGCACGGCTGCGGGTGATGGGAGCCATGACGAGGCGGTTTGCAAGCGCGTAGCGGCTAACCTGGGCAGTTGTGAATATCGGGTTCATTCGTTTTCTCCATCTGTTCGAACCACTATCCACAATTCCGAATTCGGGATAAATATCCTAAGACTGAAATCAGTATTCCATCAATGGCGCAATCAGATGAACCACCTGAATGACATGGCTCTGTTCGTAGAGGTTGCTAAAGCTAAAAGTTTCCGCAGAGCCGCGGTGGCCGCAGGCGTTCCGAACTCCACGCTGTCACGCCGGATCAGCGAATTGGAGAAGGCTATCGGTCTGAGGCTTCTGCATCGCACAACGCGCAAGCTCGAACTTACCGAGGCGGGCCAGCTTTACTATGCACGGAGCAAGCGCATCGTTGATGAGGCACGGCTCGTGCATGAGCAGCTCGGCGAGATGCTGGAGCACCCGGGCGGACTATTGAGAGTTTCGCTTCCCGTCGATTTTGCAACGCTGTACCTCGCACCCATTATCGTTGATTTCGCCCGGCATTATCCCGGCATCACGTTCGAGTTTGACCTGACCCCGCGGCGGGTCGATCTGGTAACCGAGCCGTTCGATGTGGCGATACGTATGGGAGCACTGGAGGATTCCGGTTTGATCGCCCGCCTGATCGGGAAGCACTCTCGCTACCTTTATGCATCTCCCGCATATGTCGAGACATCAGGCGAACCCATGACACCTGGGGAGTTGGCAAAGCATGCGTGCATTTGCGTGCCGCGAAGCCTGACTTGGACTCTGCAACGGGGGACTGAAACCGTTGAAGTCGATGTAAACGGTCGCTTCACGCTTAACAGCGTCGGGATGATGAGCGCGCTTGCGGTGAACCATCAGGGGATTGCCCTGGTTCCCGAGAAGATTGTCGCCACTGACCTAGCTGCCGGGCGGCTCCAGCGTGTTCTGCCGGATTGGCAGGGCTCGTCGGTGAGTATCTATGCCGTTACCGAAACGCGGCTTATTCCGGCCAAGACCCAGCGCTTCATAGAGTTCCTGTCCGCGAAACTTATGTGACCTTGATCGCAATCATGGAGAGCCACTGCGGTAACTGAGCCTAACCCCGTGAGTTCGGCTGCCGCTTATCGCTTTCTTAACAACCAGGATAGGCGTTCTAGGGCGATGAATTGATCGGCAGCTTGCAAGAACGTGCCTCTGTGCCTCTAGCGACAAGGAAAGAGCTCTATTTCCGCCCTAAAACCGACCAAAGCTGAAGGGCTGCTTTCAGTATTCACCAAGGCCGCGCGAACGACAGAAACGAGGGCGCAAACCGTCATTGAACACATTCATCACAAATCTATCGAAAGCGACCAGTCGAGCATCGAGTTTGAATAGGCTGGTTTACCGATTTAATTGCGAGGAGGCGGGCGCCGGTCTCTGCGAATGAACCCCGACTGAATGGTGCCTTCAGCTTCCGTTCTAAAGGGAGCGTCTAAAAGAAGGACGTTCAACCGCGGTCTTATCCGCCTGAGGAGACACAGTCATGATCCGCACGTCTTTCATCGCAACCGCACTCGTCGCTCTCGTTGGTTTCGCCGCCGCAGCCCCCGCTATGGCCAACGATGTGCGTATCGAACAATATGGCTGGTCGAATTCTGCCGGTGGCGCGCAGGAAGGGTACGGAAACCGGATCAGAACTTACCAGAACGGTAGCTACAACCGCATTGTCGGCCATCAATATGGTCGCCACAACCTTTCGGCCGTGGGTCAGGAAGGCAATGACAACTACGGCGCCACCTATCAGAACGGCGACCGCAACGTCGCCGGCATCGGCCAGTTTGGCTCCAACCACACGACGATCCTTACCCAAGACGGCAATGGCAACATCGCGGCTGGCGTCCAGATCGGCCATGGCTGCAACGCCAATGTCAGCCAGGGCGGCAACGGAAATGTCGCGGCCTTCGTCCAGGCCTGCCCGTAAGCGGCTGCGCGATGACGTAATAGAGGTCAGGATCGCAACAGCAGACAATAGCGGAGACGACCCATGCCAAATAGCATCGAACATCCACGCCGACTGATGGCAGTTCTCGCGCTGGTTCTACTTCCCGTCGGCGCCGTTGCGGCCATGACGACTGCCAACCAATCTGACGAGGCGCAGCTTTGCGAAATCAAAGTAACGCCTGGAGCAGGGATGGTGAGACTGGATGCGCTCGTCCACGCCGACAAGCATGTCGGCGGAACTTACACCTTCCATGTCGATAAATCGGGAGACGGTGGAAGTTCCACGATCAACCAGAGTGGCGATTTTGATGCCACAGCAGGACATGCGGCAATCCTTGGTTCCGTTTCGCTCGCCTCCAAAGGAACCGAATACAAAGCCACACTGGATGTCGTGATCGGGGACAAGAGTTTCAGCTGCACGAAGCAGATCGGCGGCAACTGATCGGCTTCTACACGCTGCAAATCCCTCAAAAAGGGCGCCGGTTTCTGGCGCCCTTTTTCTTTCGATCAGGCCGAAACGACTGAACGACAACTGAACGGACAATTCCGACTGGGTTCAGCTGAAAGATGCGAAAGTTGATCATCGGCTAAGGCAGCCGGCAAATGGAGATCAGGATGACCCGCAACGTGTTTAAGATCCTTACCATCACTCTTCTTGCCGGAAGCCTGGGGCAAGTCGCCTTGTCTGTGCCAGCCTATGCCGGCGGCCGGATCTCGTTCAACCTCGCGCCGGACAATGCTGAGGATGCGGGTCTTTTCTCAACCGGACTGCGCGTTTATTCGCTCTACCGCGGTCTGAAAGACGCCGACATCCGGCAGCTGGGCCGGGGTAACGCGGCTGGCATTACCCAGGCTGGCCGAGGCAATCTCGGCTTCATCCAGCAACGGGGCAATGGTCATTCCGCAACATTGCGGCAGAACGGCAACAACAATGCCTATGGCATTTTCCAGTATGGACGAAATACTGAGACCGACGTGGTGCAGGATGGGGACAACGGCAGTGGCGCTACCTTCAGCTATGGTTGGTGAGGCGGGTCACAATAGTCCCGAGCGCGATATCACGTTGTTTCATCAACGCCTGGCCAAGGCGCTTGCCCGAAGTTCAGGAGAATCCCTCCCCGCAGGCAATTTCGGCCTTCCGACGACGGTTCGACAGGATCTTTACCCTGCGCACCGGCTATGACTGCTCTTGAAAGAAATTGGGATCTGCAACCAATCCCTTCCCAGCTACCTAAAATCCCGCGTCTTCACCTTGATCGCATCCAAATGCAGATAAGGATCCACGACGTCCCGCACCCGCGGCCCCTTCGGAAACCCACGCGGATCCGGCACCGGCGACCCATGATGAAACTCATCCCCTCGCCCATGCGGCAACGGAAGCGCCGCATCGCGATCCCCGACGCTCGCCAATTCCCCCGACAGATCCATTAGTCGGTGCGCAACCAGATGCACGACCTCCCCTTCCCGCTGAATGCGGCCATAGACACCGATCATGCCGGCGCCGAGCACGACACGTCGGTATTTTTCGAAGGTTTTTAGCCAGACGACGAGATTGGCGATGCCGGTTTCGTCCTCGATGGTGATGAACATCACGCCCTTGGCGGAGCCCGGCCGCTGGCGAACGAGAACGAGGCCGGCTTCCTCGATCCATCTGCCATCGCGGGCCTGCATCGCCTCTCGACAGGTGACGATACGGCGCTTGGTGAGATCGGCGCGAAGGAACGAGAGGGGATGGCTGCGCAGGGTCAAGCCGACATGGCCGTAATCCTCGAGCACCTCGCCGCCCGATGTCATCGGTCTCAGCACCACCGCGGGTTCGTTCAATTCCGCCACGGTCTCGTTTTCGCGAGCGGATGCGGCCGCAAACAGTGGTAGCGGTTCATCACGCAGCGCCTTGATCGCCCAAAGCACCTCACGCCGGGCAAGTCTGAGCGACGGCTGGAAGGCATCGGCTTCGGCGAGCTCGACCAGCGAAGCGGCCGTCACGCCGGCGCGACGCCAGAGATCATCGACTGATGAGAATGGTTGGTCAGCGCGCGCCGCAACGATTGCTGCTGCGTCTGCATTGGCGAGCCCCTTGACCATCCTGAGGCCGAGGCGGACGGCAAACCGCTCTTCGTCACCCGTCGGCTCGAGTGTGCAATCCCAGCGGCTGGCGTTGAGGCAGACGGGGCGAACCTCGACGGCGTGATCACGCGCATCGCGGACGATCTGGGCCGGCGCATAAAAGCCCATCGGCTGAGCATTCAGCAATGCGGCGCAAAAAACGTCGGGATGCCAGCATTTCAGCCAGGAGGAGGCATAGGCAATCAGGGCGAAAGAGGCGGCATGGCCTTCGGGGAAGCCATAGCTGGCAAACCCTTCGAGCTGCTTGAAGGTCTTTTCGGCGAACTCCTGCTCATAGCCGTTCGCCACCGTGCCGGAGATGAGCTTCTGGCCGAACTTGGAAACGCCGCCGGTATGCTTGAAGGTCGCCATGGCCCGGCGCTGCACATCAATTGGTGACGAAAGGGCGCCCCCATGCCTGTGACTGAGACCACGAACCTCTCTACCCTTTCCACGGAAACGCCGAGCTTTCGACGGGTGTTCGCGTTCACTACGTGACCGTGGGTGACGATCCACGGACCATCGTCCCTATTCATGGCTACCCGCACACATAGTGGTCTTGGCGTCACGTGATCGAGCCGCTTGCGGCGGCGGTGCTTCGGGTCATTGCACGCGATTAACGCCGCGCCGGTTCGTTCTCAAAACCAGCAAGCGGCTACGATAAACGCACTATGGCAGGAGACATCGAACTTCTGAGCGACGTTCTCGGCATTCATACACCCCTTGACCGTGGTGGGCAACGATATCGACATAATGTGCTTGGCGGCGAGGCCAGTTTCTTCCCATCCATCGCCGCCGAGATGGTCGTCGGCGAGTTCGTCGAACATGGGGAGACCGCCTCCGTTCCGCGCTGCGGCCACTGGATCCCGGAGGAAAACCCGAAAGCATTGGTCGAACATATTTTGCGGTTCACCGGCTACTCCTGACAGACCACTCAGGTGCCGCGAGGCGGTACGTTCCCGGATGCGGGACTAGGCGCTCGCTGCAATGTGGCCGTTATGGTCGAGGCGATTTCGGTTCGGGATGAAGAAACGAACCTGAGATCAGCAGAGCGCCACCGAAAAAGCTCAGAGCCGCACACAGCCCGAATACCGATCGATAGCCAAAGATTTCCGCCCAGGTTCCGGTGGCAATGCCAGCGACCAGCCAGCCTGCATTGGTTGCGTTGGCAAAAAGTGCTGATGCCGCGCCAGCGCGGCCGGGGCTAAGCTCCTGAAGCAGCAGCATTCCAACAATGCTGATGATTCCAATGCCGATTGCGCGCAGGATCTGTGCACCATAGAGCACCTGGAGCAATGGTATCAAAGCCACGCTTAAAAAATACAGTGAAAAGATTGCGAAACCCGCTACGAGTAGCGATCGGTTCGCCCGCTTTGATGGGAGAACGATGAAGAGCGCCATCACAATGACTTCCACTGCGGCGCAGAGGCTGAACATCAGCCCGACATCGCGCTCGCTGGCACCGAGATCATTGACGACAACGATTGAAAGGGCCGTTGATCCCATGAACATGGCGATGTTGAAAAGTGTCAGCGCCAAGGCCGCCGCCTTCATCGTCCAGCGAAAAGCAACTGGTGGTACTTTCTCCTTCGTCGTGACCACCAAGATCATCGGGGGCCGGAAGACAAAGAGTGCGACCAATCCCGCCAGGCTGCAGCACGACGCAGCGCCGTAGACGCCAGCATAGCTCCAGACGTGAATCAGAAGAGCACCCAATGCCGGGCCGATCACCCAGCTGAGCGAAGCGATCATACGCAACGCTGCCATGCCTTGGGCGGCAAGCGCTGACCCACATTGATCGAGGCCGCCCTTTGCGATTGCATAGATCAGCGCGAAGCTCGCCGTGGCGGGACCGAGAAGCAGGAACGCGACAATCATCAGCATCCACCGGTCTACAATGATCGTGCAGAGACCATAGCCCCATGTGCCTACGGCCAGGGACAGTGCGAGGGGCCAAAGCCGTGGCCTGTTGTCAAATATGCGAGCCAGCAGCGATGTGGCACTGATGCCGGAGATGCCTGACAAAGTCAGGAACATGCCGAGTTCGAATGGCGACATACCAGCACGCTCAACGGCGAGCAGCGTCATGTAACTGGCGGCCATGGCCTGGGCTGTGACGGCGAGAAACATCGCAGCTGCCGCGACAGTAAAACCCGGCGCCCGTATCAGACCGTACCGCTCGGACAGTGACATACGAAACCCCTTTAAAGCCTGAAGGCAGCAACGATTGTTCGAATAACTTGGTTCCCTTTGGCCTCAACCGCCCCTTTGCGGTGTCGGTCTCGACGACCCGCCAAAACGGTGACGACGAAGGCGCTAAATACAGCCAGTATCGCCGGTAGCGTCATTGTCAGTCCCGCTGTGCCATGTGAAATTCCTAGGTCGGACGCAATTGCCGGGATCAGCCCGACCGGCAGATATTCCTTGTGACTAGGACGAAGTAGACCGCAGCTATCGACAGAACGGCAAGCCACTGACGGAGCAGACTGACGTGCGGGTTGGCAATTTTCCGTGCGGCAGCAGATTGATCATTCATATCGAAATCACAAAAGGAGATAAGGGAGGGGACGCCGCGAGAAGCCGTCTCGCAGAGCCGAAGGACACTTGATGTCAACCCTCGCCCCATAGCGTAGCCCGCAGACGGGGTATACACTTATTCGGTCTGGTGAGACCGCTCGGAGCGAGGCGAAACCGAAGGATCCTCGCTCCGAATTTCCATCAAAAAGTGATGCCGATCCCGTTGAAGAACGTATCCATACGGGTGTCGAGTTCGCGGTTAGTTTCTGCCCAGGCTGGAACCGTATCCAGGAGACGCTGGTGCCAGGCCACGAGGTTCGGGAACTCGGCAAAGGGCGGCTTGGATCGGTGAACCTGAGAGAACGGAGCAGCGATGTCGATATCAGCCAGTGTAAGTTCATCGCCGATGATAAACTTACGATCTGCGAGATGCGCGTCGAGGACCTGGGCAGCTGCACGGATATTCTTGATAACAAGATTGACGATTGCGGGGTCCTCGG
Organism: Rhizobium sp. RCC_161_2; assembly: GCF_041355235.1. Taxonomy (NCBI): domain Bacteria; kingdom Pseudomonadati; phylum Pseudomonadota; class Alphaproteobacteria; order Hyphomicrobiales; family Rhizobiaceae; genus Rhizobium; species Rhizobium sp. RCC_161_2. The sequence goes on along the minus strand of NZ_JBFUPL010000025.1, from coordinate 12,430 downwards.
GTTGGCCCATAGCGCGACCGGCGACCCGCTCGTTGAACAGCAGCGTCGCGAAGGCTCGCCATTGCTCGCCTGACCAGAACATCCACTGCAAGACCTCGTATCGATCCTTTACAGTTTTGCCTACGAGAGACGAGTTGGTTTTCTCTGCGAGGTAGAGATTGATAGCGGATGATTCCCAAATGATGGTCTCACCATCCTGCAGGACCGGTGTAAGCCCGTGGGGATTGAGCTTTAGAAACTCCTGCGTATGGCTTTCACCCTTGAAGAGGTCAACGTTCACGCGTTCGTAGTCAACGCCCATGATTTTTGCTGCGGTGGTAACACGGCGCAAGCTCCCGGAGCCCAGGTCGCCATAGATTTTGACTGACATTATCTTGTCCTAATTTGACCGCCGTCCCGATGACGGCGCTGTTCATTAGGTAATTTATTCCACCTTGCTCGGTTAGCTGGAGAAATGGAATAAAATATATTCCCTTTAGGATTGACGTCCTACTCCAAATCGAGTGGAATTCACCTGAGCTTCGATGAATTCTACGAATGCCCGAACCTTTGCGCTCGTCCTACGACCGGCCGGCATAACGACCCAAAGATCAAGATCCGGCAGCGTCCAATCGGTGAGAACTTCACGGACTACACCAGTCTCTAGTTCGGACTCGAACATCCACTCGGTAGAAACCGAAAGACCTGCCCCAGCCAGCACTGCAGAGCGCACGCCTTCTGTTGCATTGATCCGCAGCCTGGGCCTGACCAAAATAGTCTTTGTCCGCTGCCGACCCTTAAAGACAAAACAGTCACCGCCCTCGCCTTGCGCCAAGACGATGGTCGTGTGTTCAATCAACTCTTCTGGTGTTTGGGGCTCGCGATGCGCCTCAAGATACGATACCGCGCCGACCACAATGCGCCTGCAACGTCCGATCCGTTTTGCGACGAGCCCAGAATCATCGAGCTGTCCCATTCGCAGCGAGACATCAATACCCTGTTCGATCAGCCCGACATTTCTATCATCGAGATGGACGGAGATGTCGATGCCCGGATGGGCTTCAAGAAATAAGGGCAGCCTGGGAATAATGTACTGACACATGAAAGTTAGTGTGCCGCTGATCTTGATCTGACCCGAGAAACTCTGCGACTTACTCCCGACGGCAGAGAGCGCAGCTTCGGCATCCTCGACGATCTTGACCGCGTGTTCGTAGAATACCTTGCCCGGTTCGGTAGGCGTAAGCTGCCGTGTCGACCGGAGAAAAAGCGCCTCGCCAAGTTCACGCTCGAGATGCGCAATGGTTTTGGATACGGTCGATTGCCCGACCTTGAGAGACTTTGCCGCGGCACTAAACGAATTCGTGTCGTAGACGCGGATAAAATAGCGCATCGAAGTGAAAAGGTCCAAGGTCTGCCTCCTCGCACTGATCGGACTCCATCACCTTGCAGATGTGCGGTTCCGCAAGGACATGTGATGTTGATTATTGCACGAATTTGACCCACTTTTTCATCTCGGGCGGATCCGCCCACACTGCAAAAAATATTTTCGATCAACATCATAAATGCAATCAGTTGGGACAACGCAAAATGAAAAAATGGCGCAAATCTAGCTGAAACTCAACATAGAGGGCTTATTTCCTGCTTTATCGTTGTCGACCTCCGACTGCTCCCAGACTTGGTGATTGTTGTTCACAGAACCTGGGATCGGTGATAGTTTTACGCGACATGTGAAGGACCTTCACAGCCGGTTTAAACCAAGTGATCCAGTTTCGCGGGAACGTTTATGGGTGAATGGCCTACGCAGAGTGTGACGGATTTTCACGGACGGCCGCTGCCTGAGCGCGGCGAACCGGCTGGCTATGCCGCGATCATGGCACGCTACGACCTGATCCTGCCGCCGCCTATACGGATGGCCGCCATCGCCGAGCGACATCACCCGACCTCGACCGAGGCGTGGCTGATGCTGACGCCCCGGCATCGTCCAGTTGCCGCGCTAGGCTCTCATCTGGTTTTTGCCTTCAGATATGAGGGCGTCGATCTCCAGGTGTTGTCGGCTCTGTTCCAGACTATGGAGCCTGACGAATCGAGGGTATCATCCGAGCGACGCCGACCGGCGCTTTCGCGCGCCGACTCTGGTTCTTGTTCGAGTGGCTAACCGATCGGCAGCTCAATCTCCCCGATCCTGGGAAGGTACGGATGGTGCCGATCCTCGATCCAGATCAACAATATGCATTAGATGAATGCGATCCATCACCGCGGCACAAGGTCTCGAACAATCTGCCGGGCACGCCAGCATTCTGCCCCCTGGTTCGCCGAACGCCAGATCTTGTCGCATTCTCGGAGAAGGCGCTCGGTGAGCGGGCACGCGAGGCGATGGGTCGCGTCCGTCCCGATCTGGTAGCGCGAGCCGCTGTGTTTATTCTGCTCAACGATTCCAAGTCCTCCTTCGCCATCGAAGGGGAGCGGCCATCAGGCCAAAGGGCAGCGCGCTGGGGTCAGGCCATCGCGCAAGCCGGCATGCGTCCGCTCAATCTTGACGAACTCGATCGCCTTCAGCGCATCGTCATCGGAGACGCCCGCTTCGTGCGTCTCGGCCTTCGAGATGAAGGCGGTTTCATCGGCGTAAATGACCGAGACACCAACATGTTCCTTAACCAGAACGGCGGCCGGCTATCGCAAAGAGCATGCACGAAGGAGTTCGCTGCATTGGACGAGGTCGAGGTCGAACGGATCGAGGCGCTCTATGCCGACGGATTCGAGCGAGACTAGTGAGAGCGGCAGCGCAGCCAAGGCCTCGTCGCGGGTGAACTCGAACACCCGGTCATAAGTCTTTTTCGATGTAATCATCCAGATAAAGCATCCGCCGATCACACGCAAAAACCAACAAATAATCGGGGTTTTGCATATGATTCACGGCAAGCATTACGAGGCCAACGGAACACATACCAGCTGGCATCAAGATGCATGGCTGAGACACATAACATCACCCGCACCAGTTCAATCTCTTGGCTTGGAAAAACGGACGCCGACGCCGCCACCATTTTCAGGAATAAACTCGATACCAGCAGCCTCGAACGCTACACGTATCGCCTCCAACGTCGCGGCATACCCTGGACGACCGGCTTCGATCCGCGTCACGGTAGCCGCTGTAATGTTAGCGCGGCTTGCCAGATCACGAACGCCCCACCTGAGGGCGGCTCGCGCCATTCGGATTTGATCGGCACTCAACATTATAATCTTGACATAATCTCTGTATGATTCAAACTCTCTGCGACGGTCCATAACGGCCGCGCAAGGTGCTTGCGACACTCTACGTGGCCTGACAATATTCTCGCCGGAAATCGATACCGGGTCGAATTAACCGGCGAAATCATTCCGCTCGCTCGAACGTGTCGAGACTGGTGCAGAAGGCTCGCCATGCGCCGATCTTCACTATTTTGGCAGGCTCCCCTTCTGCCGGTGCAGTTAGGGCCTGTCCGGCAACAGTGTGCCAAAGCATCTCGAGCTTTCCATCTCGCAGAATGCCAGTATAGCTCACGGCCGCAGGTCCGGTTTTCCCTTTTCCCGCTGCCGTGAAACCGATTACGTCTCCATGAGCAGCGCCATGGATTGGAAGTTCCTGACCAAAGAAGCTGCTGTCTTCCAACGCCGTCCGAAACACGCCGCGGACAACGCCTTCCGCATCGTCGTCAATGACGACGGTTGAGCCATATTGATTTCGCCAAATTCCAATCCAGTTTGACATGTAGACCTCCCCTATCACTCGGAATTAATGTCCAGACGCTAGAAGCGTACCGTTATTGTCACATGCTGTGCCCGCAGCCTTGGACCCGCGTTGCTCTATTGCGCCTGAGCAGGCCAAACGTGTCTTATTGATCTTGACTTAAGGCAAGGCCCGGGAACGAGCAGGTCCCGCAGCCCTTATCAAAGGAACTGCGAAGTCAATCGCGTAGCCTATGCCGTGCGGCCACACTTTAGGCGGCGGCAGTGCCAAGTCGGCAGGAACACCACCGCCGGAGGATGAACAGCGTGACGGAATAACTTGTGTTGCTATTCTCTCGAGCGGGAAGTGTCCGAAGGAGGTTGGGCTGCCGACATCGGTCACCAGGGCTCCTGCCGCGTCGACGGCTTCCTTAGGCTTCTTGAACTCCGGCTCCTCGGTGCCGCGCGGCGCGATCAGGATCGCAATCTTGTTCCCTGTCAGGGTCATCGGTTTGCCCGTCGATTGGTCAGGGCCGCGACGAAAGCGTCGCGAAGACCAAACGGCGGAAGACTCTTGAGGTTCCCGGATCAGTGACCTCTGTCGTCGACGCCGACAACACTGCAGATATTCTATCCTATATCGATGCCCAAAATTGAAATCGCCGGATTGGCTCCGCTTCTCTAACTAATCGGAACAAAACGACAATCTGTTGCTTTTTGCTTGTTGAGGTCGCGTGCTGTGCCAACCGGACGTGACAGGGATGACGAACGCGATGGTTTTTCCGGTTTCTCATCGCGGCCAACGAAACGGCAGTCGAGCGTCCAACCTGTCCGGCCCGTGCCTCATCCCGTCTTCATCCGAAACGGGAGGCGGATTTGTACCGGGGATTGCCATGGCCAGCGACAAGCTCTCGACCTACAAGCAAAAACGCGATTTTCAGAAAACGCAGGAGCCGAGTGGCGCAGCGAAACTGAAGGCGTCGAAGCGCAGGCGCTTCGTCATTCAGAAACACGATGCCACGCGGCTGCACTATGACTTGCGGCTCGAACTCGATGGCGTCTTCAAGTCCTGGGCGGTGACCAAAGGTCCCTCGCTCGATCCGCACGACAAGCGCCTCGCGGTCGAGGTCGAGGATCATCCGCTCGACTATGGCGATTTCGAAGGTACGATCCCGAAGGGCCAGTATGGCGGGGGCACGGTCATGCTCTGGGACCGTGGCTACTGGGAGCCGGAAGGCAACAAGACGCCCGAACGGGCGCTCGCCAAGGGTGATTTCAAGTTTACGCTGGAAGGTAAGCGGCTGCATGGCAGTTTCGTGCTGGTGCGGATGCGCAACGACCGTGACGGCGGCAAGCGCACAAATTGGCTGCTGATCAAGCACCACGACGATTACTCAGTCGAAGAGAATGGCGCTGCCATCCTGGAGGATAATGCAACCTCCGTTGCATCCGGCCGAACCATGGAGACGATCGCCGCCGGCAAGGGCAGGAAGCCAAAACCGTTCATGGTGCAGAGTGGCGACGTTCAGGCGGACGCCGTTTGGGACAGCAATCATGGGCTTGCGGCGGAGGAACGTGTCGCGGACACGAAGACAAAGCGAAAGCCTGCACCGAAAAAACCGGCAAAGTCCGCGATGCCGGAGTTCATACCGCCGCAGCTTTGCGAAACGCTCGAACGCCCACCCTCGGCCGATGGCTGGATCCACGAGATCAAGTTTGACGGCTACCGGATCCAGGCGCGCATCGAAAACGGCGAGGTGACGCTGAAGACCCGCAAGGGCCTGGACTGGACGGCCAAGTATCCGGCGATTGCGACATCGGCCGCAAGCTTGCCTGATGCCATCATCGACGGGGAGATCTGCGCGCTCGATGAAAACGGGGCGCCTGATTTCGCAGCACTTCAGGCCGCACTGTCGGAAGGCAAGACCGACGAACTGGTCTACTTCGCCTTCGATTTACTGTTCGAGGGCAGTGAGTATCTGCGGCAACTGCCGTTGACGGAGCGCAAGGAACGCCTGCAGACACTGCTTGATGATGCCGGCGAGGACCCACGCCTGCGTTTCGTCGAACATTTCGAAACCGGTGGCGACGCCGTTCTCAGATCGGCGTGCAAGCTGTCGCTGGAAGGCATCGTCTCGAAACAGGCCGACGCGCCCTATCAATCGGGCCGCACCGAGACCTGGGCGAAGTCCAAGTGCCGGGCTGGCCACGAAGTCGTCATCGGCGCCTACGCCACGACCAACGGCAAGTTCCGTTCTCTTTTGGTCGGCGTGTTCAGGGGTGATCACTTCGTCTACGTCGGCCGGGTCGGGACCGGCTACGGGGCAAAGACGGTCGAGACGATCTTGCCAAGGCTTCGGGAGATCGAGGTCGACAAATCGCCGTTTACAGGTATAGGCGCGCCTAAGAAGGACCCCAACATCGCCTGGGTCAAGCCCGAATTGGTGGCCGAGATCCAGTTCTCCGGCTGGACAGCGGACGGGCTGGTCCGTCAGGCGGCGTTCAAGGGATTGCGCGAAGACAAGCCTGCAGCCGAAGTCGAGGCCGAAAAGCCGGCATCGCCAGCAAAGACCGACACGCCGACCCCTGCCCGGGAGAAGCTATCGAGACCGGCACGCGGCAAGAATGCCAAGGCCGAGGTGATGGGCGTGATGATCTCCAGCCCGGACAAGCCGCTCTGGCCCGATGCCAATGACGGAGAGCCGGTGACGAAGGAAGATTTGGCCCGTTATCACGAAGCCGTTGGTCCATGGCTGATCGACCATATCAAGGGACGGCCATGCTCGATCATCCGAACGCCGGATGGCATCGGCGGCGAGCAATTCTTCCAGCGGCATGCGATGCCGGGAACCTCGAACCTGCTCGAACTGGTGAAGGTGTTCGGCGACAAGAAACCCTATCTGCAGATCGATCGGGTGGAGGGCCTTGCCGCTATTGCCCAGATCGGTGGCGTCGAACTGCATCCGTGGAATTGCGAACCGGGCCAGCCTGAGGTGCCAGGCCGTCTTGTCTTCGACCTTGATCCCGGCCCGGATGTCCCGTTCTCGACCGTCGTCGAAGCCGCTCGGGAAATGCGCGACCGGCTGGAAGAACTCGGCCTCGTCAGTTTCTGCAAGACCACTGGCGGCAAAGGCCTGCACGTGGTCACGCCGCTGGCGGTAGCGAAGGGTAAGAAGCTGGCCTGGCCGGAGGCAAAAGGATTCGCGCACGATGTCTGCCTGCAAATATCGCGCGAGAACCCTGAGCTTTATCTGATCAAGATGGCGAAGAACCAGCGCAATGGCCGGATCTTCCTCGACTACCTGCGCAATGACCGGATGGCGACAGCAGTCGCGCCGTTGTCGCCACGCGCGCGACCGGGCGCCACGGTCTCGATGCCGCTCACCTGGAGCCAGGTAAAGACGGATCTCGATCCGAAACGTTTCACAATCCGAACCGTGCCCGCACTCCTGGCGAAGACGACGGCCTGGCAGGATTATTGCGATGGACAGCGTCCGCTGGAGCAGGCCATCAAGCGGCTGGCGAAGTCGATGAAACAGGCCGCGTGAGATCGCCTTTGATCAGGAGCCATAGCGCCGATCAAGCTCTCTGAGGGCAGCCTGAATCTCATCGATGGAAAACGGCTGCGGTGTTCCAGGATGTGGCGGAACGCCGGCTTCGAGTCGATCGCGTAGAAGTCCGAGGCCCATGAGGCTAAGATGGTCCGTTTGTCGTCTGCGGAGAGTGCGGTCGCTTCCACCACGTCAAGCGGCCGCTCAATCTGCATGCCCTGAAGCAGGATCGTCGGACACAGAGTAGCGGCACTGCTTGCGGCCTGCTGCAAAACCTCGTGCATGTCGGCCTCCTTAGCGAACGTGCGGATCTTTGTCACGCCGGCGACTGGAGGCGGCGATCACATTGGTTCCCGGCGCCAGCAGATCGTGCTTCTCAGCGAAGGCGGCAAACAGGCCGCGCGCGGTCTCGGCTTCGATCTCGCCGCGCAGTGCCGCGCTACACGCTTTCAGCGCGATCGAGTGTGCCGTGTCGCGCAACGATGCTGGCCATTCGGCAAGATGCCGGTAGGCATCCATGACGGTTCGGACCTCAGCCGGGAAACCAAGGCCGACAAGGATGGTAACAGGTTGTTCGAACATATCGGGTTTCATTGTCTCTCTCCTCTCAACCCGGAATGTCTAATAGGGCGCCGCTGCGCGCGGCGCCCTTCACCAAAGTTTCGGTTAGGCGGCTTTCTGCGCCCCGATCTGCACCGGGGCGGTCGACTGCATGAGGGCGGGGTTGGTCTGGATGTCGATCTTCCGCGGCTTCAGGGCCTCGGGGATCTCACGAACGAGATCGATTGACAGGAGACCGTTCTTCAGATCGGCGCCATTCACGCGGACGTGGTCGGCAAGCTCGAAGCGATGTTCGAACGGACGGCCGGCAATGCCGCGATGCAGGTAGCCATCGGCGGATGCCTCCTGCTTCTTGCCGGTGACGGTCAGAAGGTTGGACTGGAAGGTGATGTCGAGATCTTCCTGGGCAAAGCCGGCCACCGCGAGGGAGATCCGGTAGCTGTCGTCACCGGTCTTGGCGATGTCATAGGGCGGCCAGTCGCTGATCGAACGGGCACGCTGAGCATTTTCGAGAAGATTGAAGACCCGGTCGAACCCGACGGTCGAGCGGAACAGAGGTGCGTAGTCGTAAGATGTTGCCATAGCCATATCCTCCTTGAAGCAACATGGGTACGGAAGCGCCGAAAGGCGGCGCTCCCAGCAAGTCCAGCCCTGTCTTCAGCAGCTGGCGGCAATGGATTTGGTTTCTGAGAATTTCCGATTCAAGAGCACCGTCCGAAAAAATTTGAGGCCTCCCCCAAGGGCTGAAACCCATTGCTCAGTCGAGTTCATAAACAGCGGCATTGTCTTGGAGATCGCGCAGCCCTTTGTAAGATGCGTGCCGCAGATTGTCGTCGTCGGTCCAGCCGCGGAATTCGATCTCGGCGATCAGCGTCGGCTGCGCGAAGACATAGTTCTTACCCTTCAGCGGCACGGCCGGTGTGTTGGTCTTCAGCGTGTCGAGCGTCTTCTTCAGATACGCAGCATCTTTTTCCTTGAAGCCCGTGCCGACGGCGCCGACATAGACCCAGTCGTGGTCGCGGCGAGCGGCCAGCAGCAGGGTGCCAATGCCGCCGCGCGCCACCGCCGACTGCTCGTAGCCGACGATCGCGAAACTCTCGCTCTGAATGCATTTGATCTTCAGCCAGTCGCTGGTCCGGCCGGTCGATACGGACTGTCCCTGTGTTTGGCGATGATACCTTCCAACCCAAGCGAGCGGGCGTTTTCGAGGAGTTCGCTGCCTTCACCCTGCACCTCCTCGGACAACTGTATGACCCCAACCGCGTCTTCGAGCAGATCCTCAAGCAGATGGCGGCGGACCGTTAGCTCGGTCCGGGTTAGATCGTGGCCATCGAAGTAAAGAAGATCGAAGGCGAATAAGACGGATTCCGTCGGAACACGCTTGCCGCCGCGCCCGCCGAGCGAACGCTGCAAGGCTCCAAAGTCCGAGCGTCCCTCGCTGTTCAGTACCACGGCCTCGCCGTCGAGGATGGCTGTCGAAACGCCCAGGTTTCTGGCGGCCTCAGCAATCGTCGGGAAGCGATGCGTCCAGTCATGGCCTCCGCGTGTAATGATCCGCACGTCCCTCGGCTCGATGTGGATCGCCAGACGGTATCCGTCCCATTTGATTTCATAGGCCCAGTCAGGGCCGGTCGGGGGGGGTAGCCTTCAGGAGCGCCAAGCTCGGCTCGACCCGGTCTGGCATTGGATCGAACGGAAGATTCGGTTGAGCCGGGTTGCGCTTTCGGCGCGGCTGCGATTTTGCGGTGAAGCTGTCATCTTGTAGCAGTGGTTTGGCGGGTCTTCTCACTTGCTTGACCGGCTTTCTGCCGCGACCGACTTCTTCAGGGCATCCATGATATTGATAACGTTGCTTGGCCCGGCTTTCCCCGGCGCTGGCGGCTTGGCTTTCGCCGGCTTCTTCATCGCCTTCTTCTTGGCGGCGATGATATCGAGAAGCCGGTCCTGCACCGGGTCGATCACCATCTTCGCATCCCAATGCTTCGTCTGCTTCTTGATCAGCTGCTGCACCAAAGGCATCATGTCGGAATCCGCCGTCTCGTCGTCGTCGATGCCTGCGAAATAGGTATTCTCGTCACGGACTTCATCCCCGTATCGTAGTGTCCAAGCACGATACCCTTGCCCCGTGGCTCCAGCATGACGGCGCGTTCCCGGCGCGAGATCACCAGCCGCGAGATACCGACCATGTCCTGGGCTTCCATCGCATCACGGATCACCGAGAACGCTTTCTGCCCGACTGGATCGGTGGGCGATAGGTAATATAGGTAATACGGCGTGTCGAGCCAAATCCATTCCATACTGTCGCGCGGCATGAAGGTCGAGATGTCGATTATCTTGGTGCTTTCGAGCGAGACGTTTTCCAGCTCTTCGTCCTCCAGCATGATGTATTCGTTCTCGCCACGCTGGTAGCCTTTGACCTCGTCTTTGTCGTTAACCTCCGTGCCGGTGACGGAATCGACATAGTGGCTGACGACGCGGTTCTGGGTTTCGCGGTTCAGCGTGTGAAAGCGAACCTTCTCGCTCTCGGAGGTCGCCGGCATCATCTGCACCGGGCAAGTAACGAGCGAGAGTTTGAGATAGCCTTTCGAATAGGGACGAATAGCCATGATATCCTCCAATCAACCGGCACGGCGGGTCGGGGATGCCGCCGACTTTGATTTGGCCTCGACAGGCTTGGCGGCCTGCTGGCGGCGCGTGCCCTTGTTGGCGTTGGCAGCCGCTCGCTTCGGCTCGGCCTTCTTCCCACCTATGCCGGCGCTCTCTCTGAGTGCCTGCAGAAGATCGCTGGGTTTCGACGCCGCCGGCGCCTTCTTCTTCGGAAGCGCCCTGCCCTCGATTTTGGCTTTCACCAGCTCCGCGACGGCCGCCTCGTAGCGGTCGTCGAAGGTGCTGGCATCGAAGCTTCCCTTCTTCGTGCCGATGATGTGCTCGGCCAGCTCCAGCATTTCGCCTTCGATCTTCAGATCGGGCAGTTCTTCGAACGCCTCCTCGGACGATCGCACCTCGTAATCGAAGTTGAGCGTCGTGGCGATCAGCCCTTTGCCGTGTGGCCGGATCAGCACGGTGCGCAAGCGACGGAAGAGAACTGTGCGGGCAATGGCTGCGACCTTGCCTTCTTCATGCCGTCACGCAGCAGCACGAAGGCATCCGTCCCCATCTTGTCCGGCGCCAGGTAATAGGGCTTGTCGAAATAAACCCCGTCGACTTCGTTACAGGGAATGAAGGCGTCGATCTTCAGCGTCTTGTCGCTGTCGGGCACGGCGGCCGCCACTTCGTCAGGCTCAAGGACGATGTACTGACCATTCTCGATCTCGTAGCCCTTGACCTGATCGTCCCGCTCGACCGGATCGCCGGTCTCGCTGTCAACGAATTCGCGCTTTACCCGGTTGCCGGTTTTCCGGTTCAGGGTGTTGAAAGCGATCCGTTCCGAGGCTGATGCCGCGGTGTAGAGCGCCACCGGACAGGCGACCTCTCCGAATTTGATGAAGCCTTTCCAATTCGCTCTCGGGGCAACCATGACGCCGAACTCCTGACACAACCAATGCGATTCAAGCGAATCAGCATGTAATTGTTCCGAGTCGAAACGAATCATTTTTCAAGGACCTAGGACAATCAGGACCACCCGTTTTGCGAGTCGTCGTTAGCCTCCTGATTCGCATGCATTTTTTGGCGGTGACGCGCGTTTTCTTCGGCAGCAACCAAAAAGGAGTCCTGCTATGAGCAAACGCGAACTGATCGATACCGGAACCGACAAGCGCTATGTCCGCCGTGACAAGGAAGGCAAGTTCAAGGAGAGCGTCGACGTCTCGCGATCGCTTTCCGCTGACGCCCGCCACGACGCCAAGCATGATGCGAAGCCCGGCCAGGGCGACAAGGGTGATCGCAAGCACTGACGGAAACGCCGGTGAAGCTCGCCACCTATGACGTCAACGGTATCAACGGCCGGCTTGAGGTCCTGCTCCGGTGGCTCGCCGAGGCGAGACCTGATGTCGTCTGCCTGCAGGAGTTGAAGGCGCCGGATGAAAAGTTTCCGCGCCGCGAGATCGAGCGTGCCGGCTACGGCGCCATCTGGCACGGGCAGAAATCATGGAATGGCGTGGCGATCCTTGCCCGGAACCAGGAGCCGCGCGAGGCCCGCCGAGGGCTTCCGGGCGACCCCGACGACATTCACAGCCGATATATCGAGGCTGCCATCGATGGCATGATCGTCGGCTGCCTTTATCTTCCGAACGGCAATCCAGCGCCAGGGCCGAAGTTCGACTACAAACTCCGCCGGTTCGAGCGGTTGCATTCCTATGCGGTGGAACTGTTCGAGCTTGATGTGCCCGTGGCTCTGGTCGGCGATTTCAACGTCATGCCGACCGATCTCGATGTCTACAAGCCGGAGCGCTGGCGTGACGATGCCTTTTTCGGCCCGAGGTTCGCGCAGCTTTTGCTGGCGCGACGCAAGCGGCCGCTTCCGTGATCGGCTGCGGCCGCAACGAAACTCTGCAAGCACCAATAGGCTGGCAGCGTCAGCCATAGATGATAGCATTTGGCCTGGATTTCGAACCGATAACGCGATCAGCCGCCAGTTTCTGACGCATCTGCGCATCGAGGCGCTTAAGTCTCGTGAGCTCGGCGAGGGTACGTTCGTG
>NZ_JBFUPL010000024.1:0-39572 GCF_041355235.1 Rhizobium sp. RCC_161_2 | reverse complement strand
TGTCCGACCCCTTGTTCGGAGATGAAGCTCACCCGCATGAAGAACTTGCCGGTATCGAGATCGTCGAACTGGCTGGAGTCGACGATGTTGCAGCCCTGGTCGGCCAGATAATTGGCAATCGCCGCAACGATCCCGCGTGTCGAGTGGCACGATACCGTGAGTACGAACTTCTCCATGTTCATTTCCCTTTGCCGTCCCAGGCAGAATATCCACGTCAGGCCGGAGTTTCAGGCTCCGGCCCATGCGCTCATCCTATGGAATGAAGTGCTACACTCAGATATCGAGCGTGCTGTCGCGTTCCCACTGCGTGAAGTGCGAGCAGTAGGAATTCCATTCCTGATGCTTGAGCTTCAGGTAAGCGGCGGAGAATTCCGAGCCGATCGCTTCCTTCAGGCCCTCGTCCTCGTCATAGGCTCTCAGCGCATCGAGCAGGTTGAGCGGCAGGCGCGGCGCATCCTTCACCAGATGGCCCTCGGCATACATGTCGATGTCGTGATGCGGGCCGGGATCGGCCTTGTTGCGAATGCCGTCGAGGCCGGCGGCGATGATGATCGCCTGCAGCAGGTAAGGATTGACGGCACCGTCCGGCAGGCGCAATTCGAAGCGGCCGGGGCCGGGCACGCGCACCATATGGGTGCGGTTGTTGCCGGTCCAGGTTACCGTATTCGGCGACCAGGTGGCACCCGAAGTGGTGCGCGGCGCGTTGATGCGCTTGTAGGAATTGACCGTCGGATTGGTGATCGCCGCCAGCGACGAGGCATGCTTCATGATGCCGCCGAGGAACTGCTTGCCCTGCGTCGAGAGACCGAACTCCGCTTCCTTGTCGGCAAAGACGTTGGTCTTGCCGTCATTGCTCCACACAGAGATATGGCAATGGCAGCCATTGCCGGTCAGGCCCTTGAAAGGCTTCGGCATGAAGGTGGCGCGCAGCCCGTGCTTTTCGGCGATCGACTTGACCATGAACTTGAAGAAGGAGTGCTTGTCGGCCGTCTTCAGCGCGTCGTCAAACTCCCAGTTCATCTCAAACTGGCCGTTGGCGTCCTCGTGGTCGTTCTGATAGGCGCCCCAGCCGAGTTCCAGCATGTAGTCGCAGATTTCGGCAATGACGTCATAACGGCGCATAACCGCCTGCTGGTCGTAGCAGGGCTTTTCGGCGGTGTCGTATTCGTCCGAAATCTTCGAGCCGTCAGCGGTGATCAGGAAGAATTCGGCTTCGACACCGGTCTTGACCCGCATGCCCTCGGCTTCGGCCGACTTGACGAGTTTCTTCAGCACGTTGCGCGGCGCCTGGGCGACGAGCTCGCCATCCATCCACAAATCGGCGGCAACCCAGGCAACCTCTTTCTTCCAGGGGAGCTGGATGACGGAGGATGCATCCGGCACGGCAAACAGGTCCGGATGGGCGGGCGTCATGTCGAGCCAGGTGGCGAAGCCAGCAAAGCCGGCGCCCTCTTCCTGCATCGCGGCAATCGCCTGCGCCGGCACCAGCTTGGCGCGCTGGCCGGAAAACAGATCGGTATAGCTGATCATGAAATATTTGATGCCTTTGTCTTTGGCAAAAGCAGCAAGGTCCAGTGTCATTCTCGTTCCCCTTTGGATTTCTTAGAGACACTTCGATTTTGGTGGGATGCCGCCGCGCTCTTCTGCCCGGCGGTGAAAATTCAGTAGCCCCCTTTGCCCGGATACCAGCTCGTACCGGCAAGCGGGATCTGCGCCATGGCGGCGGCTTCCATCGTCAGCGCGCAGAGGTCTTCCGGTTCCAGATTATGCAGATGGTTCTTGCCACAGGCACGCGCAATCGTCTGGGCCTCGAGCGTCATGACCTTCAGATAATTGGCCAGACGACGACCTGCCGCAACAGGGTCGAGCCGCGCGGCGAGTTCCGGGTCCTGCGTGGTGATGCCAGCCGGGTCCTTGCCTTCGTGCCAGTCGTCATAGGCGCCGGCAGTGGTGCCGAGCTTTTGGTACTCTTCTTCCCAGCGCGGATCATTGTCGCCGATCGCGACCAGTGCCGCCGTACCGATGGCAACGGCATCGGCACCAAGCGCGAGCGCCTTTGCCACATCAGCACCGGAACGAATGCCGCCGGAGATGATCAGTTGCACCTTGCGGTGCATACCGAGATCCTGCAGCGCCTGAACGGCCGGGCGAATGCAGGCAAGCGTCGGCATGCCGACATTTTCGATGAAGACATCCTGGGTCGCGGCCGTACCGCCCTGCATGCCGTCGAGAACGACGACATCGGCGCCAGCCTTTACGGCCAAAGCCGTATCGTAATAGGGACGCGCACCGCCAACCTTGACGTAAATCGGCTTTTCCCAATCGGTGATTTCGCGCAGTTCCATGATCTTGATCTCAAGATCGTCGGGACCGGTCCAGTCCGGGTGACGGCAGGCCGAGCGCTGGTCGATGCCCTTCGGCAGATTGCGCATATGGGCGACGCGATCGGAAATCTTCTGGCCGAGCAGCATGCCGCCGCCGCCGGGCTTAGCGCCCTGGCCGACCACCACTTCGATCGCATCCGCACGACGCAGGTCTTTCGGATTCATGCCGTAGCGCGACGGGAGATACTGATAGACGAGGGTCTGCGAATGGCCGCGTTCTTCATTGGTCATGCCGCCGTCGCCGGTCGTGGTCGATGTGCCCGCAAGCGTGGCGCCGCGACCAAGCGCTTCCTTGGCGTTGCCAGAGAGGGCGCCGAAGCTCATGCCGGCAATGGTAATCGGGGTCTTCAGCGTAATGGGCTTCTTGGCGAAGCGGCTACCGAGAACGACCGTCGTGTCGCACTTCTCGCGGTAGCCTTCGAGCGGATAGCGTGAGATCGATGCGCCGAGGAAAAGCAGGTCATCGAAATGCGGAACCTTGCGCTTGGTGCCGGCGCCGCGAATGTCGTAGATGCCGGTCGCAGCCGCGCGGCGGATCTCGGCCAGCGTATGATCGTCGAAGGTGGCGGACTTGCGCGGCGGCGTCAGAGGATTGTGATAGCTCATGATATTCCTTTCGCCTCAGTACGCGTCGGCATTGTCGATGTTGAAATTATAGAGCTTGCGCGCCGATCCGTAGCGCTTGAACTCTTCCGGCTTGACGCCGCTGACGCCGGCCTTGTCGAGAAGCTCGGAAAGCTTTTCGAGATGCTCCGGGCGCATCTCCTTTTCGATGCAGTCCGAGCCGAGGCTCTTGACCGAGCCGCGCACGAAAAGCTTGGCTTCATAGAGGCTGTCGCCCAGCGCATCGCCGGCATCGCCGAGCACGACCAGATGGCCGGACTGTCCCATGAAAGCGGACATATGGCCGATATTGCCATGCACGACGATATCGATGCCCTTCATCGAGATGCCGCAACGGGACGCCGCATTGCCCTTGATGACCAGGAGGCCGCCCTGGCCAGTCGCCCCAGCATATTGGCTCGCATCGCCTTCGATGACAACGGTGCCCGACATCATGTTCTCGGCAACGCCGGGGCCAGCAGAGCCATGGACGGTGACGTTGCCGCCATCGTTCATGCCCGCACAATAATAGCCGACTGATCCTTTGACATCGACGGTCACGGGAGCATCGATGCCGACGGCAACAGCATGATGGCCACGCGGATTGACAACCTCGAAGGCAGTATCGTTGGCGCCTGCTGCAAGGCCGTGGAGAGCGCTGTTGAGGTCACGCAGCGGTGTGACGGAAAGATCGAAAACTGGCATAAAAAACTCTCTCGATTGCGCCGACCCTGGACTAGGCAGCCTTTTCGTGATCCCAGAAATAGACGGTGGCCGGCTCTGGCTCCCAGATGCGGGCATCCTCGATGCCGGGCAGGTTGACGAGCGCGCGATATTCTGAGCCGAAGGCGACATAGCGATCGGTCTCGGCCATGACGGCCGGCTTGCAGGCGATGGGATCGCGCACAACGCCGAAGCCGGATTTGGTGCCGACGACGAAGGTGAAGAAACCGTCGAGATCGTCCAGCGCGCCGGTCAATGCCTCGCCCAGATCCTTGCCCTTGGCCATCTCGGCCGTCAGATAGGCGGCGGCAACCTCGGTGTCGTTCTGGGTCTCGAAGGTCATGCCTTCGCGCACGAGTTCGCGGCGCAGGTTATTGTGATTCGACAGCGAGCCGTTATGAACCAGGCACTGATCCGAACCGGTCGAGAAAGGATGGGCGCCGAGCGTCGTGACGGCGGATTCGGTCGCCATGCGGGTATGACCGATACCGTGCGTGCCGGACATGGAGGCGACGCCGAAACGGGAGACGACGTCCTTCGGCAGGCCCGTCTCTTTATAGATTTCGATGGCATCACCGCTGCTCATCACCCGGACATCCGGCCGCAGCAATACGATCGCGGCGCGACCCTCATCGAGCTTGTCCTTCGCAAGCGTAACAACGGCATGTGTGCTCTTCACCTCGATCGACACCGGGGCATCGAGCGCCCGCCGAAGATCCTGCTCAAGGCCGTCGAAGTCCTTTGCCGGATTGGCGGACTGGATTGTGATTTTTGCTTTGTTGCCGTTCGCGCCGCCGTAAATCGCGATGCCGGCGCTGTCGGGGCCACGGTCCGTCATCGTCACCAGCATGGACGAGAGAAGCGAGCCGAGCTCCGGCTCCAGGCTTTTATCCTTCAGGAAGAGACCCACAATTCCGCACATGATCAGACCCTCCATTTCGCGTCTGCAAAATGACTAGCAGGTCCAATTTCAGATTTCAACTGGCAAGAATAATATTTTCTTTTAAAGCAAGTCAGTCACTCTTGCCGCGCTGTGGATAGCTGATGATCGACAGATAGCGGCTGGGCAGTTTCACCAGCACTTCCGGCCCATGCGGCGCATCGGCGTCGAAGAACAGGCTATCGCCCGGCTGCATCTGGAAAAGCTGGTCGCCGTGGCGATAGACCACCTCGCCTTCGAGCATATAGAGGAACTCCATGCCCTCGTGCTGGAAAGTCGGGAAGACGTCGGAATCGGTTGTCAGCGTGATGAGATAGGGCTCGACGATGACGCCGCTCGAATTGTTGTCGATGTGGCCGAGCAGATTATACTGATGACCCGCGCGCGTGCCGCGTCGCTCCAGCTCTATGCCTTGTCCAGCCTTGACGAAGACGGCGTTACGCGGCTCCTCGTAGCGCCGGAAGAAGGCCGTCAGCGGCACCCCGAGGGCACGCGAGAGCGACTGCAGCGTCGTCAGCGATGGCGAAATATTGCCGTTTTCGATCTTCGACAGCATGCCGAGCGAAATCCCGGTCGCCGCCGCAAGGTCGGTCACAGTGATGCCGAGCTTCTTACGATAGGCGCGCACCTCATGGCCGATCGCCATTTCAAGATTGTTTTCCTTCGGCTCGCGAACCGCATGTGGGTCCTGCAACAAGGCCGGCCGCGCGCCGTGGGGATGCTCCTCAGTCGATGTCTTTTCCGGCTTCGTCTTCATTCACGATCCTTTGCTGCAACGCGTCATCGCAGCCACCCTATCGTCGCAGTGAAATTTTCTCAACCATGACGAAAGTCAGGACTTACGAATATTGCTGGGTGCCGCGCCATAGGCGCTGCGATAGACGCGGGAGAAATGCGCGCCGCTGGAAAAACCGGTGGCGATGGCGATTTCAGAGATCGAAAGCGGGCTCTGCTCCAGGAGACGCCGAGCATGCTGGAGCCTGATTCGGCGATATTGATCGAGGAAGGTTGAGCCGAGATGTGTGGCAAACAGCCGGTCGAGATGACGTGGCGTGACACCGGCAATCCGGGCCATGGCGGTGCGGCCGAGCGGCATCTCGATCGTCTCCTCCATTTTCTCCAGCACGCTGAGGAGGCCCGGGTGATGCACGCCGTAGCGCTCGGCAAGCGAGCCGCGCTGTGGCGCTGCCGGCTCACCGACCTCGGTGTGCAGATACCAGTCGCTGACGCGGCGGGCGAAATCCGGCCCCATGCGCTCGGAAATCAGCACATGCATCATGTCGAGAGGCGCGATACCGCCGCCGCAGGTGATGCGGTTGCCGTCGACGACGAAGCGGGCCTGACGCGGCGAAAGTTCGGGAAAGGCTTCGAGCAGCGCCGACGCATGCTCCCAGTGGATGGTGAAGTCGCGGTCGGCAAGCAGCCCGGCTTCAGCCAGCAGATAAGGGCCGCCGGAGATGCCGCCGATACGCACGCCCTCGCGCGCCAATTGCCTGAGACAGGCGAACACCGCCGGATAATGCCAGTCGCGCGGCGAGCCGCCGGCGCAGACGAAGACCGTGCCAAGCCCGAAGCCACGGCCTGGAAGCGGATCGGCCGGCACCGGCACGCCGCCGGAAGACAGAGCCGGCGCGCCATCCGGCGAGAAGCTTGAGAGGCGATAAATCTCCCGCCCGGCCAGCAGATTGGCGGCGCGCAGCGGTTCGGTGGCCGAAGCATAGGACATCAGGGCGAATCCCGGGATCAGGATGAAGCCGATATGCTGGACGTTTTTCGCATCAATCGATGACATGTCCTTTTTCTATTCACAAAGGTCCTAAATGAGCAAGTGGATAGCGGACCTTCTGTCATCATAAGGCGGTTCTTTCGGAGCAATTCATGCGCTATTCCGCTTTATCCATTTTCCTCAACGGCCTTCGCGGCAATACCGGCTGGGCTCCCGCCTGGCGGCAGCCCGAGCCAAAGCCGCATTACGACGTCATCATCGTTGGCGGCGGCGGTCATGGACTGGCGACGGCCTATTACCTCGCCAAGACCTTCGGCATCACCAATGTCGCCGTTTTGGAAAAGGGCTATCTCGGCTCCGGCAATATCGGCCGCAACACGACGATCATCCGCTCGAACTACCTGCTGCCCGGCAATAATCCGTTCTACGAGCTGTCGATGAAGCTCTGGGAAGGGCTGGAGCAGGATTTCAATTTCAACGCCATGGTCTCGCAGCGCGGCGTCCTCAACCTCTTCCATTCGGATGCGCAACGTGACGCCTATACCCGGCGCGGCAATGCCATGCGGCTGCATGGCGTCGATGCCGAGTTCCTTGACAAGGCGGCAGTGCGCCAGAAACTCCCCTTCCTCGATTTCGACAATGCCCGTTTTCCCATCATGGGTGGCCTGTTCCAGCCGCGCGGCGGCACGGTGCGCCACGATGCCGTCGCCTGGGGCTATGCCCGCGGCGCCGACAGCCGCGGCGTCGATATCATCACCGGCTGTGAAGTGACGGGCATCCGCTCCGAGAATGGCCGGGTGACCGGCGTCGAGACCACCAAGGGCTTCATCGGCTGCGGCAAGCTGGCGCTGGCGGCCGCCGGCAACTCCACGGTCGTTGCCGATATGGCCGGCCTTCGCCTGCCGATCGAAAGCCATGTGCTGCAGGCCTTCGTCTCCGAGGGGCTGAAGCCCTTCATCGATACGGTCGTCACCTTCGGCGCAGGCCATTTCTACGTCTCGCAATCGGACAAGGGCGGCCTCGTCTTCGGCGGCGACATCGACGGCTATAACTCCTATGCCCAGCGCGGCAATCTCGCCACCGTCGAGCATGTCGCCGAGGCCGGCGTCGCCCTGATCCCGTCGCTGACCCGCGTGCGCTACCTGCGCTCATGGGGTGGGGTCATGGACATGAGCATGGATGGGTCGCCGATCATCGACCGCACCCATATCGACAATCTCTATCTAAACGCCGGCTGGTGCTATGGCGGCTTCAAGGCGACGCCGGCCTCCGGCTATTGCTACGCCCATCTGATCGCTCGCAACGAGCCGCATGAGACGGCCCGCGAGCTGCGCCTCGACCGTTTCCGGCGCGGTTATCAGATCGATGAAAAGGGCGTCGGCGCCCAGCCGAACCTGCACTGAGGACATGACGACATGGCAAGCCTGATTACCTGCCCTCACTGCGGCCAGCGTCCCAAGGAGGAGTTCACCATCAAGGGCGATGCGAGCCTGACCCGCCCCACTCCCGATGCCGGCGCGGAGGCTTGGTACGACTATGTCTACCTGCGTGACAATCCGAGGGGTCATCACAAGGAATATTGGCATCACTCGTCCGGTTGCCGTCGCTGGCTGATCGTCGAGCGCGATACCGTCACCCATGCCGTTCTTGAGGTCAGCGACGCTGCGCTCGCCAAGCTCGGAGGCGAGATATGACCAGCTATCGCCTTCCCTCTGGCGGTCGGATCGACCGCTCCAAAACCGTCAATTTCACCTTCGACGGCAAGGGCCTGAGCGGCCATCCCGGCGATACGCTGGCATCTGCTCTGCTGGCCAACGGCATTCAACTCGTCGGCCGCAGCTTCAAATATCATCGGCCGCGCGGTATCCTGACGGCGGGTGCGGCCGAACCCAATGCGCTGATGACCACCGGCACCGGCGGCCGGACGGAAGCCAACAGCCGCGCCACGATGATCGATCTCTATGAGGGGCTGATCGCACGCAGCCAGAACCGCTGGCCTTCGCTTGGCTTCGATATCGGCGCCGTCAACGGCCTGCTTTCACCTTTCCTCGGTGCCGGTTTCTACTACAAGACCTTCATGTGGCCTTCGGCCTTCTGGGAGAAAGTCTACGAGCCGATAATCCGCAAGGCCGCCGGGCTGGGCAAGGCATCCTATGAGGCCGATCCCGATTCCTATGAGAAATGCTGGGCGCATTGCGACCTGTTGGTGATCGGCGCGGGACCGACCGGCCTTGCCGCAGCCCTGACGGCGGCGCGCGCCGGCGCCCGCGTCCTCCTTGCCGACGAGAATTTTGTACTCGGCGGCAGCCTGCTGTGCGAAACCGATTCCGCCCTGCAAGGCATTCTCGACGAACTTACAACTCTACCGAATGTGCAGCTCCTGCCGCGTACCACCGTCATCGGCTGGTACGACAACAATGTCTTCGGCGCCGTCGAGCGCGTGCAGAAACATGTGGCATTGCCCGATCCGCAGCGCCCGGTCGAACGGTTCTGGCGCATCATCGCCAAGCAAGCGATCCTTGCGACAGGCGCGGAAGAACGCCCTCTTGTCTTCGGCGGCAACGACATTCCGGGTGTGATGATGGCCGGCGCCATGCGCAGCTATCTCAACCGCCAGGCCGTCGCCCCCGGCTCCCGCACCGTCATCTTCACTACCAACCAGTCCGGCTACCGAGCCGCCGCCGATCTTGAAGCGGCCGGCGTCGAAGTTGCCGCCATCGTCGACAACCGCAGCAGCGGCGAAAGCTGGAGCGGCAAAGCGCCGGTCCTCTCCGGGGGATGCATCATCGACGCGCATGGCGGCAAGCAATTGCGCCGCGTCACCATTGCAACGGCGTCCGGCATGCAGGACATCGAGGCCGATGCGCTGGCGATGTCAGGCGGCTGGAGCCCGATCATTCACCTTGCCTGCCAACGCGGAGCAAGACCCGTCTGGTCCGATGAGAAAGCCGCCTTCCTGGCGCCGGAGCGGCAGGAAGGCTTGCTGATTGCCGGCTCCGCAACTGGTCTCGCCACCACGGAAGCCTGCCTCGGCGATGGTGCGCGCAAAGCCGTTGAGGTGCTGGAAGCGATCGGTTTCGGCAGGATCACGCCCGCTTTCGTCCCGGCAGAAGAAGCCTCTACCACCAGCACCGCGCTCTGGTATGTCAAAGGCGGCAAGGGCAAGGCTTTCGTCGATTATCAGAACGACGTGAACTTGAAAGATCTCGGCCTTGCAGTGCGCGAAGGCTATGGGCATGTCGAGCTCGCCAAGCGCTATACCACCAACGGCATGGCGACAGATCAGGGCAAGCTCTCCAATATCAACGCCATCGGCATTCTCGCCGAAGCGCGCGGCGTTTCGCCCGGCGACGTCGGCACCACCACGTTCCGGCCCTTCTACACGCCAGTCTCCTTTGGTGCGCTCACCGGCGCCTCGCGCGGAAAGCATTTCCAGCCGGCCCGCAAGTCGCCGCTGCACAATTGGGCCAAAAAGAATGGCGCTACCTTTGTCGAGACCGGCCTCTGGTATCGCTCCTCCTGGTTCCCGCGCCAAGGCGAGACGACATGGCGCGAGAGTGTCGATCGCGAAGTGCTGAATATCCGCAAGAATGCCGGGATCTGCGACGTCTCGACGCTCGGCAAGATCGAGATCTTTGGCAAGGATGCCGCGACCTTCCTCGACCGTATCTATTGCAACGGCTTTGCCAAGCTTGCAGTCGGCAGGGCGCGCTATGGCATCATGCTGCGCGAAGACGGCCTGATCTATGACGACGGCACAACCAGCCGGCTCGGCGAAGAGCATTTCTTCATGACGACGACGACGGCGCTCGCCGCCGGCGTGCTCACCCATCTGGAATTCTGCGCCCAGACGCTCTGGCCCGAGCTTGAGGTCTATTTCGCCTCCTCGACCGACCAATGGGCGCAGATGGCGGTCGCCGGCCCTAAATCGCGGGCGATCCTTTCCGAGATCCTCGACGAGGATCTGTCGGATGCCGCCTTCCCCTTCATGA
Source organism: Rhizobium sp. RCC_161_2 (assembly GCF_041355235.1). Lineage (NCBI taxonomy): Bacteria > Pseudomonadati > Pseudomonadota > Alphaproteobacteria > Hyphomicrobiales > Rhizobiaceae > Rhizobium > Rhizobium sp. RCC_161_2. The sequence goes on along the minus strand of NZ_JBFUPL010000024.1, from coordinate 29,204 downwards.
GCGCCCGTCCGGTGACACTCTTCGGCGGCAAGCTCGAAGGCCGGCTCTTTCGCATCTCTTTTTCGGGCGAACTTGCCTATGAACTCGCGGTGCCCGCCGGTTATGGCGAATGGGTGGCCGATGCCATCATGCAGGCCGGCGAAAAGCACGGCATCTGCCCCTATGGCGCGGAAGCGCTCGGCGTCATGCGTATCGAGAAGGGCCATGTCACCCATGCCGAGATCAACGGCACGGTGACACCAGGCGATCTCGGCTTCGGCCGCATGGTCTCAGCGACCAAGACGGATTTCATCGGCAAGGTCATGCTCGCACGCGAGGGTCTGCAGTTGCCTGACCGTCCCCGCCTCGTTGGCGTCAAGCCGCTCGACCCGGCGACGAGCTTCCGCACCGGCGCCCATATTCTGGCGGACGGCGCGGCGGCGACGCTCGAAAACGATCAGGGCTATGTCACCTCTAGCGCCTTTTCGCCAAGTCTCGGCCATACGATTGGCCTTGCGCTGGTCAAACGCGGACCTGAGCGTATCGGCGAAAAGGTCATGATCTGGAACGGCCTTAGAAACGAATTCACCGAGGGGCAGCTCTGCAGCCCGGTCTTCATCGATCCTGAAAACGAGAAGCTCCATGCCTGACCGTCCCGAACACAGACCGGTGCTTGCCGGCAAGACCGCCCTGCAAGGTCCGGGTATCCGCTTGGAGCACTTGCCGGAAGGCCATCTGCTGCATGTCATGGGTGCAATAGACGCCGATGGCCTCGCCGGCCATTTCTCTGCCGCAGGGCTTGAAGCGAGCACGATCCGTTCCGCCGGATACCGGCAATGGTTTATTGCCGGCGACGATGTGCTTCCATCGTCGCACATCGCAGCCCTCTCGTCGGCCCTGCAAGGGAGCGCCTTCGTCTCCGACCAGAGCCATGGCCGCGTCCGCATCGGCCTTTCCGGCCCGCAGGCGGCTGAACTGCTCGCCAGGGGCACGGCCGTCGATCTTCATCCCTCGACGTTTCCGGAGGGACGCTCGACCGTGACGCTGTTCGGCCACATCTCGCTGCAACTGACGCGCACCGGTGCTGACAGCTTCGAGCTGACGGTGCTGCGCAGCTTTGCCGAAGCGCTCTACGAGGAGCTTGAAGCCCTGGCGGCTTCGCTCGGTGCCTTGCCTGAGCTTTAAATCAGCCGCCCGCAGCTCTCCCCTATCAAGGCCCCTACAACCCTTGAGAGCCGATGCTTTGGCATCGGGCTCCATTGCCTTTTTGCAAATGCTGCTCAAGTGGGATAGAGCGGTTTACCTCCAACCGAACCTGACCCGGCCGATATACTCATGCGCTTCAAGAAGGACATAGCCGCACTCTGCAAGGAAAACGGGCTCCGTCTGACCGGTCCACGGAAGATCATCATGCAGGTTCTGTCCGATGCGTCGGATCATCCCGACGCGGTGGAGCTGCATCGGCGCGTCAGCGAGATCGATCCGGGCATTGCGATCGCCACCGTCTATCGCACCGTCAATTTGCTGCAGGAAAAGGGCGTGCTGGAAAAGCATACCTTCGGCGACGGCCGGGCTCGCTTTGAAAGTGCCGACAACGAGCATCATGACCACCTGATCAATGTCGAAACCGGCGATGTGATCGAATTCCGCTCCGACGAAATCGAACGACTGCAGGAAGAGATCGCCCGCCAGCATGGCTTCACGATCGTCAGCCACAGGCTGGAAATCTACGTCAAGCCGATCGACAAGAAGCGCCCGCCCAGAAAGGGCAAGGAAACGGTCTAGAAAACCGCCTCGAGGCACCCCTGCTAAAATCTCCCTATGCCGTTTCCTGTACTTCCGCCCGCACCGCTTTGCGAGAGGCATATAGGAAGGCGCCAACGAACGTGATGGCGAGCAGCAATACGATCGTTGGCGCCGGCGCGCTATCGATGAAAAAGGACAGATAGACGCCGGAAAATGCCGCCGTCACCGCAATCACCACCGACAGCACGAGCATGGTGCTGAACCTGCGCGCCAATAGATAGGCGATGGCACCGGGCGCGATCAGCAGGGAGATGGCAAGAATGATGCCCACCGACTGCAACGTCGCCACGATCGTCAGCGACAGCAGGCAGAGCAGACCATAGTGCAGCAGGTTGACCTTCAAGCCGACCGCTTTTGCCTGTGCCGGATCGAAGGCATGCAGCAGCAGGTCGCGCCACTTGACCGCGATGACGCCCGCCGCCAGCACGGCGATGGCTGCGGTCTCCAAGATGTCCTGAAATCCGATGCCGAGCATGTCGCCGAACAGGATATGGTCGAGATGCACCTCCGACTGGATTTTCACATAAAGGACCAGGCCGAAGCCGAACATGCCCGAGAACACGATGCCCATCACCGTATCCTGCTTGATGCGGCTATTGTCTTTCAGAAAGCCGGTGGCAAGCGCGCAGACCATGCCGGCGGCAAAGGCGCCGACCGCCAGGGGAAAGCCGACGATATAGGCGATGACCACACCCGGAAACACCGCATGGCTCATGGCGTCTCCCATGAGAGCCCAACCCTTGAGCACCAGGAAACAGGACAGCAGCGCTGTCGGCACTGCAATCAGCACCGAGATGATCAGGGCGTTGACCATGAAGTCGAACTGCAATGGCGCCAGTAGGGTGGACAGAGCATTCATGGCGTCACCTCCCGCCCTTCCGCCGCTCTGCGCCGGGCCGCCAGCATGCCGTGCTTCGGCGCGAGGAAGAAGGCGACGAGAAAGACCAGCGTCTGAAGCACGATGATGATGCCGCCGGTAGCGCCGTCGAGGAAATAGCTCGCATAGGCGCCGACGAAGCTGCTTACGGCGCCGATCCCAACCGCAATGAAGAGCAGGCGTGGGAAACGGTCCGTCAGCAGATAGGCCGTCGCGCCTGGTGTCACCACCATGCAGATCACCAGAAAAGCGCCAACCGTCTGAAGTGCCGCGACCGTCGAGGCCGAGAGCAGCGTGAAAAACAGGATCTTGAGTGCTGTCGGATTAAGCCCGATCGAACGGGCATGGGTTTCGTCGAAGAAGGTTACCATCAGGTCCTTCCACTTCACCAGCAGGATGGCGAGCGAAACGAAGCCGATAATGGCGAGCTGAAACGTGTCTTCCGGTGTAATGGCGAGGATATTGCCGAGCACGATGGTCTGGATGTTCACCGCCGCGGGCTTGAGCGAAACGATGAACAGGCCAAGCCCGAAGAAGGAGGAGAAGATCAGCCCGATAATGGCATCCTCCTTCAGTTTCGTGCGCTGGTTCAGGAATAGCATCGCCGCCGCCGCCAGCCCGCCGGAGAAGAAGGCGCCGATAGAAAAGGGAAGCCCGAGCATATAGGCGCCGGCGACGCCGGGCACGATGGAGTGAGACAGCGCATCGCCGATCAGCGACCAGCCCTTCAGCATCAGGAAGCAAGAGAGAAACGCACAGACCGCGCCGACCAGCGCCGAAACCCACATGGCGTTGAGCATGTAATTGTAGCCGAAGGGTTCGAGAAGGGAGGCCATCAGACATGCTCTCCATGCTCGTTCGCGGCGGCATTCGCCGGTGGCTTGCCGGCCGGACCGTTCAGCACGAAATGGCGAAGCACGCCGCCGAAGGTCCTTTCGAGGTTTTCTTGCGTGAAGGTCTCGTCGGTCGGTCCATAGGCGAGCACCGTGCCCTTGATCAGCACGGTGCGATCGCAGAACTCCGGCACGGAGCCGAGATTGTGCGTCGAGACCAGCATCACCCGGCCATCGTCGCGCAGCGAGCGCAGCAATTTGACAATCGCCTCCTCGGTCTTCACATCGACGCCGGTGAAGGGCTCATCGAGCAGGATAACGCGGCTGTCCTGCGCCAAGGCGCGGGCCAGGAAGACACGCTTCTTCTGCCCGCCGGACAATTCGCCGATCTGGCGCTTGCGGAATTCGCTCATATCGACACGCGCCAGCGCGCTGGACACGGCTTCGTGATCGGCCGCCTTCGCAATCCGCATCATGCCCATATGGCCGTAGCGGCCCATCATGACGACATCCTCGACCAGCACCGGGAAATTCCAGTCGACCTCTTCCGCCTGGGGCACATAGGCGACGAGGTTTTGCCGCAGCGCTTGTTTGACGGGCATTCCCAAGACCGAAATCTCGCCCTTTGCTAGACGCACAAAGCCCATGATCGCCTTGAAGAGGGTCGACTTGCCGGAGCCATTGACGCCGACCAGCGCCGTGATGGTGCCCGCCGGCACCTTGAAGCTGGCATCGCGCAGCGCCGTATGGCCGTTGCGATAGGTGACGGTGGCATCCTTCACGAGAATGCCGCCCCCCGCATCCGCAGGTGCGGGAGAGATGCGGGTGGCGACCGCGTTCATTGCGACAGACCCTCGGCCAGCCCCTTGGCCACGGTATCGGAGGTGACGCGCAGGAGATCGACATAGGTCGGCACGGGGCCATCGGCCTCGCTCAGGGAATCGACATAGAGTACACCGCCATAATGGGTGCCGGTCTCGCGTGCGACCTGCCGGGCCGGCTTGTCGGAGATGGTGCTTTCGCTGAAGACCGCGCTGATCTTGTTGGCCCGGACAGCATCGACCACCTTGCGCACTTGCCGTGGGGTGCCCTGCTGATCGGCATTGATCGGCCAGAGATAGAGCTCCTTCAGGCCAAAATCGCGGGCCAGGTAGGAAAAGGCGCTTTCGCTCGAGACCAGCCAGCGCTTGTCTTCGGGAATGGTATCGAGTTTCTCGCGGATCGGCGCGATGGTCGCCTCGATCTTCGCCTTGTAGGCCTGCGCATTGGCCTTGTAGATCTCCGCATTCTTCGGATCGTATTTGACGAAGGCGTCGCGGATATTGTCGACATAGACGATCGCATTCTTCGGCGACATCCAGGCATGCGGATTGGGTTTGCCGTTATAGGGGCCTTCCGTGATGCCCATCGGCTCGACGCCCGTCGAGACCACGACGTCGGGAACGTCCTTCAAGTGCTGATAGAACTTCTGGAACCAGAGCTCGAGATTGAGACCGTTGGAGAAGAGAAGCTGGGCGCCCTGTGCCCGCTGGATGTCGCCGGGAGTCGGCTGATATTCATGAATCTCGGCGCCGGGCTTGGTGATCGATTCGACGATGGCGGCATCGCCTGCCACATTCTTCGCCATGTCGGCGATAACAGTGAAGGTCGTCACTGCCTTGAACTTCTGATTGGCTGCCTCTTCAGCGGCCGCACCGCCGGCCATCAGGCAGAGTGCCGCGAAACCTGCCAATCCCGCAAGGATCGTGCGTCTGACGCGATCAAACATGAAATTCTCTCTCCTTTTTCCCTGCTCGGACCTGAACATTCGCCTCATCCGGCAAGCAGGCCCACCCGTCGTGCCTGCGAAGGCACACAACACTATTCGGCGGCAAGCATCCGCAGCCGGTGAAACTGGAGTCGGTCCCCGGATCAACACCACCCCTTGTTGCGAGCTATTTGCAACACGATGCGATCTTTATTCTGCAATTGCGACTTAATTGCAATAGTGATTCACAAGGACTTCGAAACTTTTCGGCGAAACGAAGCTGAGAACACCACGCGGTTGTAGCTATCGCAATTCGGCCCTGGTGAACAGGCCGCGAGGCAGCCAACCCATAGGGGGACGATATTCCTACCCTCGGCATGAGAGTGACACGGCACCGGCGATCGGCTGCCTCGCGACCCTAAAAGCTCGGCGGCGTGCAGGCGCTGATGACTTCGCATGGCACCGGCCCGACACACCGGAAGCGATGTGGGCGTCGGCTTTCGAAATAATAGGCATCTCCCGGCCCCAGGATCCGCCTCTCCTCTTCCACCGTGACTTCGAGCCGGCCGGACAGGACAATCCCTCCCTCCTCGCCTTCGTGGACGAGCGGCACCTTGCCCGTGTCTGATCCCGGCTGATAGCATTCCTTCAGGATCTGAAGGCTGCGGCCAAACAAGTTGTCGCCGATCTGGCGATAGGAGATCGGTCCTTTGCCGATCTCGACAAGCTCCTCGGCCGCGTAGAAGGCTCTGCGAGACTTCTCAGGTTCGAATGCGAAGAATTCCGCAAGTCCGATCGGGATGCCGTCGAGGATGCGCTTCAGTGCGCCCACCGATGGATTGGCGGAGTTCGACTCGATCAGCGAAATCGTCGAGTTCGTCACGCCCGCGCGCTTTGCGAGTTCACGCTGCGACAGATTGTGCGCCAGGCGCAGATGCCGCAGCCGGTTGCCAATATCGACGGACATGGATTCCTCATGTTTTCGGTTGTTCGATATATGGAAATATCATGCAACTCGTATTCTATTTTTCAATGGCTTAGCAAGAGCGAGAAAAGGACTTGTTCGGAAACGGAAAATGCCTGATTTGAATTGTTACCTTAATGGAGAGAGCCATGGATCAGATCAGCAAGCCGAACAGCCCCAGCCTCGAAAACTTCTGGATGCCTTTTACCGCAAACCGCCAGTTCAAGACGGCTCCCCGGCTGCTGGCCTCGGCGGAGGGCATGTATTACACCGACGTTGACGGCAATAAGGTTCTCGACGGCACCGCCGGTCTCTGGTGCGTCAACGTTGGCCATGGCCGGGAGCGTATCACCCAGGCCGTCGAACGGCAGCTGCGCACCCTGGACTTCGCTCCGACGTTCCAGATGGGCCATCCGATCGCATTCGAGTTTGCGGAAAAGCTGGCAGCGATTGCGCCGGGCGGACCGGCCGCGAAGCTTGACCGCGTGTTCTTCACCGGATCCGGCTCCGAATCCGTGGACACCGCTCTCAAGATCGCCATCGCCTATCAGCGGGCCATCGGTCAAGGCACCCGGACGCGCATTATCGGCCGTGAAAAGGGCTATCATGGCGTCGGCTTCGGCGGCATTTCCGTCGGCGGCCTCGTCAACAATCGCCGCGTCTTCCCGCAAATCCCCGCCGACCATATGCGCCACACGCTCGACGTCGAGCGCAATGCCTTCTCCAAGGGCCTGCCACAGCACGGCATCGAGCTGGCCGAGGACCTCGATCGCCTGGTGGCGCTGCACGGCGCGGAAACGATCGCAGCCGTTATCGTCGAACCGATGTCCGGCTCGGCCGGCGTCATCATGCCGCCGAAGGGCTATCTGGAGCGCCTGCGCGCCATTGCCGACAAATACGGCATCCTCCTGATCTTCGACGAAGTCATCACCGGCTTCGGCCGCCTGGGCACGCCGTTTGCCACGGACTATTTCGGCGTCGTGCCCGATCTCGTCACCACCGCCAAAGGCATCACCAACGGTGCGATCCCGATGGGCGCCGTTTTTGCAAGCCGCAAGGTGCATGATGGCCTGATGACCGGTCCGGAAAACCAGATCGAGCTCTTCCACGGCTACACCTATTCCGGCCATCCCGTCGCCTGCGCCGCCGGTATTGCCACCCTGGAAATCTATCAGGAAGAAGGCCTGCTGACCCGTGGCGCCGAACTGGCCGAGACCTGGCAGGACGCGCTGCATTCGCTGAAGGGCCTGCCCAACGTCATCGACATCCGCAACTTAGGGATCGTCGGCGCCATCGAGCTTGCCCCGCGCGACGGTGCGCCGGGCGCCCGCGCCTACGACATTTTCGTGGATTGCTTCCAGAAGGGTCTGCTGATCAGGGTCACCGGCGACGTCATTGCCCTGTCGCCGCCGCTCATCATCGAGAAGGACGAGATCAGCAAGCTCGTCTCGATCCTCGGCGACGCGCTGAAGCGCGCGGCATAGGCCGCTCGATCAGCCCTGAAGACTGCCGGTAATTCATACCCGGCAGGCTGCGAGACAAATTCCCCCAGGCCAGACAGCTGGCCTGTACCTCGCCCGGCGTCTCCGATGCCGGGCTTTTTCGTCTTTCACAAACGGCGCGAATCCCCTTCAGCGACGCCCCTTTGCCCGGGTTGCAAGCACGTTTCTGATCGAAAAGCTCGAATGAATCCGCAGCACGCCCGGCAAGGTTGACAGTATCTCCTTGTGGATCCGCTCGAACTCGCCGGCGCCGGCGACCTCCACCTTCAAAAGATAGTCCGACCCGCCCGTCATCAGGAAGCACTCCTGGATTTCCGGGTGCTTGCGAACGGCCGCCTCGAAGCGATTGAGGTGATCCTCGGTCTGCCGCTCCAGCGTGATGTTGATGATCACGGCGATGGCGCTCTCGCCTGAAACGCTGTCGATGAGCGCCGTGTAGCCACGGATCACGCCGGCCTTTTCAAGAAGATTGATGCGCCTCAGGCAGGCGGAAGGCGACAGCCCCACCTCGGCCGCCAGCTTCGCGTTGCTCATGCGCGCATTCAGCCGGAGCAGCCGAATGATGTTCCGGTCGATGGCATCGATTCCCGACATGCAGATTCTTTCAATTTATCGATAATTATTCTGAAAATCATGCATTCATCGAATAATCAAGCAGTAATCAGAGAGAAATTCATCGATCATTTCAATATCCTGCTCCTCATAATAATGAGGGGTTTGCCATGGATGGCGTCGCGAGAATGAGCCCTGCTCCGGCACGGCAAAGGCAAGCCGGGGCAACGGGCTATCTGACGATCGACCTCGCTGCGATCAGCGGGAACTATGAAGCGATCGCTGCCACCGTGGCGCCGGTAAGGGCCGCCGCCGTGGTCAAGGCGGATGCCTACGGGCTGGGTGCGGATCGAGTAGCTCCGGCATTGTATCGCTCCGGATGTCGCGATTTTTTCGTTGCCCAGTTCGCGGAAGCAGAGAGTTTACGGCCGCAGCTTGAAGCCGATGCCCGCATTTACGTGCTGAACGGCCTGCAGCCGGGCGCCGAGGTTGCTTGCGCGGAGGCCGGGATCATTCCCGTGCTGAACTCGATGGAGCAATACAAGCGGTGGAAATCCACCGCGCTGGCACAGGGACGTATCCTGCCGGCGGTCCTGCAATTCGATACGGGAATGTCGAGGCTGGGGATCCCGCCGGAAGACCGGGCGGCTTTCGCTGCGGAACTTGCAGACGCTGGCGCCGTCGAGATCCTGTTTATCATGAGCCATCTGGCCTCCGCTGACGAGCCGGACAACGGCCAGAATACCCAGCAGCTCGCCGAGATGCGAAAGATCACCGCCGAATTTCCCCAGTTCGGCGTCAGCTTCGCCAATTCCGGCGGCGTCTTCCTTGGATCGGATTATCACGGGATCCTCACCCGGGCCGGCGTCGCGGTCTATGGCGGCGCGCAGACGGCGGGAAAGTCCAATTTCCTGCGACCCGTCGTTCGTCTTGACGTTGCCGTTGTGCAGACGAGAACCGTGCCACCGGGAACCCTCATCGGATATGGCGGCACCCATGCGGCAAAAGCGGAGATGCGCCTTGCCACGCTTGCCGCCGGCTATGCGGACGGGCTTCCGCGCTGCCTTGGTGACCGGGGCGCTGTCTACTACGCCGGCGTGCGGCTGCCCATCGTCGGCCGCGTCTCCATGGACAGCGTTACGGTCGATATCACCGCCCTGCCGCAAGGCACGCTTAGCCTCGGCAGCCTGGTGGAGGTGATTGGGCCGCACCAGACACTGGAAGACCTTGCCAAATCCGCCGGAACCATTTCGTATGAGATTCTGACCGGCCTCGGCCACCGCTACTACCGCGACTATCTCTGACGTTCCCACCGCCATTTTCGAGGACACCATGAAAGTCACCATTCTCGGCGCCGGGGTCATCGGCGTCACGACCGCCTATCAACTTGCCAAGGCGGGACACCAGGTAACGGTCGTCGACCGGCAGGCAGGGCCTGCGCTTGAAACCAGCTTCGCGAATGCCGGGGAAGTCTCCTTCGGCTACTGCTCGCCCTGGGCCGCACCGGGGATCCCGCAAAAGGCGCTGAAGTGGCTCTTCATGAAGCACGCGCCCCTGATCCTGCGCCCGAAGGTCGACACGGCAATGCTGTCATGGCTCGTCAAAATGCTGTCGAACTGCACCTCGGAGCGTTACGCGGTCAACAAGAGCCGGATGCTGCGGCTTGCCGACTACAGCCGGATCGCGCTGGCCGACCTCAGGACGGAAACCGGCATTGCCTATGACCAGCGGATGCAGGGCACGCTACAGCTCTTCAGAACCCAGCAGCAGCTCGACGCATCGGCCAAGGACGTGAAGGCGCTTGCCGCCGACGGCGTCCCTTATGAGGTTCTCGATCGTGACGGGTGCATCCGCGTCGAGCCTGCCCTCGGCCACGCCCGCGACAAGATCGTCGGCGGTCTCCTGACCCCGAAAGACGAGACAGGCGACTGTTTCAAGTTCACCAACGCGTTAGCGGCAAAGGCCGTCGAGCTCGGCGTCCAGTTCCACTACGGACGCACGATCAAGGCGCTTCAGGTCGAGGGCGGCCAGATACGCGGTATCGTTACCGATCAAGGACCGATACTATCCGATGCCGTTGTCGTCGCATTGGGCAGCTATTCGCCGCTGCTCCTCAAACAGGTCGGCATCAGCCTGCCCGTCTATCCCGTGAAGGGCTATTCGCTGACGATCCCGATCGTCGACCCCGCGCTCGCGCCGGAATCGACCGTCATGGACGAGACCTATAAGATCGCGATCACCCGTCTCGGGGACCGTATTCGCGTCGGCGGCATGGCGGAAATCTCCGGCTACACCAACGACCTCGGGCTGGCTCGCCGTAATACCCTCGAACATTCCGTCATGGATCTGTTCCCCGGAGGCGATGTGAGCAAGGCGGCCTTCTGGTCCGGCCTGCGCCCGATGACGCCAGATGGAACCCCGGTCATCGGCGCAACGAAAATCCGCGGCCTCTTTCTCAACACCGGCCATGGCACGCTCGGCTGGACCATGAGCTGCGGCTCGGCGCGCGTGATCAGCGATCTGGTCAGCGGACGCAAGGCCGAGATCGATACCGCCGACCTGTCCGTCGCGCGCTACGGATAACAATACCCGCGATCCGGCGGCGTCACCGGATCCAGCGAACCTTATAGAGATGCATGCCTTCGATCGGGATGCGCTTCTGCTCGCTGCCGTCGGCCCCGGCAACGGTGAAGCCGTTCGCCCACCAGCTTTCCTCCGCCTGTACCCAGGCGAGCCGGTCACCCAGCGCGCTCACCGCCTTGACCTGCAGTTTGGGATTGAGCGCGGAAAAGGGCGAAAAGCTACCGGCATCCGGATCGAAGGTCCAGACGCCGTCATCCGTGGTCACGAAATATCCGCCGCCCGGCCTGCTCGACAGGTCGTGTCCGTCATGGCGGCCGGGAAGCGTCCATCGCGCCGTCTCGGTCAGCACCGGCATAGCCTCTGTCCCCTCGACCTTATAGGCCTGGATCAGGTCATGCGACAGGACGAACAGTCGCGCGCGGGTCTGATCCCAAACTGCGCCATGGCCGGAAGGGAGCGGCAGGCTCAGCAGTGGCGCCTCGCTGCGGTCGCGACCGTAAATTTCGAGCCGGTCGCCTTCCGCATGGATCGACAGCGCGACAGCGACCCAGCCGCCAGGCAGAAGGTCGGCCGAATGCGCCATCGGTGTCTTGGCGTGGAACGAGACATGACCGGTCTCGCGGTCGACCAGCACGACCCCGCCGGTCGACGCGGTCGCGAGAATCGAACGGCCTCCATCAACCGGCTTGCAATCGTCGATATGCCGGAGAAGTTTGAGGCGATAGGCCTCGGGAAGGTCGTTGGCATCGGCGGCGCGCCAGCGCCAGGTCTCTGCGGCAGTCCCGCCCTCGATCCGGTACTCACGGATCTGATCATCACCGCATGCATAGAGCCGCTCGGCGGCCAGCGCTGGCTGCGCCGCGGCAAATGCGACGATTGCGGCGGTGAGTATCATCGTGACGGACTTGGTCATTCGTGGTCTCCAAACGGATCATCCGCGAGGCGCGGCGGCGCGACCCATACATCACCGAGTTTGACACCTTTATGTCACCTCCAGTGAATTGACGTCGTAGCGCGCCTGTCGGTTCGCCGGGATCTCGATGCTCTCTCGGGTGCCGATTGGAGACTATGGCTGGCAGCTGGAACGCTGTTGCCATTCAGCAACAGTCCGCATGTTATGCGTGCAATCCGAAATTGCGGGCTTGTCTATGCCGCATTGTTGCGTATCATCGCCGTCATCCGCAACTCAAATCATAGGAGGCGTCAAATGCAAACTGCAACGGTATTTATGTGCGCCTCTGGCGGAATGTTCGTAATGGCTTTGGTCCGACCACTGCATCATTACACCCTTCGGCGCTAGTAGCCTATATTCCCTGCCTTTTTGGCGCTTTCCATTGAAACTGACGTGACCAGCTGATCGAGCGGTCGTGCGCATTCTTGCGTCCGTATCCATCAGTCTCGTCACCCCGCGAGAGGACCCGGTCGTCTGGAAGACACCGGGATGATGACGATGACAGATTCACAATTACTGGTTGCCGACACCCTCGGTGCGGCAGTTGACGAACTGTGCCAAAAATTCGGTGCCTGGAGGACTGCGCGTGCGCTGTTGCTCGTGGCCTGGAGACGGCAACAAACGCACACGCATATCTCGGAGCTTTCAAACTACCAGCTGCGAGATATCGGCCTGCCGGAAAAGGAAGATACGTTTGCGCAACCCAATTTCCTGTTTCGGCATATCCGACCCTTCGGCTAAATCGCCGGCACAAGGGGCGTTGGAGTTGGTTTCAAAGACCGCTCCAACGCCTCCAAGCTATGCGTTATGGCTGAGACACGGGCGTTGCGAATATCGACGAGACGCAGTAGCAACTAAACTGCGGAAACGATGGTAAATCTCCACCTCCAAAAATGATGGGAACCCGCTTCATGATGCAAGATCTCAAGATGCGCCTGGGTGGCCTGCTCCTCATCGCACTCGGCTTGGGCCTGGGCTGGTTCATGCTGCTGGGTCCGCTTCAGGAGGCGCGCAATGGTGCCGCAGAAATTCATTACTCCCTCAAGGCCTTTCTGGCCGTACCAGCCTGCGTCATTTTCGGGATCGCCTTCTTGGCCGGCGGCGCGCGGCTCAATTACCGCGATGCGGAGCGCAAGAGCCTGACGGCAACCGGCTGGGTTCTGTTCGTTCTCATCGCCTTGGCAACGGCAGCGGGCTTCTGGTGGTTCCAGCAGCAATTCTCGGCCCTTGGCTACGCCTAAAACCGTCCTCAGACAGTTGCTGGAGCGAGAGCGAAGCTCTCGCGTCGAATGAGCCTGCTCGGGATGACATGGCGCGTAGCCATGCCTTTGTCCGTCGCATCGATACGTTCCATCAACATATCGACGGCAGCCTGCCCCATCTCGTCCACCGGCTGCTCGACCGTCGACAGCGGCGGCGAGGAGAATGCACAGACCGGCGAACCATCGAACGAGACGACGGAGAGATCGCCGGGTACATTCAGGCCCATCCCTTGCACGCGGCTGATGAACGAAATGGCCATGTCGTCGCTGGTTGCGATCACCGCCGTCGGCCTATCCGCCAAGCGCGCGAAGTCGGCAGCCGCCTGAACGCCGATCTCGAAACCCTCCTGGTAGTCGAGTTGACCGCCCGATCGCGTCACCGCCTCTTCGGTAAGCCCCGCCGCACGAAAGGCCTCGAGCACGCCTGCATAACGTTCCACGTCGTGATAATTCCCCTCCGGACCGGCTATGTAGAGAAAGCGTCGATGGCCCAGGCGGATCAGCTCAGCCGTCACCTCACGCACCGCTTCGCGATCGTTCGTGACGACGCTCGGCAGGCCGGCCTCGCTCATATCGAGCAGCATGGAGACGATCGGCAGGCCGGCATTAGCAAGAGACCGCCCATCCACCTCCGGCAGTTTCGACGACAGGATGATGGCGCCGCGAACGGTGCCGCTAAATGCCAGATCCAGGATGTGGCGCTCCGACATTTCGTCACGATCGAGGTTGGCGATCATGAGATGATAACCGTTCTGGATCAGGGCCTTGTTGATGCTTTGCAGAACCTGCGGAATGATCTGGGATACGCCGTAATAGAGCGATCCCGGCAGGATGATCATGATGATGTTGGACTTGCCCACTCTCAGGCTGCGGGCCATGGCGTTCGGCGTGTAGCCCAATTGCTTGGCGGCGGCATCGATCTTGAGGCGCGTCTTTTCGTTTACCCGTCCCGGATTGGCGAGCGCGCGGCTAACCGTCGAGATCGCGACCCCCGCCAATCGCGCAACGTCGGCCATCAGGGGTCCTGATTGCTCCTCCACGGGCATATCTTTGTTATTTTTCAATTTTTCACTCTCTCCCACACGCCTGCCCTACTGAAGGATAAGATCGAAACTATAATCTTCTTAAGCGCAGTCTTTTTTCTTATAATATTCAATATTTTACATCTATACCCAAATAGGCCGAGCAGATGATTTGCACTCGAGACACCACCAGGACACCACGGAATATGCGTTACGCAGCAGTTGCCAAAGCCTCTCACTGTTCTTGCGATATTCTGTCCGGCAACGAAACCACTTTTCTGTTTGCTTCTGCTTCCCAAACTCGCACTGAATACCGGTGCATGTGGTAGCGGAGGTCTGTTCTGATCACAACAGCCGACAGCATGAACGTACCGAGATCGGCTTGGGAACACGGCAAATCGCACTAAAGAGCGCAATTGCTAACTATCTGAAAACGAAGCAACTTGCAGGGCGCTTGTGCACGGATCGTTGGCGGTGGTGCTTTAGTGGAACGGCGATAGAAATAGTCGGCTGTTCATTTTCATGCCTTTCAAACATAACGCAGCCCGCCGCCATCGCATCGGCAAGATGAAGTTCAAGGTGACGAATTGGCGGGAATACGAAGCCGGCCTTCGCCGTCGCGGCAGTCCGACGTTTTGGATAACACCGGAAGCGCTGTCGTCCTGGCAGGCGCCGAAGCGGACGACACGCGGCGGCCAGCCTCGCTACTCTGATCCGGCGATCGAGACCGCCTTGACGCTGGGCCTGGTGTTCGGCCTGCGTCTGCGACAAACGGAGGGCTTGCTGGTGTCGGCGCTCAAATTGATGCGGTTGGATATCGCCGTGGCCGATCACACCACGCTGAGCCGGCGGGCACGGACATGGCGATCAATGAACAGGACAAATGGTCGTAGCATTGCGAAAACGGGACCAGTCCACATCCTCATCGATAGTACAGGGCTCGAAGTCTATGGCGCCGGCCAGTGGCTAGCGGAGAAGCACGGTGCTAAATCCGTCGGCGCTGGCGCAAATTGCACCTTGCGCTGGACGCCGACACTGGCGAAATCATCGCTCAAAACATGACCGGTCAGAATGCGGGCGACGCCTCACAGGTCGAACCGCTGCTCAATGAGATCGATCGACCGATTAGCCAGTTCACGGCCGACGGCGCCTATGATGGTGAACCGACCTATGATGCCGTCGGTCGGCATAGCGCTGATGCTGTCGTCGTCATTCCACCTCGATCAAACGCGATCGACGGCTCGCAAACGGGGATCACCAGTCAGCGAGACCGACACATCGAAGCGATCAAGGCGCACGGTCGGATGAAATGGCAAGCAACGACCGTCTATGGCAAGCGCTCGCTGGTCGAGACCGCCATCGGCCGATATAAATCGATCATCGGACACCGACTAAGGGCACGCTCATTCCGCGCGCAACAGACCGAGGTCGCCATCGGCTACGCCGCCCTCAATCGCATGCTGGCATGCGCTCGCCCGAATTCCGTCCGCGGCCAAGCAGCAAAGGTATAGCGTCTGCTTCAAGGACAGAAAGCCGTTCCCCTTGTGACCCATGCACCAACGCTCATATGGATCATAGTTGATGCACATGATGGCTCCTCCCAGTTCCATCGCATTGACTGTTCCCCTCTGGAGGTTTTTGACCTTCACACCTTAAAGGGCCTCGGTTTTCCGATGGCCCTCTTTTTTTGCCTTGCAGTGGGCGCACTACCGAAAATCCCTCTTCTTCAGTCTGATCTCGACGCAGGTGCATCCGGTGCGAAATACGCAAGCAAGAGAGACCGCGATGGACGCACCACAGGCAGCCTGATGGAGACAAGGCCCTGATTCATGACGGGAAATCTCGACGAAGATCACATGCCGAGCTCAGGCGCAGCCTTGCATTACGTCCGGGCCGGTTACAGCGGCGAGAAGGAAGCCAACCTCATCACATCGCATACGTGGCACAAGTTTATCGGGTCATGGCGCAAAGTCGCGTGGCATATGCGGGAGGTGTCATGGTATCAGCGTTGCGAGGTATTCACCATCTGACGATCGCAACAGTGCTCAGCGGCGGAGGGTGGCTTTGAAAACGAAGAACAGCGATCATACGATTTACTCGAAATAGAAGGCAGGCCTCATGGCAAACCCACCTCGCAGACACGTAAACCCGTTGGATGCCGCCGAAGCCTTGTTCAAACCGGCGAAGAAGACAGCGGCGCCGGCGATTGAACGACCAGCGCTGCCAAACGCCAAGGAACTCATTTCGCTGAAGATCGACAGCGACGTGCTCGCCTTTTTCCAAGACGACGGCCCGGGCTGGCAGGACCGCATCAACGACACATTGCGGATTGCGATGCAAAGCAAGACCTGACGATATTTGGGTACTGTCACGTTGTTGGTAAAATGTCAGCTTTACGGTCGTCGGGTAAATTCAGGCGAGCATTGCGGTCACGCCTTTCCACTCTGCCATGGCCTTTAGGCGGTGGATGGGGACGTCGACAGCCGAGCGTTTTTGAGGTGGCGGAAACAACGTGACAAGCCCAGCCGGACATATGACTGCACCGTCCGATGGCGTATCAAGCAACAAATATCTTGCGAACCGGGCCGTTCCACATATGCGTCAGACTCAATATTCAATGCCGTTTGACAGTTTGGCTCATCTTCATTGCTGGTCAGTGTAGCCGATTGGAGATCCCACTGTTACCATGGCCAACCTTCATCACTCCACTCGCGCCAGCAAGCCTCGCTGTCGCGGCAACGTGTCCCACCATAAAACCCCTTAATCTGAATCAGACGGAAAGCTTACCCATGAACATGTCACCGAATTTTCGTATCGAACTTTGACCGGCTCCAACCACTCCTCATCGCTGGAACTGCTTGGCTGGTCCGATTTCTTTGCTGCTCAAGTAGAGCCAAGCGAAACAGATCTCGCACCCAGGCGAGTTGCTTCGGTTCACAGGGCGCGCATCGAGGCGATCGATGCCAACGGACCGATCGGGCTCAAACTTCCCGTCAATGCCAACACCGCTGACTTTGCGGTCGGGGATTGGGTCCTTGCTGATCCTCTGACGGGCATGCTGGTCCGTCGTCTCGACCGAAAGACACTGCTGCAGCGGCGGACTGAAGGCAGGAACGGTCAGCAACTTGCTGCCGCCAATGTCGATACGCTGTTCATCGTGACCTCGTGCAATGCCGATTTCAACCCTGCAAGACTAGAACGCTACCTCATCATGGCCAACCAGGCGGGGACCACCTCGGTGGTGGTGCTGACCAAGGCCGACACCGTCGCAGATGCTGACACATTTGAGCAGCAAGCCATGGTGTTACAACGCGGTTTGCCAGTCGTTGTTTTGAATGCGCGGTCGGAAGATGCAATTCTCGCGCTAGAGCCCTGGTGCGGCGTCGGGCAAACCGTGGCGCTGGTGGGATCCTCCGGCGTTGGAAAATCGACGCTGGTGAACACCTTGGCCGGGGCGGGGTCTGAGACTCTACAAAAGACCGGAGGCATCCGCGAACACGATGCGAAGGGCCGGCACACCACAACGGCGCGATCCCTGCATGCGATTGCCGGCGGCGGTTGGGTTATCGATACGCCGGGAATAAGAACGCTATATGTGAGTGATATTACCGACGGCATCGATGCGCTGTTTAGCGAAATCACCGATCTGGCGCCGCTTTGCCGATTTCGCGATTGCACGCACGCTCATGAACCGGGCTGCGCTGTACAGGCGGCTGTCGCGACCGGCGCGTTGGCCGCCGATCGCCTGGAACGTTGGCGTAGTCTGCTCGAAGAAAACCGCGGCAGAACGCCAGTGCTTACCGGGCCGCGGGGCAACAAAATTGTCCGCAAGAATAAATATTGAACAGATATCACGCGTTAGACACCGTCCTTTCAGGAGGACGCCATGTGGATTGGGAGAGGGTGCATCGATTGATGCGTCCCTTGCAGCACAGCCGGCGGTCATCCGTCGCTGCCGCAGGTTGGCGAATGATATGGCGTTGGCGCATGGATCAGCACATGAGCGGAATTTGATCTTTGATGGCCCCGCTTATTTGATTGCTGCCGCCGAGGCTGGGCAGAGAACGGATTTCAGGTGTCCGCAGGCAAGCATTCGGTTCAGGATGGCGGCTCCGATCGCAGCTTCTGTCTGCTGAGCAAGGAATGACCGAGCACGCAAACGCGGTCCAATGACGCCTTTATATCGACCGATCGCAGTTTCAACCAAAGCTCGTTTGCCATCACCGGTGGACGCCTGCCATGTCAGCCGGCCATCTATCTGCAGGGAGGCGATATGGTCGTCTCTGGCATGCGGCTTGGATGTTGGGCCGTTCCACCGCGTTCGAGCGCGGTGGAATGCGGCTGGCCTCCTCTCGTCTTGCTTCGTGGGGCAGCCCAACCGCCAAGTGCTTCCGGCGTTACCCAAAGGGTCATACTGCCACGGCGGCGAAGGCCCGCCTCATACTCCGCCCAGTTCGTCACTTTGAACTTCATCTTACCGATGTGATGGCGGCGAGAGGCGTTATGTTTGTGCGGCATGCGGGATCGACCAGCCAGTTTTCAATCCCGGCCGCATAGATGCTAAATGTTGGAATTTGATCCCTGCGCCAATTTCAGAACGATCCGGTCATTCAGAGCTCTTCTGTCGAGTTTCACAACGTTCTGACCCGCATTTTCATTTGACGTTGATCCGTTCAGCCGCCGTGAACCCATTGATGAATCTGCTATTTCAATATCGAAGTAGGTCACGACGAAATGCAAAACTGGGTGAGATCGCGACGCAAATGAACACTGAGAGGGTTTAACGAGATAATCAGCTAGATCCCAGCGGGCCGGCATCGGGTTCCTATGGCTTTTTCGGTCCTCGTTTCACTTGGTGAGCAATCGATTTTCAAACTGCTCTCTTAATGTCAAAACCCGATTGAACGGATTTTCGTTCAATAATGACTGGCTACACTGGTTCGGTGTTGGGTAGACTTCGAGCAGCATGGGCGAAGAACCGTAACGGGAGGCGTCACGATGCGTTGAATTTCACCGTCACGCCACGCTGCCGAAAGTAGGCCTGCATAAGTTTTCTGCCAGAACGATTTTTATACACGAGCCTAGCCGGGTCGAATACGGCTTCCGTCAAACCAGCCCGCGTCAAGGCTGCCTTGAGATTTGCGATATGCAAGTCGATATCGGCATTGTCCGCTTGAAGCGATTCATAAATGCGGTTGGTTGCATCTACGACGGTGGGTTCACTCATTGAGACACTCCTGTTGTTGTTTCGGTGGCGCTTACCACATTTTTCGGCTTGACCTTATTATGGTGAAACATGTCCACGTCAATGATTGGCTGATGGAGTAAAACGCTGCATCCGCGTCGCAGATGTAGCACCACAAGCCAAGCGGACGAAGGTCTCGGCAGTTGCGGACGGCAACTACCATCAGACCAATTTGCCATACATCTCCAGCAAGGCGTTGAACGAGGGTGCAACCGGCATGAAGAAGCCATGCTCAATGAACGTGCTAATCAGCGCATCGGGCGGGTTGGTCCAATCGGTATCAGCCTCTTCGAAATAGCCCCAATACATCTCGCCGTCCGTGTACATGATCTCGCCAACCCGTGAACCCTCTGTGATTTCAACAAAGGTACAAAAATCGCCTCCGACGGCGATGGGCGGCGCGAAGCCGAGCAGTTCTCTTCCGGATGCGTCCATCTTCGGAATAATGGTCAGAAGATCGGCGTAGTCTCGCCCATTTTCGACGCCATAGAATGTATTGATGTCCGCCAAAGCCATACTCATGCCGGCCCGCTTTACCTCATCGAAGTCGAACGTCGTGAGAAAGCCGTTGCAGCGGGTCAGAAAGTGTATGTAATCCTGTGAAAGATATACGCCGTGTTCATTCACCAAGCGTTCGAGTGCTGCTGATGTTGCTTTCCCGAAAGATTCGACCCTGCCGGATCGGAGGATTGTGTCCAGTGTTGTCATAAGCTCTCCTTTGGGCGGTTATCTCGAATTTTGTCAGACTTTTGCACTTGATCAAAGCACCGACGCAAAATCAGCAGTGTTGTGATTGCATCCTGTGCCGTACCCAGATGGCGCTCTTCATCCACCGATCAACCGCCCACGCTCAGCCAATCTGTCCGCGACCTCGTTGCCCTCAACACCAACGTGCCCCTTGCACCACTCAATTTTGATAGTCGGGTTCTGATTGAGCAGCGTGTCAATCGCTTGCCAATACGCAGCATCCGGGACAGATCGACTGCGACCCTGCCCGTTCGGCATCCGCTTTCGCCATTTGTTTGAGCGCCAGATGTGCCGCCATCGGGTGCAGCCGTTCACGGCATATGCGGAGTCGGTGTGGATGACTGCCTCCTCCCCGGCCGCGTTATCGGCAAGCCATTCACACGCCTTCAAGATCGCCAGAAGCTCCATTGCATTGTTTGCCGTTCGAGCCTCGCCTCCAAAAGTCGCAACGACCTGTATGGATCCGCGAAAAACCGCGAATGCCCAGCCGCCAGTCTTGGACACGGGATCATACGAGCCATCAGTAAAAACGTGGAGGAGTAACCCGACGTCCTTGTAATTCTGAGTATGGCTCATGGCTGCTTCCGCATTCGTCAAAATTGTGTACTTCCAGTTCTTACCTTGAGCACAGCGATGTGAGGATACCGTTTGATGCACAGCAAGACGGTTCGTGTATTGCAAGTTGACGTCAACCGCTAAGCCATCCATGGCCAATGCTTTCCATGGCGCTCCGTTCCGTCTCGAATAGATCGGGTCATACGGAGTGAGGATTATTGGTGCTTTCATACTGGTAAGCGTACCTAAGCTCTGGAACGATTTCGAGACCAATGACCGCTTCCCGCGCGTTCCTGTCGACCCACAATCAGATGCCACCCAATCTGCCCCACCATCAGATTTCCAAGTCGATATCGGCGACAAGCCCGCAATTGCTCGTTGCTAAACCATTGCCTTGTCAAAGTGGATGTCGCTGGCGATCAGAGCCAATGTCATTGGCTTGCTTGTCTCCGATAGAAGGCGTCAGCAGATGGCTGGAGAAAGATCGACAACACATCTGACCTCGCCTGGAAGATAGTCGCGTGGTGGATAATGGAAAGTTCCCTGGTGGCGGAGTTACAACCCACCCAGGGCTTGCCCGCACTCCACTTGCATACAACAGCGATAGAAACGTCGGCCCGACAAGTGCGACACAGTACATCGCTGTCATCCTCTCTGACACAAGGCAATCGCATATGAACTGAAATCGTAGTCGTCCCCTTCTCCCCCAGCGGGGAGAAGGTGCCCGATAGGGCGGATGAGGGGGGCGAGGAGCAAAGCGACGAGAGCCTTGAGCGGCAAGCGAAAGGCAATCCTTCCTATGCCGCGCCCCCCTCATCCGACCCTTCGGGCCACCTTCTCCCCGCTGGGGAGAAGGAGTTTCCGGTGCTCACCCGCCCCATATGCGATGACCCTGCTCTCTGACAGAGAGCTGACATCAACTTGGAAAGCTCACGGCACCTAGATGGTCTGGGCTGCACGTGCCCTAATCCTCACCGGGCAAACCCATTCTTGAGCCAGATCAAAGTCACCCTCGGCAGATTAGGTACAGTAAAGGCATAACCGTTCGCGTCCGGGCACTGGTCACAAGCTGCCAGCTGCCCGCCAATCTAAAGGAGAGGCAGGATGGATACCGAAGATACTACTGGTGATCTAATCACGCGGACCGGATTTCACTTCCACATTCGGCATGCCGAGCCGGAGGATGAAGCGATTGTCGCCGATTTCTTCAAACATGTAACACCGGAAGATGTCAGATTTCGTTTCCTATCCGGAATGAAATCCGTATCTCATGAGCGGCTCGTTGAAATGACAAGCTCTAGCGATGCCAGGCGCGTCAACTTCCTTGCCTTCTCACCGAATGAGACATTGCTGGCAGCCGCAATGCTGGCAGTCGGCAAGGATCCTCAACGCGGAGAGGTCGCACTGACCATTCGTGACGACTATAAACATCAAGGCATAAGCTGGGAAATGCTCGCACATATCTGCCGCTACGCAGAACGACACAATTTCAAGAGCATCGAATCCATAGAAAGTCGCGAAAACCACGCTGCGATCGAGTTGGAGCGTGATATGGCCTTCCGCGCCTATACCGACAAGGACGACCCTACGATCGTGGTGCTGAGACGAGATTTCAGACCGTAGCCAAATGATCTGTCTCGCCGCCGGATGGAGAGGAGATAAACTGTATGGTTTTGTCGTTGGCATATACCGGATCGCAGGTCGTCAATTGATATGCGCTCCCTCGAACGGCAATCAAAGGGCAGCAGAACGTCAACCCACAATCGAAATATAGGGAATACGCTCCTCGTTCGCCGCGCGGATAAGCGCCTCCCTGACCGCTTCCGGGGGGACGATGTCATACAGCGCGTCCAGACAAGCCCTGACTGCCGTAACATATTCTTCGCCATCGTCGCTCGGCCAATCCGAGATTAGCGTCATTGCCGCATCTCTGACCGTCCTGATAACTCTGTATTTTTCTGCACCATGCACGACGAGCCTCAGCGCGGAAAACTGACGCGATGCATGCCATACCATACGTATAGTCTCCCTATGCTAGAATATCAGCAACCACGCGAGAACCGATACCGACTGGAATGATTGCAAATCGAACGACTATCAAAGTGCCTGAACCGCGACTTTGATATTTCGCAAAAATGCCATCGGGATGGCGATAATACTCAAATCCGCAACGGCTGCGGAGTTGTCATGGTGCCTGCCAGCGGCAATGGCAGCACATTACGTTTTATATAAGTCATGTTGCGTGAAGGACCCGTCGCAATCTGAAGAGATTTAGCGTCATCGATACATCGTTGAAGGAGATACGGATCGGATTTGATCAAACACAATAGTCCGCTCCTGAACACAGGCTACGGTTTCTTTGTCATACAAAGATGGTGAATAACCTTCACCGGGCAGCTACGATCCGAATTTAGGTGTTCTTGCAGACTCCCTTTTGAATCGTATGGTTCATTGGCCTCGATTGAACGCTGGTGCAGCGGGAAGCAGTGCTGATAATATGTCGTTGCGTGCGTAACCACTATGATTGCGGATCGAGGGGCGTATGCGCTTGTTACTAGTCGAGGATAGCCCGCGTCTACGCGATCTGCTGGCCGAAAGCATCCATCAAGCGGGTTGGCGCCTGGATAGTGTGGCGACGATGGGCGCGGCACAATTGGCAACCCGAACGGTCAGCTATGATCTGGCCTTGGTGGACTTGGGCTTACCGGATGGCGACGGTTTGGGTCTCATCCGGGAACTACGCCGCGACGGTTTTACCGCACCCATCCTCGTCATTACCGCCCGAGGTTCGATCGAGGATCGCGTGGCTGCTCTGGATGGCGGCGCCGATGACTATCTCGTCAAGCCGTTCAATCACATCGAACTGCTCGCACGCTGCCGCGCCCTTTTGCGCCGCAGAGCGCCGCATTACATCGAATCCATCGTCGTAGGCGGCCTGTCTTTCGATCCCGCCAACGGTGTCGTTGCAGTGGGCGGAGAACCGCTCGCGGTCGCACCGCGCGAACGGTCCGTCCTCGAACTGCTGCTTCGCAACGCTGGCCGGGTCACTCCCAAGCAAATAATCGAAAGCAAGCTCTCCGAATTCGGCGACGACATCTCGACCAATGCCGTGGAATTGGCGATCTCGCGCCTGCGCCGCCGCCTCGCCCCATTCGATTTGCCCATCAGCATCGAAACAATACGCGGCATCGGTTATTTGCTGCGGGAAAAGCGGCAACATGGTTGATCGATCTGCCCGACCGCAAACGCTGATCCGGATCATCACGCTTCGTATTGCGCTCTTTGCTACGCTTGCCATGGCGGTACAGGCAGCACTCGTCTTTGCGGACTATTACTTCGACAACGAGCAGCTGGCGACGCTGATGATCGAGCGTGAAACCGGAAAACTGTCGAAAGGTTTCGAACGCCGTCGTGACGAAGCGACCTACAAGCTGCCGGACGACCTCCACCGTTACGGCGCCCGGGATGGCTTCTAT
This sequence comes from Rhizobium sp. RCC_161_2, assembly GCF_041355235.1. Lineage (NCBI taxonomy): Bacteria > Pseudomonadati > Pseudomonadota > Alphaproteobacteria > Hyphomicrobiales > Rhizobiaceae > Rhizobium > Rhizobium sp. RCC_161_2. The sequence continues at coordinate 5,102 of NZ_JBFUPL010000024.1, read as the reverse complement.
ATCACCCGCATCCGCACGCCGGCCGGTCAGGTTCTCTATACGAACTGCGACGCGCGTTGCGACAATCATCTGCTGCCGCAGGAGGTCAACCCGCCGGACCTCTGGTCCCGTATGCTGAGCGACGGCAAGCCGCTCGCCATCGCTGGAGGCAAAACCTATGAAATCCATGGGAATAGGATTTTTATCGAAATTGCGATCCTGCACGACAGCGACGGCATCATGTGGGCTGTGATCGGACGTGAGTTTGCGGATCATCTCGCCACCCCCATGGCGATCATGCTGTTTTTCGTTCTTGGTGGTACGTTGTTGTCAATCCGACGAGCCTTGCGCCCTGTTGCAAAGGCGGCGCAAGAAGCCGGCCATCTCGATCCGCTCGATCCCGGCCATCTGATCAACCAGACCGGCATGCCGCGCGAAATCGCCGATCTTGCGGCGGCCGTGAACCGGAGCCTTGCACGCATCGGTACGCTCATGAAGTCGCAGCGTCTGTTCACCACGGCTGTTGCGCATGAAATCCGCACGCCGCTGGCGATGATGAAGCTGGAACTCGGCAATATCGAACATCCGCGGGCGCGCAAGATCGAGGCCGATCTCGACGCGCTGGCAGGTTTTGTCGGCCAGATTACGGCACTGGGGCGGCTCGAAAGCGCTGACCGCGCCGCGTTCCGGCCGGTCGATCTGGGAAAGCTGGCCGATTGGGTGGTCACCGATATCGCACCCTTGGTCTATGACCTCAATCACACCATCGCGTACAGCAATCTTGGCGCCGGTTTCGTTGAAGGTCACACGCCACTGCTTCAGGACGCGTTGCGCAACCTCATCGAAAACGCCGTCAAACATACTCCGGAGGGTGCGGCCATCGAGGTGATCGCTGGCCCCGGCCTGCGCTTGACCGTCAAGGATGACGCGGGTGTTTTCGACGCACCGGCACAGGTCCCGTTTGGCGATCTCAAAGCCGACCAGATGGGTATCGGCCTTGAGATCGTCCGCCGGATCATGGCACTGCATAAGGGGCGACTGGAGATTGAAGTGGAGCCCGGCCATCTCACGGCCATGACGCTCCTGTTTGACCCGCCCAAACCCTAAATTGACGCGAAGAAGCTGCCGCCAAACAGCGTGACGGTGCCATAAACCAGGCCAAAGGCGATCAGAAGACAGACAGCGGCGGCAAGAAGCGAGCCACCCGTCGCCTCTTTATAGTCGACATAGGCTTCGCGCCGTTTGCGGCCGGTGATCATGGCGCCGATGAGATTTTCACGCTTGACGAACTGATAATAGAAGTTCGCAACGATATGCAGCCCGACCAAGGCAAGGATGGCGAAATAGAACCACGCAGCATGGACCGAAGCGGCCCAACTCGAAACGGTATCCCCCACCAGTCCAGCAAAAGGTCCAGAGGCGGTCACTCCGTCGCTGGAGAACATTCCAAGCAGGACTTGCACGCCACACACAACAAGGAGACCGATAACCATCAGGCCACCGGCCGGATTGTGGCCGAGATAATGCTCCGCCCTGTTGCGCCGTAACGCCTTGAGATAGGTCCATGCGGCGGCGGGAGAGCGTACGAAACCGGAAAACCGAGCCGTTGAACTACCGAAAACACCCCAGAGGACACGGTAGACCACCAGCACCAGAACGCCGTAGCCGGCCGCTTTGTGAACGGTCATATCCGGATCGTTAAAACCGCTTGAGACCCAGGCCGTCAGGATCAAAGCGACGAGCGACCATTTGAACAGACGCGTGGGAAGATCCCAGGCGCGAACGACATCGCTCTTGGCAGATGAAATCTTGCCGCCATTCTCGGCGGGTGGTTCGCAATAGGGTTCGTAGGCGGATCTTTGTTCGCTCATGTGGAGTTTCCTGATCGGGAAGATTTTCAGCGGTTATTTGTAAGCCGTGTGGCAGGACTTACATTCGGCTGCCACCGCTACGAATGCCTTGCGGAACGAAGCCTTGTCCTGTGCCTGTTGGCTCGCGGCACTGGCGATCATCGCCATCCTGCTGAAACGGGCATGGAGATCCTTCTCCTTGGTGCCGCTCTGGTTCGCAAACATGGTGTCGGCAGCCTTGGCATCGGCCGCGTAGCGCTGCAGGACCTGTTCGGCAGCTTTGTTATCGAAATTGGCAAGGACTGCCTTGGCTGAGGTCGTGTTGTCACCCATGCTGCCCATGATACTCTTGAGCGAGGCAGCGACGGCCGGCCCCGCCAGCACGGCGAGAACAAGACCGACTCCGACATAGCGACTAAGTTTGGAGGATGATTTTCGCGATTCTGTCATGACGCTCAATTTTCGTTGATTTCCAAAGGGGTTTATTTTGGCAGGCACCGGATGATTGACGGCAACGACCAAACTGCGGCTATCAAGTGCCCTGATATCTAGGGGCGCAATTGCGGCGAAATCCACGATTACGCCCATTATGCAGACCGCTTTCATCATCCCATGACAGGCTTTTGACAGGTTCGTCGGGCGTGATCACATTGATTGGAAGGTCTGAGGCAAACCATATGTCTTGAGATCGAAGGCTGTGATCAGCCACGACATGCGCCCTGCAGCCTTACGTTTGGGCGATCAGGCAGGTGATGCCGCCGTCTCGGTCCAGCATTTCACAGGCTGGATATCTATTGTTTCGCCGCGGGCATAATCCGATCGATGTGAACGGAGCATTTTGCATGATGCACAATGTGGTCGACCGTCGATCCGAAGACACGATCGAGAATGTCGGGCGTGTGAGCGGCCACGACAATCAGATCGGCCTTCATTTCGGCGGCAACCGTTAGGATCGCGTCGCCGGCGCGGCCGGTGTTAACATGGATAAGCGCGGGCGTGGAAAGCTGCCTGCAAAGTAGTGAGAGCTTTTCTTCCGCCTCGCTGATTGCAAAGACAGCCCGGTCATCCGGTCCTTGCTGCGCAAGAGATGGGAAGCGCTCGACGGTGTGAGCGACATGTAGGGTGCCGTTGCTATCGAGAAGCGCGTGGGCAGTGCGCAATAGATGCTCGGCTCTCTCCTTGGATCCAAGGCCTACGGCACAGACAATCGTCTTATACATGTCCCCACCTCTCAAAAGAGATCCTTGCCACCCGTGCCGACAAATTCGGTTCGAAATCCCAGCGCGTGCGCCTGCTTCAGAAACTGGTCCGCGCTCAGTATATCCACTTTGAGGCTGCCGCCCAGAGACTGGCCGAGAGGATAGCACAATTCGTCGCGAACCCATGCTTGGGCGCGGAGCGACAAAACCGTGATTTCCCATTCGTTGCTGTCGGCTCGGTCGAGGCGAAAGTCACAGTTTTGATGATGGGGAGGTGGACAACCGGCACCCGCAAGGAGCGCTTCGCCCGTTCGTGTGCAATCCATGCTCATGATTTTCGTATCCTCTCTTCTGTCGAAAGCTGATCAGCTTATGGACAGCTGATCATCGAGCGCGTAGACGCCTGGGGCCGACCAGGCGGCACGTTCCGCCGCAAGTCGCTCGGACCAGGTCCGGACATTGCCTTTCAAGGTGACCTTGCCGCCCGAAACGTCCACCTGGATGGCTTGCGCCTGCAGGTCCGAATCGCGTTCCAGGGCATCTTTAATGCGCCTCCTGACGTCGGCGGCGCTGATTCCAGGGACGACCTCTATGAGGTTGGAAACACCGACAACGCCGGCTAGATCCCTGACTGCATCGGCGGCAGCATTCTTTTGATACTGCCATTCAACCTTGCCGGTTAGAGTGACAACGCCCCTGCACACCCGGATCTGCACTGCTTCCTTCGGAATGGAAATATTCCAATCCACCATTTTGACTGCTCGTCGGGCAATGTCGTCGTCATCTGTCTTCCTTGCACCCAAAATGCGCACTTCCATCTCTTGGGCCATGCCGCGAACGCCTTTCACACGTCTCACCACTTTCTCTGCGGCTTCCTTCTCCGCATATGTGCGGACGTGGCCGGTGAGAGTGACGATACCGTCTCGCGTCACGACACCAATGTCGGCAGCATCGACCCTCGGCTCGAATTCAAGGGCGTCCAGGATATTCTGTCTCAGAGTGATGTCGTCCATAGCCTTCTCCTTGAAATCCCATCAGCGGAAAAAAGGATAGGGCAAGCCAAAGGTTGCAGCATTGATCGAAGTCAAGGACGTGATGGAGCTATTCTAAAGAAGGCCGAAGCTCAGTGGACCTAGGCAAAGGAGTTGCATCGGCAGATCCGACGACTGCCAAGCCTCAGTTTTCCGCCAGATAATCTCTGCAGAACATGAGAATTCCATTCTCAGGCCGCTTTCTGTTGGATCGGAAATTCCATCGTCGCGGATGCTCCGCCCTCCGGCAAATTGGCGAGTTTGAGATCGCCTCCGTGAGCAATCATCGTCTCCTTCACGATCGATAGGCCAAGCCCGAGACCACCCGCCCGGCTGTCGGGTTTACCGACAACCGCCGCCGGTTCGAGCCATCGCGCCGGATATCCTGGGCCGGAATCGGAGACCGTGATGCCACATCGAAAGATCGTCACGGTAATCGTCGTGCCAGGAGGCGTGTGGTTCAGCGCATTCTCAATGAGGTTACGCAGGGCTCGAAAGATGAAATCAAACGCGCCGCTGACGACGACGGGCTCTAAGGGCGACTGCAACTCGATGTCGCGGCCCTTGGAAAGAATGACCGGTGCAAGGAATGCCGCTGCCCGCTGCCCGATATCACCAAGATCGACCCGGTCGCTCGTCTCAAAATGCAGACCACCGATCCTGACACGATCGACCAATTGACTGACCAGCCGCTCTACACCCTCGAAATCCTCCTCGACTTTCCGTGCGAAGGCATCTTGCGAGAGCGCAAGGCGGGCCTTGATAATCGCAAGCGGTGTCCGAAGTTCATGAGCGAGATGGCTCGAGAACTGCTCAAGCGACAGAAATCCCGCCTGCAAGCGATCAAGCGCTTCGTTGACCGCGCTCACCAATGCCAGCACATCCTCTGGCATCCCGGTTTCCGTCAGCCGCGCCGCTATGCTGGAGGGGCCGATTTGCTGTGCCTCTTCGGCCGCCTGACTCAAGGTGTTGATTTCCACTGAGAGCTGACCCGGCATTTCCACCGAGAAGTGACCCGCCTTAGGTATCGTTTGTGTTGGTCG
>NZ_JBFUPL010000023.1:0-53354 GCF_041355235.1 Rhizobium sp. RCC_161_2 | reverse complement strand
TCATCAAGGCACTATCACCTGCGCCAGCCCCTGAGCGATGTCCGCACTGCCGAATTCGCTTCCGGCTCCCAATGGCTCCAAAATCAATTCTGCCAAAGTAGTGCTAGGATGCCGCCCCAACGTGCCGAGGTTGCCGCGATGGGGTTCCTTCAAAGGCAAACACTCCGCTCGACCTCGTGCTTCCCGCTGCGTCACCAAAGTCCGTCACGGCATATTCCGCTAGCAAGCGCAGCCGCGAACGCGGTAGGTGAGCGCGCCATGGATCTCCGATCAGAATGTCGATGCCTCGTTCCAGGCAACGGTCGAGAAAGATCGTTACGCGCTCGGCAAGTACCGCTTCATAGAAGAGATCGCCGACACAGACGATATCCGTGGCGGGTGGCTCGCCGGTCGTCAGATCGGAAAGGACAGGGAGAATCGTCACTCCGTTGAGAGCGGCGTTCAACTCCATGGCAGCGATAGCATAAGGATCGACGTCGGCCGCAATCACCTTGGCTGCCCCTGCCTTTGCGGCGGCGATGCTGACAATGCCGGATCCGGCGCCAAGATCGAGCACGCGGCGGCCGGCAACGATATCAGGTCGGTCGAGAAGATACCGCGCCAGCACCAGCCCTCCACCCCAGTAATGTGCCCAATAGGGTGAGCCGAATGCATCGTCCCGCTCGGCGAGTAACCGTAAGCCGCTTTGAGGTCCGGCCTTGTGCAGGCGGATCTCAGGAATCGATGGAACCGGCAGAACGGGAAGATGGGCGGCAATGAAAGTCCGCGCTGCGTCGATCGTGGCTACGGCTTGCGCCGCTTCCTCCGGTTTGTGACCGCTGTCGATAGGCTCCCCTTTGCGCAACGGTATCGTGCGGATATGGGAGAGATCCTGATCGGGTTGAGGTCCATCCTGTTTCTTGGTCATTCGTTTGTCTGATGCTAACGCCGTTTCAACGGAAAAGGAGAGTATTCTTGCTTTGATCGTCGGACGAGAGAATGCAATATTCCAATGTAATTTCAAATAATTATCTGTCTGTGGATCAAAGACTTCCCAATCCTTGCAGCCGTCTTCTCGATCAAGGGTGTCGCCAACAGCGCCGAATTGGGGTATTGATTTAGGCATGATGAGAACAGTTGCAGCGACGCACTGTTGACCGCAAGCAGATCACTTTCAGCCGCTTGTTCCTTTCAACGTTCCATCGGAAATCATACAGCATGTCTACAGCCGACAGGCCCGTCGCGCCGCGCAAGCCGCGTGCCCGACGACGCAAAACCGTGTCCGCCGGCGATACGCCGCTCGACTATATGCTGAAAGTCATGCGCGACGATGAGGCGGATCAGAAACGACGGGATGAAATGGCGAAGATCGCCGCATCCTATGTTCACCAGAAGCCGAGTGAACGCCCGGGCAATGGAGCCAAAGGCGGACAAAGTTTTACGATCGACTTAACCAACGCCACGGATGAGCAGCTTGCGACACTCGAATCCCTCTTCGGTCCGCTTGCCAGGCCCGGCGGCGATGATGGCGGCGATCCGCGAGGAGAAAGCGAAGCGGAAGGCTGATGCCGAGCGGGTTGAGCTTGCCCGGCAGATTGCAGCGGATGCCGAGAGGATTCGGGAGCGATGTCAGCCGCTTGCCGGTTTCGTCCGCGAGGCCTGGCATGTGGTCGAGCCTTCTGTCGATTATGTTCATGGCTGGCACATCGATGCCATCTGCCGACATCTCGAGGCGGTGACGTCAGGCGAGATCACGCGGCTGCTGATCAATGTGCCGCCGGGAACGATGAAGTCGCTTCTCTGCGGCGTCTTCTGGCCGGCCTGGGAATGGGGTCCAAAGAACAGGCCGGAGCTGCGTTATCTCGGCTCCTCCTATTCGGAGCACTATGCCAAGCGTGACTCCAGGCGCATGCGCGATCTTGTTGCCTCTGAATGGTATCAGACACTCTGGGGTGACCGGGTGAGGCTGACGCGATCGGGCGAAATGGCCTTTGCCAATAAACGCACCGGCTTTCGTCAGGGCGTGCCGTTTTCAAGGCTGACGGGCGGACGCGGCGATCGGGTGATCATCGACGACCCGCATTCGGTCGACGGTGCTGAATCCGAAGCGGAGCGTCTGTCGACCATCCGTACCTTTCGCGAGTCCGTGCCGACGCGGCTGAATGATCCGCAGCGTTCGGCGATCGTCGTCGTCATGCAGCGGCTGCACGAAGCTGATGTTTCCGGCACGATCCTGGCGCTTGGGCTTGGCTATGAGCATCTGATGCTACCGATGGAGTTCGAGCCTGAACGTTGTTGCCGGACATCGATCGGATTTACAGATCCACGAACGGAAGAGGGCGAGTTGCTCTTTCCCGAGCGATTTCCGCGTGCTGTCGTGGAGCGAGACAAGGTGCCGCTCGGCTCCTATGCCGTCGCCGGCCAGTTTCAGCAGCGGCCATCGCCGCGTTCGGGCGGATTGTTCCAGCGTGGTGATTTCGAGATCGTCGATGCTGTGCCAGCGGGAGCGAAATGCTGCCGTGCCTGGGATTTCGCAGCGTCTAAAGCACGTCCGGGCCGTCAGCCGGACTGGACGGTCGGCCTGCGCATGGCTGAAGCCGATGGCATCTTCTATGTCGAAACCATAGCTCGCGGCCGTTGGTCGCCGGCAGAGGTCGAGCGCAATCTGAAGAACATGGCGACGCAGGACGGGCCGACGGTGATGATCCGCATGCCGCAGGATCCGGGTGCTGCCGGTAAGGCCGATGCCGAGACGAAGATCAAGCTGCTTGCCGGCTTTCCCATCAAGGTCTTGTCCATCACCGGTGACAAGGCGACACGCGCCAAGCCGGCGTCTGCACAGGCGGAGGCTGGGAATGTCAAATTGCTGCGCGGCGAGTGGAACGAGGCATTTCTCGATGAGATCTGCGCCTTTCCGAATGCGCAGTTCGACGATCAGGTGGATGCCTTTGCTGACGCGCTGAACGAGTTGGCGCTGGGCTCCTCCTTCAGCTTCAAGAATTTCTAGGCCCGTATCGCAGACCTCTCTTTCACAGACATGCCAAAGGATAATCCATGGGACACGTACTCTCGATGGTTCGCGATGGGCTGGTGAGCCTTGCGTCTCGCATGGGGACGGAGCGCGACAAGGCGGCATCGGTCTTCTATACCCAGCCGCTGCTCACCGATGAGCAGATCATCGCCGCCTATCGTGGGTCTTGGCTGCCTCGGAAGATCGTCGATATCCCGGCGCTGGATAGCTGCCGCAAATGGCGCAACTGGCAGGCCGAGAGCGGCCAGATCGGCTCGATCGAGGCTGAAGAGCGCCGGCTGAATCTCCGCGGCAAGGTGCTGGAGGCATCCAAGAAGGCGCGTCTCTTTGGTGGCGCGGCTTTGTTTATCGGTGTCGGCGATGCCGATCCCTCTCGGCCGCTCGATATCGAACGCGTCGGCAAAGATGGCCTGAAGCATCTGACCGTGTTGACGCGTCGCCAGCTTGCCGCCGGAGAGATCGAACGCGATCCCACTTCGAAATGGTATGGCAAGCCGAAGTTCTACACGCTGACCGGCTCAAGCGGCGCGCAGGTCGCCATCCATCCGTCTCGACTGGTGATCTTCAATGGCGCCATGGCGCCGGACGAGGATTTCGGCGGCGCGCTGGGGCAGGGCAGTCATGGCTGGGGCGAGAGCGTGCTCACGGCCAGCCTGGATGCCATCAAGAATGCCGACAGTACGGCTGCCAATATCGCCAGCCTCGTCTTCGAGGCAAAGATTGACATTATCAAGGTGCCGCAGTTCTCGGCCAATATCGGCAACCAGGCCTATGAGGATGCCGTGCTGCGCCGCTATTCGCTCGCCAACACCATCAAGGGCGTCAACGGTACGCTGATCCTCGATGCCGAGGAGGAATACGACAGCAAGAACGCCCCGCTCTCCGGTCTCACGGATATCCTCATGGCCTTCCTGCAGATCGTCTCCGGTGCCGCCGATATTCCGGTCACGCGTCTGCTCGGCCAATCCCCGGCTGGTCTCAACGCCACTGGCGACGCCGACATGAAGAACTATCACGATCGGATTCAGGCGATCCAGGAGCTCGACTTCACGCCCGCCATGTCGCGCCTTGATGAATGCCTTATCCGCTCCGCCACTGGCGCCCGCGATCCGGATATCTACGCCTCCTGGGCACCGCTGGAGCAGATGAGCGAGAAGGACAAGGCCGAGATATTCAAGACCAAGGCCGATGCGGCACGCGCATTGTTCGGCTCATCCACCGGGCAGGAGATTATTCCGCGCCAGGCGCTGTCCGAGGCGTTGGTGAATACGTTGGTCGAGGACGGATCGCTGCCGGGGCTGGAGGCGGCGATCGCTGCGTTCGGAGGATCAGTTCAAGCCGATCAGCCAGAGCCAGCCTCGGTGGAAACTCTACGAGGGAATGCTGCGTCTGAGGCATCCGCGCCTGATGCAGCCTCTTCATAGGCTGAAGACATATCCATCAACCAAAGTCGGCTCCGACCAAGGAATATTCAATCATGAACTTCACAGACATTGTCACCGTCGCGGGAACGCGACGGACCGGGGACGGCTATCTTGTCGCTGACGCCCGGGTCGCCCGTACGGGTATTCAAAACTATCTTGGCGCGGAGATCGGCTGGCCGGAGATGCGTATCGTGCGCGTCTATCGGCCCGGCACGGAAGTGTTTTCCGAGGACACGCTGAAGAGTGCTGCTCACCGGCCGGTGACAAATGAACACCCGCCGGAAATGGTCACCTCGGAGAACTGGAAGAAGTACTCCGTAGGGCAGACCGGCGATGAGATCGCCGGCGAGGGCATCTTTATTCGCGTGCCGCTGATGGTCAGCGACGAGGCGGCGATCCAGGACATCGAGAGCGGCAAGCAGGAGCTTTCTGCCGGCTATGTCTGCGATCTCGATTTCACCGCGGGCGTGACGTCCGCCGGTGAGGCCTATGACGCCGTCCAGAAGAATATTCGTATCAATCATATCGCCATTGTGCGCCGTGGCCGAGCGGGATCGAAAGTCCGCATCGGCGATGTCGCCGCACCGTGGGGCTGCGCTCCTCTCGCAGCCCCACGCCCCATTTCCGATCAGCACGAAAACAAGGAAGGGATGATGCCCACGGGGACAAATATCGTCGATGGTATTGGGATCGAAATCGGTGATCAGGTCTCGGAGCTTGTCGCGGAACTCCAGCGACAGCTTGCCGATGCCAAGGCCCAGATCACGGCGACCGATGCCGCCTATCAGAAGGCAATTGCTGTCCGTGATGCCGAGCTTGACGCCGTCAAGGCGAGCCTTGTGGGCGATGTCGAGATCGAACGGCGAGCCGAGGCTCGCGCCGATCTCATCGGGCTCGCAAGGGCAATCGTCGGTGATGTTAAGACCACAGGCCTTTCGGATGCGGCGATCCGCAAGGCGGTCGTCGTCGCCAAGATCGGCGAAGGTGCGGTCGAAGGCAGATCTGAGGCCTATATCGATGCGCGCTTCGACATGCTCGCCGACGCGATCCGTGAAACGCCGGATCTCTTCGTTGCCGCGGTCAGGGACGGCATCACGACGCCGCAGACGTCGATGTCCGCGGCCTTTAGCGCCTATGCAGCCATGGTGCGCGACCTGCAGTCCGCGCATCAGCCGGCCAATCCCGTTTAACCAGATCAACGAAAAAGGAGACGCTTCAATGGCGACTTATCAGACCACCTATGGAAACGCTCCTCAGAAGGGCCTGCACGGGCAGATCGCTTCCGAGGAAAAATCCAACAAGATCAGCCGCACGGTGGAAAATGCCGCCGGCATCAAGTTTGGCCAGCCGGTGCAGCGCGGTCTCGCCGATCACGGCGTGGCGCCCTTTGCCGCCGGCGGCAAGTTCCTCGGCATTGCCGTGCTGACGCCAACCGTTTTGCCCGGCGCGACGCAGGTGGACGGCTATGCGCAGTTCGTCACCGGCGCCTTCCTGACATCCGGCCAGATGTATGTGCGGGCGGGCGGTACGGTCGCTGACGGCGATGCCGTCTACTACAGCCCGACCACCAACGCCTACGTCAACGCGGCCGGCACCGGCATCGTCGGCCCCATTCCCGATTGTTTCTTCGACACGAGCGGTGGGAACGGCGACATCGTCGAAATCTCGCTGAAGCACAGGAGCGCCTAATCCATGAACCAGTTCGTTCGACAGCATTTCGCCGACGCGCAGGCGGCCTATTCCTTCGTCATCGCGCAAGGCCGCAACATCGAGACGCGGATCTATCAGCGCCGCTATCCGACCTTTAATTACGGACTTCATGTGCCCGTTGTCACCGAGGGCAATGAATGGGCGGCCGGCACGACGTTCTTTACCGTCGACAGCGCGGGCGAGGCGAAATTCCTTTCCGGCGCCGGCACGGACATGCCCTTCAACCAGTCGACGCGTGACAGCGCCAGCCATGACTTCGCGATGATCGGCTCCGGCTGGGAATGGAACCTGGAGGAGGTCAATCAGGCCGCGCTCTACAATCTCGACCTTAACGCCTCCAACGCGATCTTTGCCGCCGACAAGATCGAACGGCTGCTGAACTCCGTCGCCATGGTCGGTTCGGCGGAAAAGGGTTGGACCGGTTTCGTCAACGATCCGAACGTGTCGCGGGTCGATGTCGCCGCAGATGGCGCGAGTTCCTCGACCTTCTGGTCGGCCAAGACGGCGGATCAGATCCTGCGCGATGTCAACGACCTGATCGGCGGCGTGCGCTTGAGCACCGGCGAAGTGGAGTGGGTGGACAGCTTGCGCCTGCCGCCGGAAGCATTTCGGTTGATCGCCACAAAGCGACTTGCCGATACCGATGGCTACATCAGCGTTCTGGAATTCCTGCGCCGGGGCAACGTCTATACCGCCGAAACTGGCCTGCCGCTGGATATCCAGCCGCTGCGCGAGCTTGCGACCGCGTCGCAGGACGGCGGTGGCCGCATGGTGGTCTATCGCCGCGATCCGGAGGTGCTGCGCTTCCATCTGCCGATGCCGCGTCGCGTGCTGCAGCCGCGCCAGAAGTCGATCATGAGCTTCGAGACCGGCATCATCGCCCGCACTGGCGGCACGGAAGTGCGCCTGCCGGCCGCCATGGCCTATGGCGATGAGATCTCGGCGGCGGCGTGAGCTTAGCGTCCTCCTTCCGTTTCGGCGGAGGGAGGAGCGTCCGCTTTCTTCATTGATAGACTGGAGCTCTCATGCCCGCAGCTTTCTACGGCACGCTCGACGCTGCCGATCTCTATTTTGCCGATCGAGGCAATGTGGCCTGGGCTGCGGCTGGTGAAAACGATCGCATGGCTGCGCTGGTGCGCGGGTCGCAGGTCGTGGATGGCCTCTACGAGCCGCGCTTCCCCGGTCTTCGTACCGGGAGCTATGAACAGCCACTGTCCTGGCCGCGCAGGGCGGCTGTGACGGCAAATGACGAGGCGATCCCCGACGATGCCGTGCCGCTGCCGGTGACCTATGCCGCCTATGAGGTTGCCGTGGTCGAACTCACCGATCCCGGCAGCCTGACCCCCGTTGTCAGGGCGGCACAGACCGTCAAGCGCGAGAAGGTCGGGCCGCTGGAGACGGAGTATGCCGCTGCCGGCTCTCTCGACGACAACATCGCCGCCGCAAGACCGATACTGACCATGCTCGACGGCCTGCTTTATCCCTTCCTGCGTCCGGTTCTGCCGGGCATTCTGGTGGTGTGATGGCTGGTTTTGACTACGAGAAAACCCGCGCGACGGCGGAGAGGCTGATTGCCAGGTTCGGCCAGCAGGGCCAACTCCGGCGCATTGCATCTTCCGGCCCGGACTACGACCCCGTGCAGACGAGCGAGGACTTCGCCTGCATGCTGGTCGATCTCGATTACGCCCAAGCGCATGTCGGTGACACGCTGATCCAGCGCGGCGACCGGATGGTCTATCTCTCGACCGCTGGGCTCTCGATCGTGCCGGTACTTTCCGACAGATTGCTGATCGGTGGTGTCGAGTATGCGATCGTCGATATCCAGCCGTTGGCTCCGGGTGGAACCACGGTACTTTGGCAGCTGCGGGTGAGGCGATGACGGCGCTGGCTCGCTTCAGGGCGGTTCTGACTCTGTGGCTGCTGGTTCGCTCAATCTTCTTGCTCAACTGGCTTTCGCCATCCTCTGAAGTTGCCGAGGATCAGGAGGCTCAAACTGCTGATTTTGTTGAGATTACTACGAGAAGAAAAACTCAGGCTATTGCCATACAGCTCTTAGTGCTTCTGGAATATCTCCGGGAGTTCAAATTGAGGCTTTCGTAAATTCTATTAGCGCCGAAACAAAGTATTAACCTAAAACAACGCGAGGAAACAATGAGCAAATTAAGTCTTTCAGACGTAGTCGCAACTACAATCAACCAGAATAACGGCTTGATTGAGGCGGCATTTGACAATACTATTTCTCGGGATGGGTCTAGCCCAAACCAGATGAACTCAAATATAGATATGAATCATCACGACATCATCAATGTAAGTCATTTGAGTGCGGATGATGTTATCATCAATAGTGAGTCGGTTATCCAGAGAATTGCAGATGAAGCTTCTCTTCGCGCTGCGGCTGATACTGCATTGTCTACACGAATTTCTTCGCTCGAAAACGGCGACCTCGTAGACGTTCACAAAGTCAATCCACTTCAGTTCGGCGCAAAGGGTGATGGTGTACACGATGATACCTATGCCATCCAGCAGATGGTCGACTCAGATTATACTGTTGTCGATTGGCTTGGCGCTGAATACACTTGGTTGATCAACGATACAATTACCGTATCTAAGCCCAACATTACTTGGTACGGTTCGTCTCTTGTCAAGATGGATCGTCACGGCCTCTGGTGTAAGCCTATGGTCATTGTTCTTCCATCTGCTGAAAACTTTTGGACAGCAGATACAATCTCGTGGGATCATGATGCCGAAAATGTTCCGGGATGCTCACGTGTAACTGATCTAGCTCTCGCCATGGGTGTAGCGTTTCTTATCCAATCTAATTTCAGCCATGGTGGTGGTCGATTCTATAATAGCTTCGACGTCGGCCTGGCTTTTGCTTCATTCGATTTCACAGGTGACGGTTCTCCTGAAAAACCCTATGACGTCTTCAATCAGCGTAACGCCTATCCCATTGCTTGTTCCTTTGGCACGGTTTACGGCAAGAACTGCGGCTGTGGTGAACACGTTACTGTCAATGGCACGTTCAAGCAGGGTTCTGCTGTCGATATCTTGACCTCGTCTTGTGTCAATGGTGTAGCTGTCATTGCAGATGAATGCTGGGCTGGTTTCATCTGTGATTTTGCTTCTCAGGCATCTGCCTCAGTAGGCACAATTATTGCGCGCGGTACTAAGCAGGATTCCCGGTTGCCCGGTGGTTCTGGCATGGGTATCTACAACGGCGGTCTCTTGACTGTCGGTGCATATTACGGCTCGAACAATGCCGGTATCGATATCGTCTGTTATAATCAATCTTGGGCACTCACTATGGGGGCAGCCTTTTGCTTTGCATCAGGTCAGCAGGGTGTATTCCTCGGCGGCAGTGGCTGGTGTTCCGGTCGTTTCCACATCGCTGCATCGTCTCTCTTGACTAATGGACTACCTGCTTTCAACGTCGCGGTTGCAAGTAATGCGGAGAATGTCTTTCTCGACGTGAATCTAACGACATGGGGTTCGACTCATGGTCAGGGTTACTATGCAAATAACAACGCATCAGGTACAATTCAGGGTAGAGTCACTCTGATCGATCGCGGTGCGACTGTTGCACCATTCTTCTCGAATGGTAGCGAACACATCGACTATACTGACGACAAAGGTAACGTAACTCATTACTCTAGTACGGGTAGTAAGCATTCTTTCGGAGGTGCTGTTAATACTGCGTCTCGTGCACTTTTACAGGTTCCCGCTGGTGTCGGGGTTGGATTTACATCTAATAATGTTCAAGGTCTCAGTTTCAACTGTTACTATAATGGCGCTAACTGGATTTATGCCAATAACGGATATGCAGCCTTATATCAATTCAACCCTGGCACGGGTCAGCTGCTTGAATACCTTAGTGCGACTGGCACAGCTGGCAGCCCGATTACGTTCCAGCTCTTTAGGACAATGGGTCCAACTGGTGAAATATTAGGTACCCCCTTGGCTATTTCATCTGGCGGCACAGGTGGTACGACTCAGGCAGCTGCTCGGGCTGGCATCGGTGTTACAGCTGTAGGCGCAGCTACTTCCAATATGGCAGGTACGTGGACGCCAACTCTGCAATTCGGTGGCAATACGACGGGTATTACCTATACGTCTAGGACTGGCAAGTTTACGCGCGTTGGCAATGTGGTGTTCTTCTCTGCTCAGTTAACGCTATCGAGCAAAGGTACCACAACTGGTGCCGCCACGATTAGTGGTCTGTCCACTCCAAATGCTACTCAATACGCCGTCGCTGATACGTTCGGAATAACGATGGCAAATTATGTAACAAACCATGCGATCATTGCTCCAGGCACGGCTTTGATAAATCTGTATGCAGTTTCTGCAACGGGTGACCAGCCATTGACGGATACGAGTTTCACAAACACCTCGACGTTTGTCGTTAGTGGCGTCTACGATGTCGGTAGTCTTACCTGATGTTCAAAGTCGATCTAGCTGTTGCGTCTGATTTGCTTAGATCACTTACCTCTTAGCTCAGACTCCAATGGAGCAATCTCTCGCCCTAGCTGGTGTATTCACCTGACTTGAGAAAAACCGTGGTCTGGCGTCAAAGCCGAAAGAGGCAATCCGCGCCCGCTACGGCGAGCAGACCCTTCTGAATTTCGAGCAGCGTATTTGCGTGGTGGACGAAGATCGTCCGTAACGCTGCGCTGCATAGGGGTATCCGACATGGCCTCTTCCGATTTCTCCGCCTCTATCGCTGCCTGGGCCGAAAAGACCAAGCGGCGAATGGAGGATGTGGTCCAGACGTCTACCCGGCTGCTGGCCGAAACTGTCATCGAACGAACCCCGGATGCCAGCGGCGCGCTGGTGAATTCGTTTCAGGTTTCCGGTTCTGCAATGCCGGTTGTCAACGCCGGAGCATCCTCCGGCGATGCATCGGGTGATTCCGATGCCGAGGCGGTCAATCCGGCGAGCCTTAGCGTGCCGCTCGGCGGCATGATCTATATGGGCTTTACCGCGCCCTATGCAGCCGAGGTCGAATATGGCCGCGATGGCGAGGCGGGGCACGGCATGGTGCGCCGCGCCGCGCAGGAATGGCGCGACATCGTCGGGCAGGCCGTCCGCGAGACGACCTGATAACCTTGGACTTTCAACATCATAGATATGGGTGACGCATGGCGACGGCGACGGACGCAATTATTCTGGCGGCGCTGCTGGACCATCTGGCGGCGCTGAGCTTTACCCCGCCGCTGCCGGTGGCGCAGCCCGGCATTGCCTTTCCGCCCGCAGGGCAAAGTAAGCCGGATAACTATCTGGCTGTCAACTTCATCCCCAGCCAGCCGCGGCAGGTGACGCTGGGTGACGATCCGCAGCAGAAGCGCGGGCTTTTGCAGGTTTCTGTCTATTGGAAGGCCGGCGGCGGGCTGATCAAGCCACTCGATGCCGCCGGCCTGGTGATCGACCATTTCAACAACAAGACGCTGTTTGCCTCTGGCGTGAAGATCACGATCAGCGGCGAGCCGTGGGCCGCAGGCCCGATCCAAGAGGATGACCGGGTGCAAATACCGGTCACCGTTCCCTACACCGCCTTTGAACCGGAGAGATGATCCATGGCGAATAAAAGCACGAAGAAGGGCTCCAAGGTCTACGTATGCGAGACCGCCCAGAATACCGACCTGACGGCCACCGCCTATGCCGCGCTGACCTGGGTGCAGGTCGGCAAGGTCGGCAAGGTCGGCGATTTCGGCTCGGACTCCACCATCAACAATTACAATACGCTGGATGAGCCGGTGCAGCAGAAGCAGAAGGGCGTCTCCAACGCCGGCGATCCGGAACTCGAAGTCGCCTCCATCGCCGACGATCCCGGCCAGGATATCCTGCGCACCTTCGGTGATCCCCTTAACGTCAACAACATGGCGATCAAGGTCGAGCGCAACGACGCGCCGCAGGGCAAGACCAACACGGTGTTCTATTCGCGCGGCGTCGTTTCCGGCCCGCTCTATCCCGGCGGCGGCTCCGACGATTTCGATCTGGAAAAGTTCAAGATCGGCCTCAACCAACTGCCGATCCGCGTCGATCCCGTCACCACGCCGTAAGCGCCATCTTACGGAATCTTGCGCGCGTCGCTCTCCTGCGGCGCGCGGCTACTCCCGTATGTCCCAACCGATAAGGTGTTTCCTTGGATATCTCCAATCTCGTCAATTCCGAAGATCTCTTCGAGCTGCAGCTCCTGCATCCGGCCACCGAGGAGCCGCTCGGCATCTCCTTCATGATCCGCTCGGCCGAGAGCAACGAGGTGAAGAAGATCGTTCGCCAGCATAGCGACCGCTTCCTCGCCAGCCGCAAGAAGAAGCTGACCACCAGCAAGGTCGAGGCCGAATATCTCGACAAGGCCGCCGCCGCCATCGCCTCCTGGAGCTGGGGCGAGCAGCAGTGGAAGGGCGAGCAGCCGGTGCTCTCCTTCGAGAAGGCCCGCGAAGTCGTCGAGGAAGCCGGCTGGATCTACGATCAGGTGGCCGGCGCCTCGGAGGACCGCGCAAATTTTATGAAGAGCTTGCCGAAGGGCTTTCAGAAGCCGTAAGGGTCGTTGCGCGCTATGATTGCGTGCGCGACGCCAACGGCGAGACCCGGCGCGAACGCAACGAGGCCTTCGAGCTTTTAAGCCCGGAGGCCGAGGTGCCGGAGGCCGGCCATGCGCTCTGGGACTGGTTCTGGGATCTGCGCTCGGCGCAGGCCCCCGGCCTTTCCGGCCCGGCGCCGCTCTCTCACCAGGAAATGCTGGCCTGGCTGCAACTGACCGGCAACCTCCTGCGCCGCGAGGACATCGCCGTGCTGAAGGCGATGGACGGGCGCTATTGCCAGGCGGTGGAGGAGGAGACTGAGGCGATCAGGGCGCGGGAGGCGGGGTAGTACGAGTTCTGACGATGAAAGCGAAACAACGAGCGTTGTTACTGCAGAAAGGAATCTAAAGCTGCTTTGAGTTTCTCAAGTCGTCCCTTTAGCAAAACCTTACATTCATCAACTGAAATGTTAGGGTTTCGATAACCTGCGTTCTTTTGGAATTCGCCTTCCCATTTTGCCAGAGCTTTTTGAGTGAGGTCTGCGTTCTTTGAAAATTTCAGCATCGTAGCTTCGACTGTGCTACGCGCTTTCAAGTATATGTCTACGCCCGCAACGTTTCGGCATAGATAGGTGGCGCTTAAATTGTCATGGAGGGCTTTGATCAGCACGTCCGCGCTAGCATCGCTAGTTTTGGTGCTGCCGGCAAAAGCGCTGCCGCCTAGAAGGCATAGGCATATAATTGCAACAATTCCGCGCATTGTCCACCACAATTTCAACCTAAATCGATGCTAACGGGATGTGGGAAGAAATACAAGTACTGCGCGAATTTGAATTACAGTGACGTGCGCTATTTCTCAGTGATGGCCTTGGTTTGGTCAGGCAGCAGATCTAATATGACTTCTAATTGCTGAAGCGCCACTCTATGCCGGTCAGCCCATCCAGGGTGGTGTCAACTTCCCACTTGAGAGACGAGTCGCTTTTGTTGCCGACATATACACACTTCGCAAGGTGCCTCACCGGCTCTTGAAGATCATTGAGCGTCTCATAAACTATCGATGCACTGAAAAAAGAAGGTCTTGAGATGCCATTATCAAACGCCTTCAGTTCGGTTTGAATCCACGCATCGTCTATGGCTAGCCCGACGCTTTGGATCGCTGTTGTCTCGTGACGAGATAGCTTTCGAGCAATTTTCTATCCAGCTGTAATTCGTCGAGTTCGGAAACTTTGATGCGTTTATATTCCGCCGACGAGAGCAGGCGCTGTTTGAGAACTGTCTCGCAGGCCGTGACAAGTTTCGAATGAAACAAGTCGCAGCTGTTTAAGAGCAATGCGCTAGCCACTAGGCACATGATGCTCGCTATAGGCTTCGTTCGGTGAAGGTGCATTATAGTTCCGCTAGGTAGTATTTTTAACAATTGCAACTTCGGTGAACGTTGCATCCTATATCATGCATGTCAATAAGATTGTTCTCTAAATGTTCTTGGCGATAAAATGGCAAGCGTATCGGTGGGCCAGATAGGACATGCGTTCTTATTTGAGTGTAGTGTCACCGTAATTCCGCGAGGACATCATCGTACTGAAAGGCGATGGATGGGCGCTGTTGCCGGGCGGTGGAGGAGCCCGCGGCGATCAGGGCGTGCGGGAGGCGGGGTAGGTGTTAAAGTTCTTCCGGAGACACTTCAATTAACGAGCCGCCTCCATATGTCGTGGAGCCAACCTCGATATGGGGCTATTGGTTCGGCATATCTTTGCTGCTCTTCAGTTGATAGTTCAGTCCGATCTTGAATCACCTGAAGCAGGTTCGAATTGCCGACATCCATTGGATGTACGTCGTATATTCTCATTCCGGAGATACTTCCGTCGTCTGAGTAGTATTTACAATCAGTAAGCACATTTACAAACTCATTGTCTTTATTCTTTATTCTGAACTCTATTATACCTGAGTGAACTGTAGGATTCAGGCCACCTTCTTTAAAAAAGCCTAGACCCTCTGTTCGTATCAAATTCTGGTAAACCTTCATTCGGGCAGCCGCTTCGGCGCCTAAGGTTTCCAATGTTGCGTCATCCATCAAATATCTCTTCTCGATTTCAGACTTCGAAAATGGCCTTTCCGACAAGATGTATCCGAGACGCTTGTAGCTCGATGGCGCAATGAAGTAGCCCATCATGCGTTCCTCGCAAGCTTTTACGATCGGCGGATCGAAGAAGCCATAATTATTCAGTAGCAGCACTGCGACAAGCGCTGTGATCAGACCAGAAATCAGCTTCATCAAAACTCCTGCAGCTAGTCTTGCAGTATTCTCTCGCATGAAATCAAAAGGTGGTCCAGTGACAGATATTGCAACTCTAGGGATTAAGGTTGATAGCGGCGACATCAAAACGGCAAGTAACGATGTAAGGGATTTTGTTGTTATGGTGGGCCAGGCAGAAAAAGTATCCGGCGTGACTGGTCGCGCACTAAAAACGATGAGCAATGAAGAATTACGGTGACAGTGCACTAATTCCAACGACGACCTTGGCTTTGCGGCCGCGAGGAGCCGGCTTGAGGGTGGCGTCGGTGAGGTCTTCGAGCCGGTCTAAAAAGTCGGTGTTGCCGATGGGGCGGCCGATGCTTTCTGCTCGGCGAAGCGCAGCAAACGCCATCTCTTCTTCTCCGGCAGTGAGGAGGGCGGCGAAATCGGGAAAGCGAGTGCGAACCTGTGTTGTGGTCGTGACGCCGTCATCCTCAATTAGTCCAAGTTGGGCCGCGACACTCGACCATCGCCAATCGGCAGCCCGTTCGACAAGGCGAGCGCGCACCGGATTAAGAGCGACCTAGCGGAGCGCTGCCGCCAGATGCTCTTCATCCATGGCGACACAACCGAAACGGCCCTGCCAGAAATGGCCGGTCCGGCGCAGCCTTGCATGGATATGGCCGGTATAGGTGCGATGAACGCGAGATAGCGCGCGGCGAATACCATCGGCATCCGCCGGAACGAGGATGAGGTGAACATGGTTGGGCATCAACACCCAGCCCGAGACCTCTACGCCGGCGGTGCGACAATGATGAGCCAGGAGATCGCGATAGAGCGCATAGTCATCATCGCAAAAGAAGGTTTGTGCCCGCCCGTTGCCGCGTTGGGTGACGTGATTGGGGTATCAGGAACGACGATACGAGCGAGACGGGCCATTGGGTGCCTTAGTCAGATCTAATCTTATAGAGTGTACTGTCACCGTAATTGCATGTTAATGCTGCTTTTTCCGCCATTCCATGTCGGTGTCGCCATCGATGCGGACGGTGAACTCACTAGCCGTCGAATCGCCCCCAAATGCGCTTGCGTATTCGCATCTGGAGACGCCACGAATTGGTGTACCGTAGGCGTTTGGCGCGTCGTAACTTATCCGAAGAGTATAACGCACCGGCTTTACCGCGCCGCTGTCAAAATCGGCCATCGTTACCGCCTGAAGCGTAGGAGAACCTGTGCTGCCGAAGAGGTCTTTGTATTCTGCGCGGCCAATGGCTTCCTCCGACCGCGTGATTTCGATCCGCTTGTATTCGGACGGTGACCGAAGCCTATCCTTGAGGGCGCTTTCGCACACTGTGACGATTTTGGCGTCGAAAAGATCACAGCTACTCAACAACGATATCAAAAAAGCCGCGCCGGCCAATCTCCACAATCTTTCCACGAAATCCCCCATTCAAAGCGCAGGGTTGTATTTCGCATGGTTTTGAAAGGGATACCAGTGGCAGATGTTGCGATATTGATTACCGAACCGGTCGCAAACTGTCACTTAACGACGAGCGGCTATTCGGAATTTTGATATTGACAGATCTAACTGTCTTTGGGCCGCTTGCAACTCTTGGAGGCAACGCTCTGCCGCTCTTGCGGGAAGCTTCTTCTGCTCACGACGAAAAGTCTTCATTTGTTCGTCGACAATATTCGCCGCTCTATCTCGTGAATTGCGAATAGCTTGAGGACTATCCATCGGGCCTAGAGAGGAAAATGCTTGTACTGTTCTTTCCCGCGCAAGATCATAAAAAGAGGCGCCGATGGCGTCTTGGCAAATATACGCAACACCCAAGTAAATTATGCCCTGCGTACCAACCTCCTCAGCTGCTTTGCTTGCTGCTGTTCGGTCAGCGTCCTCCGCATAGACACTACTCGCGACCATGAATGCCGCTATAAATAAAAACACGCGCATAAAATACCCCCGGTTGAATCAACCATAAGACGATAGCGTACAATTCAAACAAAAGGAAAGCCTATGACGGACGTTGCTACGTTAAGTCTTGTGGTTGCTATTTCTAGCGTTTCCCAAGCGATTGTCGAAGTTGACAATCTGTCCGGAGCCTCGAAACGAGCGCAGGGAACCGTGGCGGGACTAGAGGGCGCATCGCGACGCGCGGCTGGTGCTGCTTCTGCCGCAGCCGCGGCCTACGAAAAACAAGGAAAGGCGGCCCTCAAAGCCTCTACGCAAGTTCAAGTTTATCTAAGCGCCATAAGCCAAAATGCGAACGGTTCACCAGCTTCCAAACAAGTTGAGAACTACGCCGATAGCTTGGAAAAAAGTAAGAAAAGCGCTTCAGATGCATCCAAAGAAGCTACCGAACTCGCCTCGAGCCTTATAGACGTTGCAAAGGCAGCCGGGAATGGCGATAGCGTTTTGAAAATTTTAGCTGACAAAGGGCCAGGGATTGCAAAATCTCTGGGATCTGAAGGGGCTGCCGGTGGGCTGAAGAAGCTTGGGGCGGCCTTTTTGTCAGTCATTTCCCCAACCAGCCTATTGGCGGCAGCTGTGACCGGGTTAATCGCCATAGGCGTTCAAATGGTCGATTGGCCTAAACTCGCAGAAACAGCCCTCAAGGGACTTGCCCGCATTTTGCAGGCGATTGCTCCCTACGCCTTGCTTGCCGCGGCTGGACTAGCCCTGGTCTACGCACCAGCAATTCTTGCTGGCTTGGCGGCCGTTCCGAGTGCGATTCTAACGATAACTTCAGCACTCTGGAGCCTAGCAATGGCAATCTATGCAACAGTTGGCTTGCCGGTGCTTCTGGTCGCCGGATTTGTCGCAATTGTTGCGGCGGCGGTTATCTTCAGAGATGAGCTTACGAAATATCTCGGTGTCGATATTGTCGGAGCAGCCAAGACTGGTGTGAACTTTATCATAGGCAGCTTTGTTGCCGCCTATCATGACATCGAAATCCTCTGGAGCAATTTCCCGGACATTATTGTTGCTGCGGCTACAGGTGCCGCAAATGCGGCAATTGGGGCGACGAACAGTATCATTCAATCGGGTATTGACGGCATAAATGCGCTTATTAGAGGCTTACAGCAGATTATGAGTTTCGTTGGTGCAGACAAAGCAGCCCAATACTTTGGCTTTAGTGGCACACTGAAGGAACTCGATCCATTCAAAGGAATGGGGCCGATAAGCGACGGTGGTGCAGCAGATCGTCTACGCAAAGTGCTTGATGATCGTAATGAGCAGATCCAAAAGGATCTCAACGCTGACCATATAGGAAATATCGTGACAAACATTGGTCAAGCTACCTCGACTGTGGGCAACAAGTTCAAGGAGATCGCTGATGGCTTCACAAAATCAGACAGGAAGGCGATGGGAGCAGTAAGCGGTGCAGGGCAAGTCGTCTCCAGGCCGGTAACTAGCGCTCCTACTTCAGATTCGTATGGTAGTATTGTAGCCGACGCTAACAAGCGCATTGCCTCGCTCCAAGAGGAGCAAGCAGCGCTTGGCATGACGGAACAGGCCGCAGCAAAAATGCGCTATGAAACCGAGTTGTTGAACAAGGCTCAGGAGAAAAACATCGCGCTCACACCTGAGCAGAAGACGGAACTCGGTGGTCTGGCGGCAGAGATGGCTTCCGTCGAGGCGGCAACAAAGAGCGCGCGAGAGGCGATGGATTTTGCCAAGGATCTCACGAAGGGCTTCATCTCGGATCTCAAAAGCGGCTTGAAGAATGGCGAATCCTTCTGGAAGTCTTTCAGCACGGCTGCTGTGAACGCGCTGAACAAGATTGCAGATAAGCTTCTCAATGATGTTCTGGACAGCCTGTTCAAGGTCAACAGTGCGGCTAGCGGCGGTGGAGGGGGAGGTTTCCTTAGTGGCCTTCTTGGTATCCTCGGCTTTGGGGGTGGCAGCGGTGGCAAGTTTGATCTGGCGACGGGTGCGAATGCCCCGATCCCGATCCCACGTCCCACATTTGCAAACGGCGGCTATACCGGTCCCGGCGGCAAGAATGAGCCGGCCGGCATCGTTCATGCCGGCGAGGTCGTCTGGAGCCAGAAGGATATTGCCCGGGCGGGCGGCGTCGGCATCGTCGAGGCGATGCGGCTTGGCCGGCGTGGCTATGCCGATGGCGGTGTGGTCGGCGAGGGCGGGCCGCAATTGGTGCGGGCGCAGCCGGATGCCCCCGTTCCCGTCCGTCGCCTCCGAGCCGATAACCAGAACGATGCCTCCGGTTCCGCTTCCGGCGTACATGTCACCGTCGGCGTTTCCGTCGATGAGGATGGCAATCTGAAGGCCTATGTGAAGAATGTCGCGCAATCTGAAGCGCAGAGTTCGACGCGGCAGGGGCTGAGTGATTTCAATCAGCAGCTTCCCGATCGCGTCGCGCAGATCAACCGCAATCCCCGGAGGCGCTGATGGCCGTTTCCTATCCCTACAGCTTGCCGGCCTTTGCCGATCTTCTGAAGATCTCCAGCATCGTTTGGGACATTCAGCGCAATGACGAGCTTTCCGGCTCCGGCGATGGCCGGGTCTGGCAGGCGGAGCTGGCGCCGCCGCTCTGGACTGGCACGGTGACGCTCTCCGACATGTACAATGCGGAGGCGAAACAGATCGCCGCCCGCATCCGCAAACTACACGGCGCCCAGGAGGCGCTTTTTCTTTATGATCCGCTGTCAAAATATCCGCAGACCGATCCTGACGGGACGAAGCTCGGGGCCGCGAGCGTCAGCATCGCGGCGCTGGGTGACGATAATGCCTCGCTCAGCCTCAAGGGCTTGCCGGCGGGCTATCGGCTGACCGTTGGTGACAAGATGCAGGTCGGCTATGGCGGCCGCTACGCCTTTCTCGAAATCTCGGAAACGGTTGGCGCCGACGGGCAGGGGATCACGCCCGTCTTCGGCGTCTTCCCGCATCTGCCGGCCGGCTTTGCCGCCGGTCTCGGCGCGACCCTTTTGCTGCCGGCCTGCAAATGCCTGATCATGCCGGGCAGCCACAATCCCGGCACCGCGAGCGGCCCGATCACCTCGGGCGCCACCTTCAAGATCGTTCAGAAGAAATAGCCAATGAAAAACATCACCTCCGCTTTCTTCGCGGCGCTGACTGGCGCGCGCGACCGAGGGCTCGTGCCCCGTCGTTTCGTCTGGATCAAGGGCAAGAGCTTCGATACCGGCGTAACCAACCCCATCGGCCTTTGGACCGGCGACGACGATATTAACATTACCGTCGTCTCCGGCATCACTGGATTGCCGGAGGTGCGAACCTATTATGGCGGCCTCAATCTGCAGGTGAGCCCGATCGCGCGCACCGCCGATCTGACGATCCAGACGGTAACGATCACCATCGGCCAGATCGCCGCCGTGGCGCAGCAGCTCGTCCGTGGCTACGATCTGCGCCTGGCGCCGGTGGAAATCCACGACATGGCCTTCGATACTGTCACCCGCCAGCCGAGCGCCGCCCCGGAAATCGCCTTTCTCGGCATTACCGACGGCGCGCCGATCAAGACGCCGGCGGTCGGGCAGGACGGCAATGTCGAGATCTCCGCGATCTCCGCCGCCATCGCCATGCTGGAGCGCACTAATCCCGCTAAATCCTCCTATGAGGGCCAGAAACGCCGCAGCGGCGACGAGTTCGGCCTCTATTCCAGCACCGTCGCCAATTGGCAGATCCCATGGGGGCAGAAGTGATGAGCGATCTTGTCAGGGTCAAGAATTGGCGCGCCTGTTTCGTCGCCGAGATCGACCGGCTGAAACGCACGCCCTTTTCCTGGGGCAGCCATGACTGCGGGCCGGGGCTGGCGGGCAATCTGGTCATGGCGATCACCGGCGTCGATTGTGCCGCGCAGTTTCGCGGCGAATATTCGACGGCCGCCGGCGCGCTGAAGACCATGAAGGCGGCGGGCTTCGACAATCTCGGCGATCTCGTCGCCACCATGCTGCCGGAGATCCATCCGAGCGAGGCCTGTATCGGCGATATCGCCGCCATCCCTCACGAAGGCCCCTTCGGCTATGCGCTCGGCGTCGTCAATGGCGAGCGTGTCTTCGTGCTGCGCGAAACCGGCCTCGGCACCGTCGACCTGCTCGACGCCACCAGGGCGTTCAAGGTCGGCTGAGCCGGCACAGGCGCTGCAATCTTCTCATCACCCATTGGTGACATGTCGCCGCCGGCCTCCCGGCGGCGCACCCTTTTCCATGCGCCATTCGAGGTCGCCCGGTCCATGAAAATTCTCATCCTGATTCTGAACGTCCTCGGCTTCTGGCTGATCGCGGACGCCGCCCATGCCGACCCAATCAGCCTGGCGGTTAGTGCAATTTCGGGGTTCTTCGGCTCGGTCAGTATCGGCAAGCTGATCCTGACGGTTGCCCTGAATGTCGGCCTGTCGTTGATCGAAAAGGCATTGACCAAGAAGGAGCAGCCGCGACAAGCGGGCGCCAAGCTCGAGATCAGCATGGGCGACGACCACCCCATGTCCTTCGTCATGGGCAGCTATGCCACCGCCGGCCAGCGCAAATATGCCGGCTCCTGGGGCGATGACGGCAAGACGCCGAACGCCTATTTCACCGATGTCATCGAGATCGGCAGCCTGCCCAACTATGCCGGCGAGCGCGGCCTCACCAGCGTCTGGATCGACGATCAGGAAGTCGGCGTGCTCTGGGAGGAGCCGCATCCCGACGGACGCGGCTATCCGGTGCAGCAATATCGCGTGGGCAGCAAGGACTATCTCTGGATCAAGTTCCTTGATGGAGCGCAATCTGGCCCCGATGCCTTCTTGACGGCGAAATTCGGCACCGATCCGGATCGCCCTTGGAAGTCGACCATGATCGGCCTCGGCTGCCAGGTCGTCATCCTCACCGCCCGCTACAACACCGACCTTTTCTCCGGAATTCCCTCCGGCCTCTATCAACCGCATCCTGTCCCGCTCTACGACATCCGCAAGGACTCGTCGGCCGGCGGCAATGGCGCGCATCGCTGGGACAATCCCGCCACCTGGGAGCCTACCAGCAATCCGGCAACCATGATCTACAATCTCGCGCGCGGCGTCTATTACGGTTCGGAATGGGTCTATGGCGGCCAGAACATCGCCGCCTTCTCCTTGCCGGCCGCAAACTGGATGGCGGCCGCAAATGCCTGTGACGCAGCGGTAACGCTCGACGATGGCAGTCACGAGCCGGCTTTCCGCGCCGGCTACGAGATCCAGTGCGACCAACAGCCGCTCGACGTCATTTCCGAACTTCTGAAGGGTTGCAACGGCCGCATGGCCGAAGTGGGCGGCGTCTTCAAGATGCTGATCAGTACGCCCGGCGGCGCCGTCTATTCCTTCTCCGATGATGATATCGTCGTGACAGAGGAACAGGATTTCCAGCCTTTTCCGTCGCTCTCCGAGACCTATAACGCCATCGAGGCAACCTATCCGGAGCCCAGCGAAAAATGGGCGACGAAGGATGCGCCGGGCCGCTACAATACTGATCTGGAGGTTCTGGACGGCGACCGCCGCCTGCCGGCGCAGATACAGCTTCCGGCCGTGCCGTTCGCCAACCAGGTGCAGCGCGTCGGCCTGGCGATGATCCAGGACTACAGGCGCTTCCGCGTGCATCAGATATCGCTGCCGCCGGATGCCTATCCGCTAGAGCCGAACGATGTTGTCTCCTGGACCTCGGAGCGCAATGGCTATGCGGAAAAGAAATTCCTGGTCGTCAAGGTCGAGCCGCAACCCAACTTCCTGACGGTCGTCACGCTGAAGGAAGTCGATCCCGCTGATTACGATTGGCACAGCGGCCTTCAATTGCCGATCGCCACCGGCTGGATTGGTCCGATCACGCCACCATCGCAACCGATGACGGGTTGGACCGTCGAGCCTGCAACGATCAAGGATACGGGCGGCATTGACCGACGCCCCGCGATCAAGATCAGTTGCGCACCTGACATGGACGATGTCGAGCGGGTGTGGGTGCAAGTCCGACTGAAGGAAAGCGGTGCCGTCGTCTTCGACAGCGACAGTACGCGCTACGAGTCGCCGTATTCATGGCTGATCTCGGGTCAATGGACCTTGCCGAATACGGACTATGAGGCGCGGGGCCGATACATCCCGAAGTCGAACCGTGCGACTACCTGGTCTTCTTGGCTCTCGGTCACCACCCCGAATATTCTCATTCAGTCCGGTGACGTGCTGGATAACGCCATCATCGCCGCCAAGATCGCCGATGCAGCCGTGATCGCGTCGAAGATCATGGACGAAGCGGTCACAAACCTGAAGCTTGCCGATGCGGCCGTATCGACGGCGAAGTTGCAGGTTGCGGCGGTGACGGCGGAGGTGCTTGCGAATAGCGCGGTGATCTCCTCGAAGCTGGCCGATGGCGCGGTAACGGCTGCAAAGCTTGCCGCCGCCGCCATTGATGCCACGAAATTCGCGTCCAGCATCAAGCCCGTCGAAATCGTCTCGGCCTTGCCGGCATCCGGCAATGTCGAAGGACGGCAGGTATATCTCACGACAGATGGTAAGCTTTATCGCTACCACAACAATGCCTGGACGGCGGCTGTCGCAGCGACTGATATTAATGGCATCCTTGCCGATGCCCAGATCCAGAGCATTGCCGCCGCCAAGGTCACCGGCCAGATGACCGACGCGCAGATTGCCGCCGTGGCCGCCGCTAAGGTCACCGGTACGCTGGTCTCCTCGCAGATCGCCGATGCTGCCATCACCAATACCAAGCTTGCCGCGCTTGCTGTGGATGCCGCCAAGCTCGCAGACAACGCCATCACGACGACGAAGATTGCGGACAACGCGATCTCGACGCCAAAGCTTCAGGCAAACAGTGTCGTGGCTGTAAACATTGCCGCCCAAGCCGTCACGGCTCGTAGCCTTGTCCTTCAGGATTGGGAAAACCTCATTCCCGACAATCAGATGCAGGCGTCGGCGGCATGGCCAACCCTTGCAAGCTGCGTCATCAATCCAGCGACGACACAGGCATTCACCAGCAAGGGGTCGATTGACTACACCTATGCCGCAGGTGCCGGCTATCTGACGATCGTTGTTGGGTCACCCTTCGCCGTTGTCTCTGGCCAGCAGTATTTTGCCTCCGTGCAGGTCGCGCGAACCTCCGGCACTCAAATGGGCTTCTGGGTCCGGGTCCATTGGCTCGACGCCAATGGCGCGCTGCTCAGCCCCGACATCTATGCCACGATCGGCGCCGCCACCGGGGCCGCGAATGCGGTTGCTGGCGTTCAGACCTTCTCGGCGACGATCACGCCGCCTTCCGCCGCTTTCGGCGCTCGTGTGCAGATTTACGTCCAACGCGATCTCACCGATGGCAATATCTCGTTCGGTGGCTTTAGTTGGCTGCGACGCGCGACAGCGAATCTTCTGGTGGATGGCTCCGTCGTTGCTGCAAAGATCGCCGCCGATGCGGTGACCGCCACCACGATCGCCACCGGCGCGGTGACGGCCGATGCTATCGCGGCTAACGCAGTGACTGCCGTAGCTATTAATGCAGGATCTATAACGACGGCCAAGATCGCAGCCGGTGCGATCACGACCAGCACGATTGCGGCCGGCGCGGTGACGGCGAACGAGCTTTCCGCCAATGCGGTCACTGCCGGCAAGATCGCCGCTAACGCGGTGACGGCAGGCACGATCGCGGCCGGCGCTGTCTCGGCCACGCAGATTGCCGCCAACGCGATCACCTCGGACAAGCTCGCATCCAACTCGGTCACCACGGATGCGCTCGCTGTCGGTTCCGGCAAGAACCTCTTGCAGAATGCAAATTTCGCGGCCGGCATGGATTGCTGGGCCTATGGATCAAGCGGAGCTGTCCCCGGCCTGTCCGTTAGAATTCGAGCCACCTCGGAGACCTACGCGGGGAAGAACAACCCCACTTTGATGGTCTATCAAGGAAGTGGCCCCACTTCTGGCGGCTATTACACCGATGTCCGCTGGCTTCGCCCGGATGCTGACACGCTCGCGGTCGATGCGCTCAAGTGGGGCGTGTCCTGCACGGCAGGTGAGTGGCTGGAGGCCACCGCTTATGTTTCTGCCCACCGCTGCATAGCGGATCTCAGGATCGAATGGCGGGCCGCCGATGGCACAGTGATCAGCTATACCACTGTCTCGTCCAACTCGGCGAATTCATCGGATTCGGCCAATCCAGACAATTGGCCGCGTCTGCGCACGCTGGGCGCTGCTCCGGCTGGTGCCGTTTGTGCTGCTATCCATATGCGCAAGCGCGACACCAATGCCGGCCAAACGGACAGCTATATGTTCGTCAATAAACCGATGCTTTGCCGTATCCCGGCAGGCGCAACGGAACCAACGGCCTGGAGCAGCGGTGATATCGTCTTGATCACCAATGGCGGTATCGTCGCCAGCGCGGTGACGGCCGATAAGATCGCAGCCAACGCGATCACGGCCGGCAAGATAGCAGCTAACGCCGTGACGGCCGGTACAATTGCCGCCGGAGCCATCACCGCCGCCACCATCGCTGCCAGCACGATCACCGGTGACAAACTGGCTGCCAACACGATCGGCGCGGATCAGATCGCGGCCAACGCAATCACGGCCAAGCAACTCGTGCTCACCGATTTCAGCAACATGGTCGATAATGGCTGGCAGACTGGCACGCTCGACGGTTGGGCCATTCAGAATCAGCAAGCGTTCTATGTTGATAGCAACGCAGGCTCTGCTGCTGGCTATGTGCTGCAATCTCTCGGCCGCGACTGTGCACGATCGAACGCCATTACCGTCACCCCCGGCGAGACCTATGCCTTCGATGTTTGGGTCTATAATACCGATCCGAACACGGCCAGCATCGTAGCCATGATTACGACGCCGTCCGGTGCCAACGCCTTCCCGGTTGTCGTCAGCACGACAACGAAGAACGGATGGATTCGGCTGCAGGGCAGATACGCAATCCCGAGCGGCTATACCAAGCTTGCAATGCTGTTGCAGGTCAACAAGACGGCCGGGACCGGCAGTTCCTGCTACTGGTCGAAGCCTGTCATGCGCCGTGCGGTCAGCGCCGAACTGATTGTCGATGGGGCCATCACGGCGAACAAGATCTCCGTCAATAGTCTGGATGCGATCACGGCCAACCTCGGCGCGGTCAATATCAGCTCTGCCGTCATAGGCTCATTGCAGGTCGGGCGCAGTAACATCTCAGCAGGCGCGGTTACCAGCGTTCAAACCGCGAACCCTTCGGGCAACGCCGCTCTCGACAATGGTGGTGGCTATGTGGCGGTGACCGGTCTCACCGTTACTCATGATGCCGGCTCTCCATCTGTAATCGTCAGCACTTCTTTCAGCATTTTTAACGTTAGCCCGGCGACGCCTGGAACGTTCACAAAGGTTACCGTTTTCGTGTGGGACAGCGCCAACAATGCTTACACGGCCTCGTTTCCGCTGACTTTTCAGGACGCTACCCACTTCTCCCACAGCTACAAGTTTACGCCCCAGGCAAGCGCGACGCAGACCACCTTCCGCTTTGACATACAGCTTAACCAGCGCGCCGGACAGGATGTGGTCGCTGCAAACAGGTCAATTCAGGGGACGATCCTTTTTCGTTGAGAGATGGCATTTGGGAAAGCCATTTTTCACCTCGCCGTTAGTTCAACCAAACGTCTCATCCGTGGAAGTTGAGACATTAACAGGAGTATTCCATGTATCGCATAGACACGATGTATGAACCGATGGTCGAGGCGCTGCTTGCGGCTCGCTCGGAGAACAAGGCCAATCGCTGGATGGCCAGCGCCGCCTTCTGGCTCGGGCGGCAGCAGATTTATAACGTGGCAGATTACTGGTTGGGGCTCGCTGCCAAGATCACGTCGGGTTTGCCGGCCGATGACAAGGAGGCCATCCTTGATCAACTGAGCAACAAGGAAGCCGCTTTGATCGGCGCGGCCGACGATTGGCCCGAGACACCGGAAACCCTGCTTGCCATCGTTGCCGGCTGGTCTCCGGAGCCGATCCCGGTCGATCTCTACGCCTATGCCGCGACGAAGCGCTACGCCGTCGAAACGGGCGGTATCGTCATTAACGGCATGTCCGTCATGACCGATCGTGGCAGTCAGTCCCTGATCACCGGAGCTTACAACTATGTGCAGGCGAACCCGGATGTGTCCGTGAAGTTCAAGACGAGTGGCGGCAGCTTTGTGGCGTTGACGGCCGCCCAGATGACGTTGATTGCCAATGCGGTCGGTGCGCATGTGCAGGCATGCTTTGCCGCCGAAGGCGAGGTCGATCAGGAGATCATCGCCGGCACCATCACGACGACGGCGGAGATCGACGCCTTCGCATGGCCCTCTAACGCCTAAGGAGACCTCTGAGTGTCTACCCACGTAAACTCACTTAGGAAGCAGAACGAACTCCTCCAAGCCGAGGTCGAAGTCTATGCCGATGCGGTCGACCGCCTCGCCGAACAGCTCGCGCAAGCGCAGAGGGAGTTAAATGCCCTCCGGCCGCCGCTAGGCGATGAATCCGAGACTGACGAACCCGAAATCATCTCGCCGAGCAAGGTTAATTGAACGGCCATCTACTCAACGGCAAATAGAAATGATATCACGTCTATGGATGGTATCAGGGGATACGTGATACATGTTGCAGCGGCTTGTTAGCCTCACAGGGTCGGTTTGGGCACCGACTCGCAAACGTGGGGCGTTGGGCACTACATATTTAGATCTTTCGTCGGATCTTGTGGTGCCCACCATAGTCAATCCACGCAAAGTGAAGCGGCATCACCTGATGCGGCAGCATGTGGAATTGTCCACCAAGGTTCTAGAGGTTGGGCCACTTGCCCGCCCCGTGGCGCCGAAGCGTGCGGGATTCAATTGCTACTATGTCGATCACCTGGATAGAGACGGTCTCATCCGTCACTATGCGCATGCTGGATATGATCCGGACAGTATTGAGGAAGTCGACTTCATTTGGAAAGATGGCGATCTCCGCGATGCGGTTCCGCTCGATCATCATGGGACGTTCGAAGTCATCATTCTGAGCCACGTTCTGGAGCACCTTCCGAACCCACTGGCGTTTCTCGAGAGTTGCGCAACGCTCTTGAGACCGGGCGGCTACGTGACATTAGCGCTTCCAGATAAGCGCTTTTGTTTCGATCTCTTCAGGCCTGTGACCACCACCAGCGACTGGCTGGATGCGTATCGAGACGGGCGCTCATTGCACACCGACTCGTCCTTGTTCGATCACGCAACGCTTGCTGTGGCTCGTCAGGCGCAGATTAGTTGGACAGACGTGAAGCACGCCACGACAGATCTCACTTTCCTCAACATGAGTGTCGATCGGGCTTATGCCAGATTCTTCGAGCGAGAGGAAAAATCTCAGTCATATGAAGACTGCCACGCGTCGGTGCTAACTCCAGCCGCGTTCGCATTAATCATGCAGGAATGCCAGGCGATCGGAATCGCGCCACTCACGCTTGATTATGTGTCTTCCGTGAGAGGTGATGAATTTATCGCCCACCTAAAACTTTCCAAGCGGGCACCGATAACGCATCACGATCGCCTTCAACTGCTAACCCTCTCCGCGAGAGAGCAATTGGACGGCTTCAGGCATATCAAGGCCGCTGATCCCTCTCCAGTGAGGGAATTCATCAAAAGGCTAAAGAAGCGTGCTGCCGGCTGAGCCGGCATTCATGCCAGCGAAATAGACCGCTATCTCAAATCGGATCGAAGCACCTAGAGTCTCTCGGCGCTTTTTTGTTGCCCGCAGTAGGGGCGCATAGCTGACCAAAAGGATGATTTATTATGAACCACGCGAAATTCTTCGCGGCGGTGCGCCCTTCGCTGTTTGAAGATCGGCTGTCGTCAAATCAGGTCAATGGCGTAACGGCCATCCTTGCGGCATGGGAAGCCAAGCCCTTCGATGCCCGTTGGCTGGCCTATATGCTAGCGACGACCTATCACGAGACGGATAATACCATGTGCGCCATCTCTGAAAATCTGAGCTATTCAGCGGCCGGCTTGCTCGTCACTTTTCCGAAATACTTTACTGCCGCACAAGCAACTGCCTATGCCCGGCGACCAAGGTGCATCGCCAATCGGGCCTATGCGAGCCGGATGGGCAATGGCAATGAGGTCACTGGCGACGGCTGGCGTTATCGCGGGCGTGGTCTGGTGCAGATTACCGGTCGCGATAATTATCTGAAATTTGGCATAGCGGATGATCCCGACAAGGCGCTTGATCCGGCGAAGGCTGTCGAAATTCTGTTCGACGGAATGATCAACGGTCGTTTCACC
Organism: Rhizobium sp. RCC_161_2; assembly: GCF_041355235.1. NCBI lineage: Bacteria > Pseudomonadati > Pseudomonadota > Alphaproteobacteria > Hyphomicrobiales > Rhizobiaceae > Rhizobium > Rhizobium sp. RCC_161_2. The sequence goes on along the minus strand of NZ_JBFUPL010000023.1, from coordinate 24,227 downwards.
GGTAAGAGGCTTGCCGACTATTTTAGCGCGACCGTGACTGACTGGGTTAGCGCGCGCAAAATCATCAACGGCGTCGATCGGGCTGCAGATGTTGCCGGCTACGCCAAAACATTCGCTGCGGCGCTCGAAGCCGCACGGTCGTAACCGCTGCAGAGCCGTGCAAGCGCAGATCTCTTCTCCTATCGAAAAGTCATCCCAATCCGCGTGGCTTACGTTGGTGTGATTTTTTACGCGTCTCTGCATTGCCGCCTTGGCGGCAGGTATCCTGGCATCGGTACTCGGGCTTTGGTGACATGGCGTCGCGCCCAGTGTCACTCGGCAAGCTCAATCAACCTCATAGCTCTAAAGGAAGCCTTATGTTCAATACCAATGCTCTCCACAATGTTTTGAATATCATGATCACCCTCTCGGCGTTGTTGGTCGCCATTCTGTTGGCTACCGGCTGCACGCAGCTTACCGATGGCACGTTGGAATGCTCGCAATCCTTTATCGGTCCAAGCTTCACAGCCTTTGCTGTCGCCGGTCTCGGTACCCTCAAGATCATCGTCAATATCATCCGCGACGGGCTTTCCGGTTTGGTGAAGCCACAGCCGCCAGTCATTAAATGAAGCCGCTTGTCTCAGCTATTTTGGGGCAGGGGCAGGGGTCTGATTTCAATAGACAATGAACATTTGCAGAGGCGGGTTATGGCGATAAACGAATTTCTCGATGCTTTAGGCATCAAGGTCGGGGTCGTCATCGCGGGCCTTTCTGGCGGCATTTTGCGTGGTCTGTCGCGGCGCCGATATACGGCCCGCGAAATCATTGCGTCCCCCATTTGTGGCGCGCTTGCAGCAGCTTACCTGACGGAGCCTGCACTTTACTATCTGAGAGCCGTCAATTGGCCTTTGCCGCAAAAGGATTTGGCTGCCATGAATGCCACGGCCTTCGTGGTCGGTGTCTGTGCCATGTGGATCGCCGACCTGATCTTCGATAGCATCTCACGCTGGGTCAGAGGTGGGAAAGCGGTACCCTGATCCAATGCTGCTATATGGCGGGTTGTCGCGAGCCTACAATTTCTCTATTTCGCCCTCTCCTTAACGGGAGGGGGCGTTTTTTGCGTTTGTGGCTTTTGTAATGGCTCCACGCCGTGCTTTTCGGCATACGCCAGTCGGTCTGTGGGGCGACCTTGGTTCATATTCACGCGCGTGATGTCTTTGATTTGAACTAATCATTGTCGCCGTTGCCGCTGGGCTGATAAAGCTGGCTGGCAGAAATTGTCGATGAAAGGCGCGCGCGATGAGCCAATGGCCCGACACTCGAATCCTTGATCTATTTGGCATCAGCCTTCCCATCATCCAGGCGCCGATGGCTGGAGCGACGTCGCCGGAGATGGTGGTTGCGGTCAGCGAGGCGGGTGGGCTCGGATCTCTGCCGAGTGCGCAATACAATGTCGAACAGTTACGCGTAGCGCTCGATACGATACGATCGGCCACGAAAAAGCCGATCAATGTGAATTTCTTCGCACATACCATGCCGGAGATTGATCTTGGGCGGCAAACAGAGTGGCGAGCGCGGCTTGCGCCTTACTACATTGAGGCTGGTCTCGACCCGACCGCGCCGGTTCCTGCCGGCGGCCGGGCACCATTCGACAGCTTTTTCTGTGACGTCGTTGAGGCCTATCGGCCTGAGGTCGTCAGCTTTCATTTCGGGTTGCCGGATATGGAGCTGGTTCGACGGGTAAAGGCCACGGGAGCGAAGATCATCTCCTCGGCAACCACCGTGGCGGAGGCGCGTTGGCTTGCCGATCGCTGTGTCGATGCGGTTATTGCCATGGGCTTCGAGGCGGGTGGCCATCGCGGTAATTTCCTGACTAAGGACATGGCGACACAGGTGGGCACGATGGCACTGGTGCCGCAGATTGTTGATGCCGTCAAAATTCCCGTTATCGCTGCAGGCGGCATCGGGGACGGACGCGGGATAGTGGCCGCTTTCGCGCTGGGTGCTTGCGCGGTGCAGATCGGTACCAGCTATCTGTTCACGCCCGAGGCAAAGATTCCTGCGGTTCATCGGGCGGCCTTGGAGCATGCTGGTGATGATAGTACCGCTTTGACCAATGTCTTCACCGGCCGGCCGGCGAGGGGTGTCATGAACCGCATTATGCGCGAAGTTGGGCCGCTCACGGATATTGCGCCAGCATTTCCGACGGCCGGCGGTGCTCTGGCACCGCTACGCGCGAAGGCGGAGGCGATGGGTTCAGGCGACTTTACCAATCTCTGGTCCGGCCAGGCCGCGAGGTTGGCACGGCCGCTTCCGTCGTCCGAACTCACTATCGGTCTGGCGAACGAGGCGATGACGCTCATCAAGCGATTGGCCGAGCGTTGATGTATCGGTTGCCTACCTGATACTGGGGGAGAGAAAGAGGAGGAGAGACATATGACCTTTACGACAGATTTGACGGATCGTTTTGCCGTTTCCACATGGTCGCTGCACCGTGCCCTTGGCGGAATTTATCCTTACAAGCCAGGTGGTGCCAAAGCGCCTGCGCGCCAGCCAACCTATGGCGAAGGCTCGGTGGAGTTGATCGATCTTCCGAAACAATTTGCGGAACATGGCATCTTTCGCATCGAAATATGCTCTTTTCATTTGCCGACCCGCTTGGGCGCTTACATCGCCGACCTGCGGCAGGCCTTTGAGGCCGCAGGCGTGAAGATACAGACGCTGTTGATCGAAGACGGGGATCTCAGCAATCCCGAGACGGCCGAGCGTGATGCCGACTGGATGGCGGGCTGGATCGAGATTGCCGTTGCGCTCGGAGCTGAGAATATGCGCGTAATCGCCGGCAAGGAGCAGCCGAATGACGAGACACTGAGTCGCGCTGAGACGCACCTCCGTCGGCTGGCAGATCAACTGGCAGGCACCGGCGTCCGCCTCGTCATTGAAAATTGGTTTTCGCTGCTGCCGGGGCCTGTCGAGGTCAATCGAGTGATTGATGCTCTGGACGGCAAGCTCGGTCTCAACGGCGATTTTGGCAATTGGCACGGCCCGGGGAAGTATGTCGATCTGGCAAAGATCATGGGTCGCGCGGAGCTCTGTCATGCCAAGGCACATTATTCGGAAACGGGTCTCGATGCCGAGGACTATAGTCGTTGCGTCGAGCTCTCCAATGCTGCCGGCTATAAAGGCCCGTTCACGTTGATCTACGATTCCTCATTCCACGAGAATGAATGGTCCGGCATTCTGGAAGAGCGGAATTGCATCGCCAGCGTGTTGCGGAGGGCTTCCGCCGCAGCGTGATGGCTCTGAATAATGGTGCCGCTAGCGGCTTGGATCCGTTCTTGTGGCATCAAGACCGGTTGAATCGGTGCTACGAATTTCAATGAAACTCGTATTCATGCAGAGCGCCGAGCAACTGGTCTTGCGTCTGATAGCCGGCCTCATACAGGCTGATCGCTACATTGGCGGCAGATAAGCCTTGTTGGCTTTGCAGCTTGATGCTGCGTTCCGCACACCACGCGTAGAGTGCGCTGGCGAGGATGTCGACATCGTCGGGATAAAGGGGCGAGTTGACCATCATAGACATTCGCTACACCGTATGTTGGAAGCTCAGACTTGAGCGGGGGCGGTGCGGAGACTGCTTTGATTTCGGAAGTTTGCAATCGACTTCATGTGTCGGCGTTAACGTCAGCCTGATATGAGACGGGCCAAGTTTCGTATTGGCACAGGTGATTGCGAAAAGGGTTATTGTGGTTTCTGGTCTGGCGCGTGCGGTGCCGGATTTTCGAATCCGTCCTTGCCGTTATGGGGCACAACAAACAGCATAACGCCGAGCGCGACGGCCAGCGCCACCATGATCAAAAGTATAAATTGCGGCCGCGAAGGCATCATTGATGGACCGGATGCGATGCCTCCACTGCTGCCTCGATTAATTCCTCCGCATAGGAGAGCGCGGAAGCGGTGTCTTCGCCATCGAGTTTCAGTTCCCGGCACTTGTGATGCATGGCCCTGCGAATTTCCACCAACAAGGTGGCGTCCAGATCGACATGACCTTCGTAAAAAACATGCGTCAGGGCGGACTGGGCGACAACTTCGAGGACTGCGACACGTCCTTCGATTTCGCCAAGGGAAGGAATAGCGTTTTTCTTGACGTGATGTTTGCAATCGCGATGAGTGGTGAGCATCTCATTAGTCTCCTCTGAATTAGGCATAACCGACGAGAGGCAAAAAGGTTCAGCCGAATCCAAGGAAAATCTGAATTAGCCCTGGCAATGTCTTCGCGATAATCCCGCTTGCGGTAAAACGGACGGGAATCCTCATTTCATCGGGCAGAGACTCGGATCCGACAACACATCGGCGCAGCTGGGGGAGCGGCGGAAATCGTCGTAGTAAAGCGTCCATTCCGTCGTATCGGCGGCACGATAGGGGCCGAACTTGAAATACTGGTTCTTGCCCAGTCCCTTGTCGGCATGGCCTATATGTCCCTTGATGGTGACAATCCATTTATTGTTGGCGAATAGTTCGATATGGCCGGTGCCATCGGGGCCCGGCTTGGTATAGATGGCGAAGTCGATCCAGCCGGAATCCGGCGTCGGCAATTTGTTGCCGTGGTCGGTCACGGTGATGGCGTTCGTGCAGCCGGTGAACTCCTGACCATCGTCCTTGCCCCAATTGCTGTCGGTCGCGACCAGCGCTCGCATCTGGTTGGTGTCTGAGCGGAACCAGACAGGCGTCTGGTTGCTATCGCAGGCCTTTGCCCCATCGTGAGAATAGGTCTTTGGCGGGGCGACATAGTTGGTTTCGACCGTCGCAAAGAGCTTGCCGTTGTTCAGCCGCAGCGCCAGGAAGGGACTGAAATCACCCTTTGCCGTCGGCCCTATCTCCCGCTTCCATTGCGCAATGAGATAGCGATGATCACCTGACGGAATGGGATCGGCGAATTTGACCGCAAAACCGTACCAAACTCCTTGATCATAAGGGACGCGATATTTTGTACGCTCCCAGATTTCCGCTCTCTCGCTGCAGTTTGCCTTACCTGGTGCGCAGAGTGGTTTGACACTGAGTTTTAGCGCGCCGATGCCGCTGCGCTTGACCTCCGATTGGAATTCGACCGTGCCGGCCTTCTGTTCGGAATTGTCGCGGTAGTAAAGATGGCCTGCCGGATCGAAATCGGTGCCGTCGAAACCGTCGCGAAGAACCAATTGGGCGGGATCCTTGGCCAAGGCCGGGGTCATGGCGCTGGTGCAAGTGCAGGCCAAAAGAGCGGGCAGCGCATATTTTGCGTTCATTACGGGGACTCCTTCGGCGGGCGATCTTCGAGTGCTATCAATGACCTGTTCATCTCTCGTGAGCAAGAGGAGGGCGCTTCGCGATATTGTGACCCAGTACAGCCGGTCTGATATCTGGCGGCTCCGGCGGAGCTTCACATGCCGATTATCTGATTTAATAATTCCACTTTAACCGCCTGTTAGACGCTTTCCGGTTCATATCAATGCATATTGGGCTTTGCCTGCGGATATCAGCGCCCCGGACATGAAGGTTCGTCGCCGCAGCTTGAATCAACGATTTGAATGTCGGGCATGAGCGAAGCCGACGGAGAATCGCAGTTGGGGTTGCCCGTGACAGACCTGGAAAAAGGAGCGGCGACGGCAGACAGCGTCGGGCCACGACGAAAGATCGTCATTTTGACGTCGCATGTCTTTCTGAGCGGCTACCGCAAGGCATCGGTCCATTTCGTGGCATCCCGCTGGGCGGAGCAGGGGCACGACGTCCATTTCCTGACGATTGGCCACAGTTGGCTGACGCTGCTGAAGGATCGTCTGCGCTTTCGGGCGCTATCGGAGCGGCAGGCAAACCGGTTCGAGACGGTAGCACCGAATCTCCGGGCGGGTGCCTACCTGCCGCCATTGCATGCCTTCAGTTCCGGCAATCGCATTCTGAACGCGGCAAATGGAATGCTTTTCCGGTTGTACGGCAATTACCTGCCTCGCTTTGCTCGCAGTGCTCTTGCCGCGGCTGATCTGGTGGTGATCGAAAGCGGTTCAGCGCTTGCCTTCTTCGATTATGCGAAGAGGCTTAATCGCAAGGCGAGAGCCCTCTATTTCTGTCGCGATCTGCTCCGGAGTGTCGGTGCCGCACCCGTGTTGCAGGATATGCAGGCGGCCGCGATCGGACGTTTCGATACGGTCTGCGTGCCCTCGGAACGGCTCGGCGCGCTGCTACCAGCCGGTGGGTGCGTCAGGGTTATTCCACAGGGCGTCGATGCGGCGCTGTTCGATCGCGAACAACCTTCCCCCTATGCCCCCGGCAGCCGCAACGCCGTCTCCATCGGCAATATGCTGTTCGACGAGGTCACCGTCGCGGCTATGGCTGCTGCGGCGCCTGACATAAATTTCCACATCTTCGGGGCGCATTGGCGGGGTTCTGCGCCGTCAAATGTCACAGTCTATGGTGAGCGGGCGTTCGAAAGCATCGTGCCGTTTTTGCAGCACGCGGATTTTGGCATCGCACCCTATCGTTTGACGAGGGACGAGGTCTATCTGGCGGAGTCGAGCCTGAAGCTCGCGCAATATAGCTATTGTGGCTTGCCTATCCTCTTGCCTGACCTGATCCCTTTTACCCGTGCTAATGCTGTCGCCTATCGATTGGATGGCGAAACCGCTTGGCGCGAGAAGATCGACATGGCGCTGGCTATGCAGCGTTCGCCGGCTTTTCGTGAGGGAATTTTGACCTGGGATGATGTTGCCCGGCAAACGCTCGACGCGGCCTTCGAGACGAAATAAACGCCTTAGCCTGGTGCAAGGAAAGTCAGCAAATTGTTGACCAGCGGACGGGCTGGCCCGGGCAGCTTGCCGCCAATCGTATCCATCAGCAATCGGCTATCGTTCGCCTCCAGTAGACGCAGGATGCGAACGGCAAGCAGGTAAGCGACCCCGCCAACGGGAATGGCAGTTGCGATTGCCGCCAACCCATCGAGATAATAGACGGCGACACCGGCCGACGCGGCGCAAATGGCTGCTGCGAAGATTGTTCTTGCAAGAGCCCCAAATGGGACGGAGGTATGGACGCTCGTCCATGCGGTCCAGGCGAGCAGGGTAAAGGTCAGTGTGGTGATCGTCGCGCGGGCGATGGCCGCGCCTTCGAGGCCAGCCAGCGGCACCATGGCTGCAAGCAGCAGCATTGTCAGCAAACCGCAGATAATCTGTACGCGCAATAGCAGATCGCTGCGTCCGGACGCGCTGATCATGCCCCAGGGAATGACCGAAAGGCCGGCAAGCCAGACGAAAGCAAGCAATGTCGCCGCAGCCGGAATGGCGGGCTCGAAGGCATTGCCGAAGATAAGCGGCATCAGGTCTGGCATGATGATCGCGCCGCCGAAGCTGATGGGCAGCATGACGAGGGCTACCATACGGATGACGCGTCCATAGGTCGCCTGCAGCGCCTGCCGATCTCCCTTCGCATGGGCGTCTGCAAAGCTGACGATCAGCGCCGGGGAAATCTGCAACATGACTTGCTCGATCAACCCGGCGAGACCGAGGCCGGCTGCGAAATAGCCGATGCCGGTCGACGAGAAGAAGAAGCCGAGAAACAGAAATTCGATGCGTGACAGCACCAGGATCTCGATAAGATCACTCAGCCACATATAGCGGCCGTAGCGGTGCATTTCGGGCGTCAATGTCTCACCGGAAGCGGGAACGCTCTTGTCGATATAACTGCGCAGGTGCAATGCCTGCGGCAGATAGCGGGCGACATAGCCGATCAGGGCTCCCGTCGGGCCGAGCAGCCAGGCGCCTGCGAAAACGAGTGGAATCTGGAGAGTGCCGCCGACGACGGTGCTGCGCGCCGTTTGTCCGAACCGATTGCGGCCGCGAGCGATGGCCGTTGAAAAGACGTAGAACGCGTAGCTCAGGAACAGCAGCTCCGTCAAGACCCAGAACCAGGCATGCCGTGCATCGCGATAGGCATAGGTGAGCATGGCATAGAAAAGAATGCCGGTGCCCACCATGGCGACGGATATCATGAAACTGCGGAATGCCGCGCGCACCAATGCCTTCCAGGCATGGCCTTCGCCTGAGAGAGCACCGGCATTGCGCAGCAACGTCTGGGGCAGGCCCATATCGGCCAGGGCCGTGGCGGATGTCGCGATCCAGAGCGCGTAAGCGACCTTGCCGGAGCCAGCGGGGCCGAGGAGACGCGCGGCTATGACGCTGCTGGCGAAACCCGCTGCAAGCGAAACCACCGTCGCCGCCAAGCTGATCAGCGAACTCTTCAAGAGGTTGGACGTATAGGCGCTCATGGCTACTGATCATGAGGGTACTCTCATAACCTTGTGTTAAAGGCGGACTGATACTTCTAACTAGCGTTCAAGTTGAAATTTGAGACAGCTGCCGTGACGGATAAGACTGCCGAACGAGATGCATTCCTCATTCCCGGATATTTGCAGAAGGGATTGGGTGAACGCGCGCGCAACCTGCTCTGGCGGCTGATGTCGCCGCTGCCGGATAAGCCCTATTGTGCGCTTAAATATTTCGTCATTCGCGGCAAGTTCCCCAACCTGACGTCTCCGCAGACTTTCACCGACAAGATCCAAGCCCGCAAACTCTACGACCGCAATCCGCTGTTTCCACGTTTCGTCGACAAGGCCGACGCCAAAACGCTGATTGCCGAACGGGTCGGCAGCCGACATGTTATTCCCACGCAATGGGTCGGCGCTGATCTTTCGAAGGTCGATTGGTCCACGATAACTTTGCCCGCCGTCGTCAAGCCGACACATGCGAGCGGCGTCGGCCGCTTTCTCTATGGGCAGAACGATATCGAGCAGCTGCTGAAGAACGATCCTTCAGCCGAGTGGCTGGCGATCGACCATGCGTCCTACAACAGGGAATGGGCCTATAGCCGGGTTGAACCCCGCATTCTCATCGAGACCATGTTGCTTGCCGACGGGCATGTTCCCTGGGACTACCGGCTTTTCACGTTCAATGGCAAGGTGTCGCATATCGAGATCGACATCCGTGAAAATGGACGGGGTTATTCCTGCAATTATACGCCGGACTGGCAGAAATTGCCGTTCTACGATCCCGACTATCTCGGCCTCTATCCGGGCGACGTGGCTCGACCATCGCGGCTTGAAGAGATGATCCATATTGCCGAGACGATTGCCCGCGATATCGATTTTGTCCGCGTCGATCTCTATGCCTCCGTTGACTGGGTCTATATCGGCGAGCTGACCTTCTATCCCGGTGGCGGCTTCGAGGCTTTTGAGCCTGAAAACTACGATCTCGTGCTTGGCCAGAAATGGCAGCTCGGTTTCGAGATACCGAAGAGATAGGTAGACAAATCGCTTTGCCCGCGTTTCATAGGCCGACCGAATTTTAGAGGAAGGTTTTCCATGACGATCGAACAGGACCTCAGCCGTATCGCATTGCAGGAAGAGACGCTGCGTTTCGACGCTTTCGATCTTTCAACCGCCTGGGTGCTTGGCAAATTGCTGCACGATCTTGCCAGCGAGCGCAATCTCGGCGTCGCGATCGACATCACGCTGCATTCCATGCCGGTTTTCTATATCGCGCTGCCGGGTTCGACGCCGGACAATTCCAATTGGATCCGGCGGAAGCGCAATATGGTCCTGCGCTATTTCCGCAGCAGTTACGCCAGCACGCTGCGCCTGGAAAAGCAGGGCAAGACGATTGAGGACAATGGGCTTACCAGCGCCGACTACGCCGCATCCGGCGGCAGTTTTCCGATCTTCGTCAACGGCACGGGCTGCATCGGTGCCGTCACCGTGTCGGGTCTTCCGCAGCGTGAAGACCATAATCTGGTCGTCGAGGCCCTGGCGCTGACACTTGGCCACGAACTGCACAATCTCAGCCTGTCGTAAAAGACGATTGCGGCGCCGCGCTTGAAGCCGGCGCCGCCTTCGATCTCAGATTTTCCCACCGGCCTCGGCGATGACTTTCGTCAGACTGCCGGTTGCCGGGAACAGGGGGATGAGGCACGCCTGCAAGGCGTGATAAATGTCGCCCTTGCCGGGGAAGAGTGTGTGAGCGGGAACGAGATTTTCCGTCAGTTCCTCGTGCCAGCCACCATTCCGGTGGTCGATGAAGGAAGTGCTGATGGCGCCCCAGATCTTGCGGTAGCTCGCCTCATGGAAGTCGCTCGGCAGATGCTGGTTGAGATAGTGCGCAGCACCGGCGCCCTCACTGGCCGGCCACCAGAGCTTGTTGCGCTTGGCCGGCACGTCGGCCCAATCCAGCGTATAGAAGAAGCCGCCCTTATCATTGTCCCAACCCAGTGACATGGATTGGGAGAACAGGCCCTTTGCAGCCTCCGGCATCCAGTCGTGACGCTGGCCACCGAGCGACCAGAGCTGCAGAATGAGGCGTGCCCACTCCAGCCAATGTCCCGGCGTCGTGCCGGATGGGCGGAACATCTCGTTGCCGCGATAGTTCTTGTCGAGCACCCAATCGGCATTGAAATGCTCGGCAACGCGCCAGCCGACGGAACCGGCGGAGCGGCGGATGACGAGATCGGCGATGCTTTCAGCCTTGTCGAGGTAGGCCTTGTCGCCGGTCGCTTCGAAGGCGGCCATCAAAGCTTCGGTCAGGTGCATGTTGGAATTCTGGCCGCGATAGCTGCCGCCATCGATCGGTGACCAATCCTGGTTGAATTCCTCGGTGATGGCGCCGTGCTTCTCTTCCCAGAATTTCGTGTTGAGTATCTCGGTGACATCGGCGAGCATGCCGTCGGCAAGCGGATGGCCGATGATCTTGGCGGAGGAGGCGGCGAGCAGCACAAAGGCATGGCCATAGCCTTGCTTGCTGGAATCGACCGGACCGTCATTGTTAAGCGACCAGACATAGCCGCCATGCTTGGCGTCGCGATGATGCTTCCAGAGATAGTTGATGCCGTGGTCGACGATATCTTCCGAGCCGGGACGACCGAGCAGCGAACCGATTACGAAGCAATGCACCATGCGCGCGGTCGAGTGAATGCCGCGCACGGGGTTGACCGCATCGAGCGGCTTGCCGGCATCGTCCATATCGTAGAATCCACCCTTGGGATTGACGCTGCGGTACTGGAAGAAATCGAAAAGCCCGTTCGCCTGGTCAAGCAGCCAGCGCCGGTGGTAGGCACGCGTACTCCAATTCCCGAGAGCCGCCGTTTCACGCTGTATGCTCATGCTATCCTCCTGAGACACTTTTGCCGTAAGCCCTATAGCGCCGCCTGAAAGCGCTGTCATGGCTTTATGGGATGAAACTGTGTCGGCGGCTTTGCATTATCCACCCCTGTCGGAATTTTTAGTCGATCGCATCAACTTTTCCTAAGGGCGGGAAATCATAGCAGTATTGTTCTTGCGCCAAGGCACGATAGCGCATAGATATGTTGACATAAAGATATCTTTATGTGATCTGGATGCGAAGTCGCAATCAGGCCAAGGGAATTCGCTTATGTTTGACAATCTTTTTGGTTCGGAAACGGCGAAACGCGACGGCAGCGAGGTGTTTGCGGCCTTGAGGCAGGCTGCGAGCGAGCGCATTCTTGTGCTTGATGGCGCCATGGGCACGCAGATTCAGGGTCTTGGCTTTGACGAGGATCATTTTCGCGGCGATCGCTTCATTGGCTGTGCTTGTCATCAGCAGGGCAACAACGATCTTCTGATTCTCACGCAGCCTGATGCCATCGAAGAAATCCATTATCGTTATGCCAAGGCCGGCGCGGATATTCTGGAAACCAATACGTTCTCTTCGACCCGCATCGCCCAGGCCGATTATCAGATGGAAGGCGCGGTCTACGACCTGAACAAGGAGGGCGCCGCCGTTGTCCGCCGGGCGGCGCTCCGTGCCGAGCGCGAGGACGGCAAGCGCCGTTTTGTCGCCGGTGCCATCGGGCCGACCAACCGCACGGCTTCGATTTCTCCTGACGTCAACAATCCCGGCTATCGTGCCGTCAGCTTCGATGATCTGCGCCTGGCCTATGGCGAGCAGATCGACGGCCTGATCGACGGCGGTGCCGATATCATCCTGATCGAGACCATCTTCGATACGCTGAACGCCAAGGCGGCGATCTTCGCCTGCGAGGAGCGGTTCGAAGCCAAGGGCATCCGTCTGCCGGTGATGATTTCAGGCACGATCACTGATCTTTCCGGCCGCACGCTCTCCGGCCAGACACCGTCGGCCTTCTGGAACTCGGTGCGTCACGCCAGCCCCTTCACCATCGGCCTCAACTGCGCGCTCGGCGCCAACGCCATGCGCCCGCATCTGCAGGAGCTTTCGGGCGCTGCCGATACCTTTATCTGTGCCTATCCCAATGCCGGCCTACCGAATGAATTCGGCCAATATGACGAATCGCCGGAGATGATGGCGGCGCAGGTCGAGGGCTTTGCTCGCGATGGGCTGGTCAATATCGTCGGCGGCTGCTGCGGCTCGACGCCTGAGCACATTGCCGCGATCGCTGAAGCCGTTTCCAAATATCCGCCTCGCCAGCTCCCGGCGCACCGTCCATTCATGTCGCTCTCCGGCCTCGAGCCCTTCGAGCTGACCAAGGACATCCCCTTCGTCAACGTCGGCGAGCGAACCAATGTCACCGGCTCGGCGAAGTTCCGCAAGCTGATCACCAATGCCGACTACACGGCGGCTCTTGCCGTCGCTCGAGATCAAGTCGAGAACGGCGCGCAGGTGATCGACATCAACATGGACGAGGGCCTGATCGATTCCGAGAAGGCGATGGTCGAATTCCTCAACCTGATTGCTGCCGAGCCCGATATCGCCCGCGTGCCGGTCATGATCGACAGTTCGAAATTCTCGATCATCGAGGCCGGCCTGAAATGCGTGCAAGGCAAGCCGATCGTCAACTCCATCTCTCTTAAAGAAGGGGAGGAGAATTTCCTTAAGCAGGCGCGGCTGCTGCGCAATTATGGCGCGGCCGTCGTGGTCATGGCGTTCGATGAGCAGGGGCAGGCCGATAGCTACCAGCGCAAGGTCGAGATCTGCGCGCGCGCCTACAAGATCCTGACTGAAGAGGCCGGGCTGCCGCCGGAAGACATCATCTTCGATCCGAACATCTTTGCGGTCGCGACCGGCATCGAGGAGCACAATAACTACGGCGTCGACTTCATTGAGGCGACGCGGACGATCCGCAAGACCATGCCGTTGGTCCATATCTCCGGCGGCGTATCGAACCTCTCCTTCTCCTTCCGTGGCAACGAGCCGGTGCGCGAGGCGATGCATGCGGTGTTCCTCTACCACGCCATTCAGGCGGGCATGGACATGGGCATTGTCAATGCCGGCCAGCTTGCTGTCTACGACAACATCGATCCCGAATTGCGCGAAGCCTGCGAAGACGTGGTACTGAACCGTCGATCCGATGGCACCGAGCGGCTGCTGGACGTTGCCGAACGCTTCCGCGGAGCCGGCACCCGAGAAGCCAAGGTACAGGATCTCGCCTGGCGTGAATGGCCGGTCGAGAAGCGGCTGGAACATGCGCTGGTCAATGGCATCACCGAATACATCGAAGCCGACACCGAGGAGGCCCGTCAGACCGTAGCGCGGCCCTTGCATGTCATCGAAGGGCCGCTGATGGCCGGCATGAACGTCGTTGGCGATCTCTTCGGTTCGGGCAAGATGTTCCTGCCGCAGGTGGTGAAGTCGGCTCGCGTCATGAAGCAGGCCGTCGCCGTGCTGCTGCCCTTCATGGAGGCTGAAAAGCTTGCCAATGGCGGCAGCGGCGAACGTCAGGCCGCCGGCAAGGTGCTGATGGCGACCGTCAAGGGCGACGTGCACGATATCGGCAAGAACATCGTCGGCGTCGTGCTTGCCTGCAACAATTACGAGATTATTGATCTCGGCGTCATGGTGCCTGCAACGAAGATTCTCGAAACCGCGATTGCGGAGAAGGTTGATATCATCGGTCTCTCCGGCCTGATTACGCCCTCGCTGGATGAAATGGTGCATGTCGCTTCGGAAATGGAGCGGCAGGGTTTTGACATTCCATTGCTGATCGGCGGCGCGACCACCAGCCGCGTGCATACGGCCGTGAAGATCAATCCGCGCTATGAGAAGGGCCAGACGGTCTACGTCACCGACGCCAGTCGTGCTGTCGGGGTCGTCTCGGCGCTGTTGTCGCCGGAGGCTAAGCAGGGCTATGTCGACACCATCAAGGCGGAATATACCAAGGTGGCGGCGGCGCATGCCCGCAGCGAAGCCGAGAAGGTGCGTCTGCCGATCGCAAGGGCACGCGCGAATGCCGAGAAGCTGGATTGGGCGAACTATAAGACGGTGAAGCCGCAGTTCTTCGGAACGAAGGTGTTCGAGAATTACGATCTGGCTGAGCTTGCCAAATATATTGACTGGACGCCGTTCTTCCAGACGTGGGAACTGAAGGGCCGCTTCCCGGCGATCCTTGAAGACGAGAAGCAGGGCGAGGCGGCAAGGCAGCTTTACGCCGACGCGCAGGCGATGCTCGAGAAGATCATCGCGGAAACCTGGTTCCGTCCGCGTGCGGTCATCGGTTTCTGGCCGGCGGGTGCTGTCGGCGACGATATCAAGCTGTTCACGGATGAAGCTCGTTCCGAGGAACTTGCGACCTTCTACACGCTGCGTCAGCAGCTATCGAAGCGGGACGGCCGGCCGAATGTGGCTCTGTCGGATTTCGTGGCGCCGGTTGCCAGTGGTGTCGAGGAGTACGTCGGTGGCTTCGTTGTCACGGCCGGCATCGAGGAAATCGCCATTGCCGAGCGTTTCGAGCGCGCCAATGACGATTATTCCTCTATCCTCGTCAAGGCTTTGGCCGATCGCTTCGCCGAAGCTTTTGCCGAGCGCATGCATGAGCGGGTGCGGCGCGAATTTTGGGGCTATGCCACGGATGAGAATCTGAGCAGTGACGAACTGCTTTCGGAAACCTATGCCGGTATCCGCCCGGCGCCCGGCTATCCCGCCCAGCCCGATCACACCGAGAAGGAGACCTTGTTCCGCCTGCTCGATGCTGAAGCTGCGACCGGCGTCAAGCTCACGGAAAGCTATGCCATGTGGCCCGGTTCTTCCGTCTCCGGCATCTATATCGGCCACCCCGCCTCCTATTATTTCGGTGTTGCCAAGGTCGAGCGCGATCAGGTCGAAGACTATGCGGCCCGCAAGGGGATGCCGGTGGAGGAGGTGGAGCGCTGGCTCGGGCCGGTGCTCAACTATGTGCCGGAGAAGCGCGATGCCGTCGTGGACGACGCAGCATAATTGTGAGTCGTTTCGGTGGCTTGGGTCTCTGTGTTGATAAATTGATTCAGACTATTGCCGCGGCCGGAGGATGATTCATCTTTCGGTCGCATCTTTTTGATTCTATTTGTGATTTATGTTGTCGCGATCGTTAGCTCCGCGACGAAATCATAGGCGTCGCCTCTATACAGCGAGCGTGTGAACTCCACCGCTCGGCCGGAGCCGAGATAAGAGATACGCTCGATAGAAAGGCCAGCTGCGCCGACGGGTACGCCGAGCAGACCGGCATCGGCTTCCTTCATGTTGGTCGCGGAGATGCGCTGTACCGCCCGCACCGGCCGGACCTGACGTTTTTCCAGTTCGGCATAGAGCGAGGACGTGACGATCGAAGGGTCGGGCAGGAACTCGCCGGAGACGCTGGCATGTTCGATGGCGAGCGGCTGATCGTCGGCGATGCGCAATCGGCTGAGGCGGGAGACCTTGGTATCGGCGGCAAGGCCAAGGATCATCATCTCGTCGGGTGAGGGTGTGTGCACGCCCTTATGCAGCCATTGCGAACGCGCCGTCATACCGCGCCGTGCCATATCCTCGGTGAAGGATGTCAGCTGCGACAGGCGCTGCTCGACCTTGGAGACCGGTTTGGTGACGAAGGTGCCAGAGCCGTGGCGGCGGACGAGGATGCCCTCGGCAACGAGATCGTCGATCGCCTTGCGCACCGTCACCCGGCTGACGGCGGCATATTCTGCGATGTCGCGTTCCGCCGGCAGGGCGTCACCCTGTTTCAGCGTTCCGAGCTTGACTGCGTCCTCAAGCGTTCGGCGCAGCTTGACGTAGAGCGGGCCTGTGCCACCGGCAAGCAGGCGTCCTGACGCGAAAATACGGCTCAGATCCTCAGTCATGGCGTGCTCCCCTTGTCATCCCGCAGGAGCTTGGCCGCCAGTTCCGTCGCGCCGCTCAATGCATCGCCTTTCGGCTCCGTGAGAAGCGTCTTATGGCGGGTATCGAGCCAGGGGTAGTATGCTCTCGAAAGGCCTCCGAGGAGGCAGATCGACGGGCAGTCCGGCCAGAGCAGAGCATCGAGGCTTTGGGTGATCGCGTTCACCGCCATCTTGACGATATCGACAGCGACGGCATCGTTCTTTTCGGCATATTCAAAGACCATCGGCGCGTAGCGCGCGAAATCCTTCGGCTTGGCGGCATGCGCGAATTCGACGACACGTTCGGGATCGCCTTCAAATTCTGACATGAGTGCTTCCGTAAGCGGTGAGGAGTGTGAGACCGTGTCATACGCCAGAAGCGAGTGTTCAAGCAGGTCGCGCCCGAGGCGCGCGCCACTGGCCTGGTCGCCGACGACAAACCCCCAGCCGCCGATTCCCCAGCTCTTGCCGTTGCGGCGGGCGTTGTAGACGGAGCCCGTGCCGAAAGCGCCGATAATGCCATCGGCATCGCCGAGCGCGCCCTGAAGTGCAATCGCCGCATCGGTGACGACATGCACAGTCGCGAAGGGCAGGGCCTTTTCAAGGCGTTTGCCGTAGTCCCCGACATTTGCGCCGGCGGTGCCGATAACGGCGGGCAATTTATCCGTCAATCCCGGATCGAGGCCGGCGTCAACAAGCGCCTGTCGGGCGGACGCAACGACGTTGATCCGAGAGTTTTCCAGATCGGATAGGATATTGGAGGCGCCCGCCTTGCCGGTGCCGAGAACTTTGCCCGTCCTATCCGTTACGGCAGCGCGGCAGCTTGTCCCGCCGCCATCGATACCGATCGAAAACTCCGCCATTACACCCTCCGGATACCATCCATTCCCCATTTTTTCTTACAATACCAAAAAAATACCATTTACCAAGGGACAATGCGCAGCTTTTTGTTTTTCTGTATCATATTGAAAAATATCGGTAAAATTTTTTTGTCCGTTTTTATCCCGTCCAAAAGTTAAATTCGGCTGGACAATTGGTATTTTTTTGGACTTAATTCCTACCAAGGGAACAGTTCGAACTGATATCGGCGGAACCGGCAAAATAACAATAGCCGGAAGGCCCAGCAGAAGGTGGCGGACCTCTGTCGTTGTCAGGAGCCGCGTGGATCAAGAGGGTCCGCGCGACGGTGTTCGTCATGATTTTCCCGTGTGTTGAGTTTTCGGTGTGGCTGTGTCCAGTCATCCGGCAGGTCACGATTGATTGGGCGCACGGCCTCGATCGCCCTTGTGCATTTGGGGTCGGCAATATTGGCGACCCTTGTGGAGCGTTGGTCGTTTCCTCGGAGATGCCAGCGAATTTTCAGGTCGAGAATAGTGCCTTAACGGGCGCGTAAAACAGGAGAGGGAAATGAAAAACAATATTCTGAAAGGCTTGCTCCTCGCATCCAGCCTGCTGACGTCGGTCAGCTTCGCGCATGCGGCGGACGTAACGCTGACGGTTGAAAGCTGGCGCAACGATGACCTGCAGATTTGGCAGGAAAAGATCATCCCCGCTTTCGAAGCCAAGAATCCCGGCATCAAGATCGTCTTTTCGCCGACGGCTCCGACCGAATACAATGCATCGCTGAACGCAAAGCTCGATGCTGGCTCCGCTGGCGACATCATCACCTGCCGCCCCTTCGACGCTTCGCTCGATCTCTTCAACAAGAAGCATTTGTCGGACCTGACGTCGCTGTCGGGCATCGAAAATTTCTCGCCGGTCGCCAAGGCCGCCTGGAGCACCGACGACGGCAAATCGACCTTCTGCGTGCCGATGGCGTCCGTCATCCATGGCTTCATCTACAACAAGGATGCCTTCGACAAGCTCGGCCTCAAGGTGCCGACGACGCGCGACGAGTTCTTCGCCGTGCTCGACAAGATCAAGGCTGACGGCACCTACATCCCAATGGCCATGGGCACGAAGGATCTCTGGGAAGCCGCAACCATGGGCTACCAGAATATCGGCCCGAACTACTGGAAGGGTGAAGATGGCCGTCTGGCTCTGATTTCCGGGAAGGAAAAGCTGACGGATGCTCCGTGGGTCGAGCCCTATAAGGAACTCGCCAAATGGAAGCCTTATCTCGGCGACGGTTTCGAAGCCCAGAGCTACCCGGACAGCCAGAACCTCTTCACGCTCGGCAAGGCCGCCATCTATCCGGCTGGTTCGTGGGAGATTTCGCTGTTTAACACGCAGGCTCAGTTCAAGATGGGCGCCTTCCCGCCACCGGTCGGCAAGGCCGGCGACACCGCCTATATCTCCGACCATCCGGACATCGGTGTCGGCCTGAACGCCAAGAGCGCGCATCAGGAAGAAGCCAAGAAGTTCCTGAGCTGGGTCGCTTCCGACGAGTTCGCCAACATCTATGCCAACTCGTTGCCGGGCTTCTTCAGCCTGAATTCGCATCCGGTGAAGATGAGCGATCCGCTCGCTCAGGAGTTCGTCTCCTGGCGTGACAACCACAAGTCCACCGTTCGCTCGACCTACCAGATCCTGTCGCGCGGCACGCCGAACCTGGAAAACGAAACCTGGACGGAATCCGCCAACGTCATCAACGGCACGGATACGCCGGACGCTGCTGCCGCAAAGCTGCAGAAGGGCCTCGACAGCTGGTACAAGCCGGCGAAGTGATCCTGCTTTGACGCAATCCGGGTGAGGGGCCTCATAGCTCCTCACCCTTCATCATGTCCTGTGCCGATAGGCCGTCGGACCGTCGACTATCACGACATCAGTATCGTGCGCGCCCGATATCGTTTCTCCATGCTTGACTGGGGAAATCGGGATAGCGAACGGATTTGAACATGTGTGCTGCCCCGATCAGCAGCCAATAAAATCAGGCAGAAAGCCATGAGCGAAGCCGATATTTCCGCCGCATTCGATGTGGCTCCGATCAAGCGCCAAAAGCGCTGGCACATAATCGTTTTTCTTCTTCCGGCCTTGATCGTCTACACGGCCGTGATGATCCTGCCTCTGATCGAAACGTTGCGGCTGTCGCTTTACAACGTCGTCGATGGTCAGACGACCTTCGTCGGTCTCAACAATTTCAAAGTGTTGTTCGGGGACGAGCGCTGGTCGCACGACTTCTGGAATGCGCTGCGCAACAACCTGATCTTCTTCGCCATCCATATGTGTGTGCAGAACCCGATCGGCGTCGCGCTCGCGGCTCTCCTGTCGCTGCCGAAGCTGCGCTTCGTCGCCTTCTATCGCACCGCTATCTTCCTGCCGACACTGCTTTCCTTTGTCGTCGTCGGCTTCATCTGGAAACTGATCCTGTCGCCGCTATGGGGTGTGGCGCCTGATTTGATGGGCATGGTCGGTCTCAAGTCGTTCTTTGCTCCCTGGCTCGGTAGGCCGGGGACAGCCTTGATCACGGTCGCGTTGATCTCGGTCTGGCAATATGTCGGCATTCCGATGATGCTGATCTATGCCGCGCTGCTGAACATTCCGGAAGAGGTCATCGAGGCAGCGGAGTGTGATGGCATTACCGGCTGGAGCCAGTTTTGGAAGATCAAGCTGCCGCTGGTGTTGCCGGCGATCGGTATCATCTCGATCCTGACTTTTGTCGGCAATTTCAACGCTTTCGACCTGGTTTATACCGTTCAGGGTGCACTTGCGGGACCTGACGGTTCCACCGATATTCTCGGCACGCTGCTCTACCGCGTCTTCTTCGGCTTCCAGCTGCAGCTTGGTGACCGCTCGATGGGCGCGACGATCGCGACGGTGATGTTCCTGATCATCCTCACTGGCGTTTCCTTTTATCTTTTCATCGTCCAGCGACGTATCCGTCGCTACCAGTTCTGAGGAGCGGCGACCATGTCCAAGGCACGCACGTCCCTTGCCCGTACCGGCCTCGTGCATCTGGCGCTCATCGCCTATACGCTCGTTGCCGTTTTCCCGGTGTTTCTGACCATCATCAATTCGTTCAAGGATCGCGCTTCGATCTTCCGCGCGCCCTTGAGCATTCCGACGCCATCCAGCTTCAGCCTGATCGGCTATCAGACCGTGCTCGGGCAGGGGAGCTTCTTCACCTATTTCGAGAATAGCTTCATCGTCACGATCGTTTCGATCGTCTTCACGTTGTTGTTCGGCGCCATGGCCGCTTTCGCGCTGTCGGAATATCGTTTCCGCGGCAATACGGTGATGGGGCTTTATCTTGCGATCGGCATCATGATCCCCATCCGCCTCGGCACGGTTGCCATCCTGCAGGGCATGGTCGCAACCGGCCTGGTCAATACGCTGACGGCGCTGATCCTCGTCTATACGGCGCAGGCGCTGCCGCTTGCCGTCTTCATCCTGTCGGAATTCATGCGAACCGTGTCCGATGACCTGAAGAATGCGGGCCGTATCGATGGCCTCAGCGAATATGCGATCTTCTTCCGCCTCGTGCTGCCGCTGGTCCGTCCGGCCATGGCGACCGTTGCCGTCTTTACGATGATCCCGATCTGGAATGACCTGTGGTTCCCGCTGATCTTGGCGCCGAGCGAGGCGACCAAGACGGTGACGCTGGGCTCGCAGATCTTCATCGGCCAGTTCGTTACCAATTGGAACGCCGTGCTGGCGGCGTTGACGCTCGCCATCCTGCCGATCCTGGTGCTTTACGTCATCTTCTCCCGCCAACTCATTCGCGGCATTACCTCTGGAGCAGTCAAGTGAGCGCATCAGAAAAGCCGATCCGCGTCTTGGTCGCCGGCCTTGGCAATATGGGCCGCAGCCACGCGCTCGCCTATCACAACAATCCCGGCTTCGAGATCGTCGGCCTCGTCAACCGCTCCAGGCCGAAGCTTGCGGAGGAGCTGCAGGGCTACGCGATCCATCCGGATTTCGAGACCGCGCTGAAGGAATTGAAGCCCGATCTCTGCTCGATCAACACCTATTCCGACAGCCATGCCGACTATGCCGTCATGGCCTTCGAGGCGGGCTGCGATGTTTTTGTTGAAAAGCCGTTGGCAACGACGGTCGAGGATGCCGAGCGTGTCGTGGCTGCCGCCAAGAAGGCGGGGAAAAAGCTGGTGATCGGCTATATCCTGCGTCATCACCCTTCATGGACGCGGCTGATTGCCGAGGCCCGCAAGCTCGGCGGCCCCTATGTCTTCCGCATGAACCTGAACCAGCAGTCGAGCGGACCGACCTGGGAGACGCATAAAGCGCTGATGCGGACGACGTCGCCGATCGTCGATTGCGGCGTGCATTATGTCGATGTCATGTGCCAGATCACCGACGCCAAGCCGGTCGAGGTGCGCGGCATGGGCCTGCGCCTGTCAAACGAGATCGCGCCGGATATGTATAATTACGGCCATCTGCAGGTGATCTACGAGGATGGTTCGGTCGGCTGGTACGAGGCCGGCTGGGGCCCGATGATGTCCGAGACCGCCTTCTTCGTGAAGGATGTAATGTCGCCGAATGGTGCCGTGTCCATCGTCATGGACCCGAACGTCAAGTCAGACGATATCGATGCGCACACCAAGACCTCCGTCATCCGGCTGCATAGCGCCGAGACCGGGCCGGGCGGCCAATTCATCCGGCCGGATCGGGACCTTCACATGGACGGCGAGCCAGGTCATCAGGAGCTGTGCGATCTCGAGCAGGCCTTCATTCTCAAGGCAATCCGCGAGGATATCGACCTTGGCCGCCACATGACCGACGCCGTTCAATCGCTGCGCATCTGCCTTGCCGCCGATGAGAGCGTACGCACCGGCAAGCCCGTTTATTTGTAAGGATAAAAGACTGTGGGATCGCTTCAACTGAAATCCATCCGCAAGGCCTATGGCACGCATGATGTGCTCAAGGGCATCGACCTCGAGGTGAAGGACGGCGAGTTCGTCATCTTCGTCGGCCCGTCCGGTTGCGGCAAGTCGACCCTGCTGCGCAGCATTGCCGGCCTTGAAGACGTGACCTCGGGCACTGTGCTGATCAACGGCAAGGACGTGACCGTGACGCCGCCAGCCAAGCGCGGCATTTCCATGGTGTTCCAGTCCTACGCGCTCTATCCGCACCTGACGGTGAAGGACAATATGGGCCTCGGGCTGAAGCAGGCGGGCACAGCGAAGGACGAGATCGAGAACCGGGTCGCGAAGGCGTCGGGCATGCTCTCCTTGGAGCCTTATCTCGCCCGCCGTCCGGCCGAACTTTCCGGCGGCCAGCGTCAGCGCGTCGCCATCGGCCGCGCCATCGTGCGCGAACCGGAACTGTTCTTGTTCGACGAACCGCTGTCGAACCTCGACGCGGCGCTCCGTGTCCAGACCCGTCTTGAAATCGCCCGGCTGCACCGCAGCCTGAAGGCGACGATGATCTATGTCACCCATGATCAGGTCGAGGCCATGACGCTGGCTGACAAGATCGTCGTGATGAATGCCGGCGCTATCGAGCAAATCGGCTCGCCGATGGAGCTCTACAATCGCCCGGCCAATGTCTTCGTCGCCGGCTTCATCGGCTCGCCGCAGATGAATCTCATCCCGGCGGAAAAGCTCGAACAGGGCGGCGCCAAGACCATCGGCATCCGTCCCGAGCATATCACGTTGTCGCGCGAGCAGGGTACCTGGGCCGCCAAGGTCGTCCATGTCGAACATCTCGGCGCCGACACCATCATCTATCTCGAATCCGACCACACCGGCCTTTTGACCGTGCGCCTGTTCGGTGAGCACCAATATGAGCCGGACGAGACGGTCTATGCGACGCCGGACACGGGACATATGCATCGCTTCGATAAGAGCGACAAAGCGATCCGCCCGTAAACCAGACTGACCGAGGCGAAGTGACAGTCTTCGTCTCGCTCGCCCACCTTGGCATGGATATTGTGCTCCGTCATTTGCTTTGCGAATTTGAGGGAGCGCCTATTGCCAGGGCGGCTCGCTCGATGATTTCGGCGATGCGCTCGGAAAGGGCGGGATCGGAGATGGCGCGAGCAAGCGTCACACCGCCACTGAGTGTTGCCAGGAGAAAGATCGCACGATCCTCCGCGGTTGTTTCGGCTGAGTTTGCGCTCTCCGGCAGGCCAGCGGCAACATCAGCGATAAGTTTTCTCAACTCCGCCGTATAGACATCGCGCGTTTCATCGTCCGCACGCATGACATCGGGAGAGAGGCTCGGCAGAGCGCAACTGTCGCCGAGATCGCAGGTTCGCTTGTAGCCGAGATAATAGCTGGCAAAGGCCTTCAGCCAGTCTTTTGGCTGACTTTCCTTAAGTGCTGAGATTCCTTGGCGCAATTCCTCCAATCCTTCCACGACAGCCGTGCGAAACGCTTCGCCCTTGGATTTGAAGTGTCCATAGAAAGCGCCGTTCGTGACGCCTGCCGCTTTCGTCAGGGCATCGATGCCCGCCCCGCCATAACCTTCCCTTCGAAATACCTGCCCCGCAGCTGCGACGACCCGTGTCCGGGTTTCCTGCTTGTGTTCGACGCTATAGCGCATTTTTTATGTCTCCATAAAGAGTGAGCGCTCTTTATGGGTTGCATAAAAAACGATCGGCATGTATTCATAAAGAGTGATCGGTATATATCAATTGCCGCCACAGGTCCAATAAGGAGATATCCCATGCCTATTACGCTCACCGTACCCGAAGGGCTGCTCTCGCCTGAAGCGCAAGCGCAGGCCTTTGCAGGATTGACGGATGCGGTTCTCGATGTTGCCGGTTTGACCGGTAATGCCTTCATGACGGCCAACGTCATCGGCACGATCAACGTGCTTCCGGCCGGGCATATTCTGGCTGCAGGAAAGCCCGTTGCGGCGGCCCTCATCGAACTAAAGCTGCCTGAGATCGCGCTTGCGACCGCAGAGGCCAAGCGCGCGTTCATCGAAAAAGCGACCGATGTCGTCGAACAGGCGGCCGAAGGGCGGATCAAGCGTGAATACATCTGGTCGAATATAGTCTATGCGCCGGAAGGAGCTTGGGGCATTGCGGGGCGCAGCTACAGTAATGCCGATCTGATCGGCGCCATTCAAGAGGCTGCGGCTGCCCAAGTAAGCCAGGGTCTCTTAACCGCCTGAAGCGGCGGAATCACCGAAGTGTCGGACCGACGTGTACTAGGACGCGGACTCATTAGCTGAAGCGATCCATATCCTCGTTGCGGCGAGTTTGAGGCCGGCAAGGTAGTTGTCC
>NZ_JBFUPL010000022.1:0-61807 GCF_041355235.1 Rhizobium sp. RCC_161_2 | reverse complement strand
AAGGAAGAGCTTGGTCTCGATCACTTCGAAGGCCGGTCCTGGCAAGGCCTCCACCGACACGCACTGATGACAATGATTGCCTATGCATTTCTTCAACATCAGCGCCTCAACAAGGCAAAGCGGGAAAAAAAGGAAGAGGCAAGGCCCGCCTAAGCCGACACTACCAGCTATCCGACGCGCAGTCATAGCCGCGTTGTCGCGGCACCACCCGCAGCAGCGATGTCCCCACTGCCGTATTAGGTTCAGGACACCAGAATACATTCCGCCAAAGTAGTGCTAAGAGGCCTCCTGACAGGTACAGGGGATAGCCGACAGCCACAACGCGAAACCGTTACCCTCCGCCGTGTTCTGGAGATGGCGCCGAGTATTCCTGGAGGTGAGTCCGCTGTTTGGCGTGCTATCTTGAACCATCGCTCTTTAATGACAAGCGTCCGAAACTTAACCCTCAAAGCATCCGCGCGGCTCGCCCGCTCCGTCGGGTCGCATTGTTGTAGTAACTCGAAGCCTGCTGTACCGAGCGATGGCGCGACTGCTCCATCGCCTCTGGAAGGGGAATGCCGCGATTGGCGGCCTCTGTCAGGTAGCCCGACCTTAGCCCGTGCGCCGAAAACTCCCCAGGCTCCAACCCAGCCATTTCCACCCGCTGTTTGATCATCGCATTGACCGACTGCGGATCGAGCGTCCGCCGCGAAAGAGTCCCCCATCGCCCGATCGCCCGAAACACGCTGCCTTTGTCGATTTTTGCGGCCACCATCCAGGCATTCAGCGCCACGACGGGACGGCCGGTCAGATAGACGATCTCCTCCTCCTCGCCACTGCTGGTCTTGGTGCGACCGAGATGGATGGCGAGAGAGGGGAGGGGGGCGCTGTTCTCGACCGAGATTGGCGGCTCGATGGTCAGCTGCTCAACCCGCAGTCCAGCAATCTCGCTGCGCCGCCGACCGCCGGAGGCAAAGGCGACCATCAGGATCGCCCTGTCCCGGAGATCGCGCAGACTGTTGGTGGCGCAGGTCGCCAGCAGTTTCGCCAAGATATCGCCGGTGACCGCCTTGGCGCTCTTGCGCCCCCGCTTCCGCGGGACGGCGCGCACCGCGAGGCGAATGGCCGACTTGAGGGCAGGGGAGGCAAAGGCGCCGTCAAAACCGCGCCATTTGCTCAGCGTCGACCAGTTCGCCAGTCGCCGGCGCACGGTTGCTGGCGCATGCGGGCCGACGGTTTTGAGAAATCCCTGGCGCCGAAGGTTGTCATCGACGGTTTTCGGCATGCCGTGATCGGGATCGGTTTCGCGGCGTTTTGGATCCCATAGGTGATGGGCGACGAATTTCAACAGCAGCGCTTCGGGCGCCGGCCAGGGCAGCGATTGTCCGGTCGCCGCCATCCCCCAGGCCTCGAGATAGGCGAGGTCCGAGGTCAGGGCGCGAAGGGTGTTGTCGCCCATGCCCTGGTTGACGAGATGGCGCAGCGTCTCGACGTCCTGGTCGGTGAGCAGCTCGGCAAGTTCGTCGCGGCGCTCGATCGGCAACACGGCGGCAATCGTGTCGAGCTCTTCGGCGCGGCGCTCGACGGGAGTTTGGGTTTTCTTGGCTTTGGCCACGGGCGCTCCAAAAGGACGGTTTCTGCGGCCGCCGGGACCGTGAATCTGTACGATTCTGGATGATTTGCGCCCTGAAATCAATCTACCATCGATAACCAGTACCTATCGATGGTTAGAACGCCACCCGACAATCATACCATGTGAGGAACCACAATATTGATATAGAGTTCTTTTAGCAAATCATTTACCATGATTTCAATGGCTTACGATCTCACGAAAATCAGCATGACAGCCCTGATGCGGCCGGCTTTCGACGCCGGCATCGCACTGGCGCGTCTGGACGAGCGGGTTGCCCGCTCACCCGTCGGCGCGGGCTTCCTCGAACGCACCCAGTTCACCGATGCCTGCGCCTCGCTGTGGATCGACGGCGAGCTCGTCCACCTCGAAGACCTCGTGCTGCACGACGCGACGAAAGATGTCCGCACGCCGACCCACGAATTGACCATCGCCCGCGACGTTTTAAAAACTCGCCGGCGCATCTCGAGCCAACTCCCCGACTGGGCGCTGTCGGCCGACGGTGTTCGGACGCTGCGAAAAACCGCGGAGATCACGTCGGCCGATGCAGACGAGGCGCAGACGCTCGGCGCCATCCGGCGGGTGGTGGCGATCGATCCGGAAGGGGAGGGGGATGATGACGACGCGGAAAATCTGCCCGGTATCGACTATGCCGCCATCGATGCGGTGCTCGCCCGATCGGAGGCGGCCATTGAACAAGCCAGGAAGCCCGGCCGGGCTCCGGCCGATCCGCTGGTCTATGATCTCGACTGGGACGAGGACGCGCGGCTGGAAGAGTGGCGCGGCGTGTTGCGACAGGCCGAAAATCTGCCCGCGGTGCTGCAGGCGATCGTCGCGCTCGATGCCTGGAACGAGCTGTCGGTCCTGCAGCACGCGCCCTGGCTCGGTCGGCTATTTGCCGCCTCCATCCTGCGCCAGGCAGGCGTCACCACCGGCGCTCATCTCGCCGCGATCAATCTCGGCCTGAAAACCATTCCCGTCGATCGGCGGCGGCATCGTGATCGGGAGACCCGGTTGCTCGCAATTGCTCACGGCCTGATCGCGGCCGCCGAGCTCGGTCTGAAAGAGCATGACCGGCTGGCGTTGGCGCGCACGATGTTCGAGCGAAAGCTGTACGGGCGCCGGACGTCTTCAAAGCTGCCGGAACTGGTCGAGCTGGTGATGGCGAAGCCGTTGGTGTCGGCCGGGATGGTGGTGAAGACGCTCGGCGTCACGCCTCAGGCGGCGCGGCGGATTGTTTTGGAGCTCGGGTTGAGAGAGATGACGGGGAGGGGGAGGTTTCGTGCATGGGGTGTGATCTAGGTTCAAAAAGCGATACCGCCAATTAGCAAGTCGCGCCTTCGGGAGAGCAGCGGCTTCAAAAGCAAGTATAGTACTTGTGTTCAAAGCAGCGGGAGCAGCTGTAGATTACGGGACGAAAGGGAAGCGCATGGCGAAGATCGATGTTGGCCTACGACAGGCACACAAACTCGCGAATCTGCCGCCTGACAAGCGCACGGCCTTCATTTCCGAAGGCCTCCCCATTTTGCTGGAAAGTGCACGCGGCCTCTATGCCGCGTCGCAGGTGATTTCAGACATGCCGCGTGAATCCAGCGTGCATGAAGGGCCATGCGGAAGAGGAAGCGGCCAAAATCCTTATCCTGATGGATATCGTGCGCTGCCCGAGGAAACTCATCGCCAGCAGAATTGGTACGTTGATGGGCTGGTACTACGACCATCTTTCGCGGCTTCTCTATGCGGAGGCCTGCCAATGGCGACCGGTCGATCTGAAAGAGTTGCGGAAGATTATCGATCAACGTCGTGTTACCCATTATCTCGAGGGTGGCATGGGCGAGTACATCGTGCCCAACGATCTCATCTATCAACGTGAAACCCGACTCTACGCCGATATTGAAGGCCTCGATGACGGCACCCTTCAATGGGTCGCCCCCAATGGGTCCATTCGCCTGTTCGATTCAGTGCCGAATGCGCTGGTCGTCGCCGAGGCACTGTCCGCCATCGGTGCGTTCAGCATCAAGGGGATCAACGCCGTTTCGGCGGTATGGGACGAGGTAGATTTTCAAGATGACACCAGCTGCCATGAAAGCGATAGGCTCATTCAGGCCATGCTTGAGCGGCTGATCGAAGAGCAGCTCGTCACCGACGCTGCGAGCGATGACCATGTGGGTCATCTATACGGCCGCTGGCAGATGCCGCTTTACGCGTTGGACATGAAGGCCAAGGCGGTGGAACGCTCGGCAATGGAAGCCGAACAGGAACGCATGCTCTGGGCGGAGATGGGTGTCGCCAACGAATATTAGAGTTAGCGGGCCAGCGGTCCCATCGCCGCGTATGTTTCGGGAAACTCGCTTTCCAGAAGTGCCTCCTTCATATCGTTGAGGTCGCGCAGTTTCTGGACGGTCTCGGGGCTGACATGGGTCAGACCATGGATGATGACGATGCCCAGCAGCATGCCAAAATCGAGGCATGCAAGCAGTGATCGCTTGTATTCGAGCGAACCGACATTATGTAGGCCCGTCAGATCGACTTGGATATGGGTGCCGATATCTTTTGGCTCCTGCATATGTTTCAGGATTGATCGTGGGTTCGGATGCGCACCCCAATCGATCGCCTGTTGGTAGGCCTGTTTGATGATCGCGGCTGTCCCGGGGTGCGACTTTGCTGCCCCTATCGCATCTGCCGCATCATTCACGGCCGAGGTGAAGGCCTTGCGTGCCGCTTTCGTCGCCGCCTCACTGTCGTGCCGGTTCAGCCACAGGCGTTCGATGGCTGTATCGGTTCGCATGACGTAACCATAACATGCCGATTCCAACGCGGTGCGCAGCAGCGGCTAGATCGCTGCGGCGTGGCCGGTCAAAGCTGTCGCGATACTGCTCTGGTAAAGCATGTAGCCGTTCATGAAGAGGAATGCGGCGGTCGGCGTGACTTCCTGCTCGCCCGTCAACAGATCCTTCTGAAGGAACGCACAATAGCGCTCGACGCCGGAGAGGAGTGGGCACGGTTCGGACATCATGGCGGCCAGGTTGGCCTGCCCGATCTCGATGTAATCGCGAAATCCCTGCTCGGGTTTGAATAACATAAAGCGCCTCATCGAACCGGTTTTATTGAACCGAGCGTAGCGTATTCCTATATAAATCAAAGGAGCGTTTAGCCTAACAGGCCTAACAGGTGCGGGGGCAGTTCCCGCAGCGGCGCTCTGTGCCGTTGGCCTCTTCCTTCTTCTGCCCCTCATCGGGGTGCAATTCTTCCTGTTCAAGAACCTAGAGAGAAAGGGTACGCTTATGACCACAGAGACGACAACGCTGACGACCGGAACTAACCACCTTTGGAACGCAACATTGCAGACAATCGTGGCCTTCGGCACGGGCGCCGCGTCAGGGATTACCCTGTTAGGCTAAACGCTTCGATGACCACACGGGCGGCAACGCCACCGGGATGCCGCTATGAGTGAAACCTACACCCCACCCGCGATCGAGGAGGCCGATTGGGTCGACTGGCTTATAATTTTTAATGATCGAGCCCGCGACTTTATTGGCGAGTTTGCTCAGGAAACAGCCGGCAGCGACGATCCAAGAGGCCTATCCGCGAGGTTTGCGATCGCGGCGCGAGCCTTGACACTGATCCGCTCGGCATTGGTGCTGCTGCAGAACGAAGAACAAATTGCCTTTCGCATCATGGCACGTGGCATCATCGAATGTGCGATGCATATGGAGTCAGCGTGCACTACGGACGAATATTTGCCGCTCCTTTATGATGACGACAAAGCAAGCCGGATCTCGCGTGGTAAGCTCCTTCAGAAGACCACGGAACTCTCTGAAGAAGCCAATAGCGAGCTACAGAAATTCGTGATGGGCGATGGCAAGACCAAACCCAAGAGCCTGAACATTGGTGAGCTGAGCAAAGGGAGCAATTTCCCACGTTTCCAAGTGTTTTATCGGCAGATTTCCGCCGATGCGGAGCATGTGACATGGACCTCGCTGTGCCGGCATCCGCAGGAAACATTCGATAGGATACGCCTTGAGCTTGACCCCCAGCTCGAGGATGAAGAGATGTTCGAGACAATCAGCCTCATCGCGCTCGCTGCTATGACGGTCGTGCTGCATCTGCGTCATTCGCTTGGGATCACGCAGAACGAAGAAGAGTTCTCGGCCCTCGGCCGCCGCTATATGGAGCTGTATCGCGAAGGGGTCGGAGAGTTCGGCGAGCAGCCGGCGGAAGGAGAGGCGCTGCCCCAAGACAGCGCCGTTCCCCTCAAGCATTAATTCGCGTTAGTCTCGATGCCTCGCTCGCATACCCCGACAACCTCTTTCGGCGTGAACGCAGGGCGCGTTCGATAAGGCCGAACGGATCGGATAACTAGGACGCTAAGTCTTTAAGAGACCCCAACCTCGTTCAGATTATGCGGCTATAAGTGTTTCCTTCTATGACGCGTAGAACCTGGCCTTTATTTCGAGCGCCGATACGCTCGGCAATTGCTTCGGCTGAGTAGGTTCTTG
Organism: Rhizobium sp. RCC_161_2; assembly: GCF_041355235.1. NCBI lineage: Bacteria > Pseudomonadati > Pseudomonadota > Alphaproteobacteria > Hyphomicrobiales > Rhizobiaceae > Rhizobium > Rhizobium sp. RCC_161_2. Next base: position 55,702 of record NZ_JBFUPL010000022.1, on the reverse strand, counting down.
CTAGTTCCCGAATGGCGCGGACTTGCTCAACCGACAGCCGGTCATCTCGGCCACAGATCTGTGCAATCGCCCATTCATTGTCTTTCCATTTTTCAGAAACCCAGGGTGCGGGCAGGCCCTTACGGGGGTGTTTTCGCAGCCAATCTTCCACCAAGAAGTCGCGTTCGTCTGGGCTTGGTGCCGTCCGTTCAGTCAACATGTTATTTTCGCGAAGATACCGCAGTCCAGACTTCCCGCCCGGGATCATATTGAGGCGCCGCTGATCATGCCAGTGTCCTTCGACCAGCCATTCTTCAGTGGCGTAGAGTTTTTCGATGTCCTCTGTAACAGCCATAACTTTATGGTGGATATAGGTGACGCGACCAGCACTCATCTCCTCTCGAAGTTTCCGGTGGAATCGCAGTGGGCTACCAGTTTCCATAGCCCGCCTATGTTCCGCCCACCGCTTTTGCCAACTTCGGGTCGTGACGCCCACATAGAAAAATCCATCATTGGGATAGGATGGGCCTGCGCCAAATATGTGCTGGTAGAGGACAAACGCTCTCTTCGGGAGCGCATCTGGTGCCAAGAGCAGGCGCGCTGGCACCGAAAACACTTGGCTGGGATTCTTCACGTCATCAATATGGGCAGACGTATCGCCGCGAGCGGCGGCCGCCAAGAGTGCCTTGTCCTCGACGACGTCAAGCCTAATTTCTGGGGTCAGCGCGAGTTCGTTTTCCTCTAGAATATGCCCCGATTGAAACTGATCGGTTCCCACCATCCTGTAACCGATTCTGATTTTCGACTGTGGTGCGATGAATACATCATTATCGCCGAGTGCGATAAAATGTACGACGGGAATGAGTTGGCCGGGCTTTACTCGGACAACTCCGTGCTCCCGCCTCGCCGTCTTAAGCCAATGCACCCCGTAGTCCGTGCGACACCATCTGCGCAGCAACTCCTGAACCTCATGGCGTCGTCGATGCATCGGCTTGGGTGCGAGGTGTTCCCACCACGTTCGGTTGATCGAGACCAAGGAACCTCCACAGATTAGATGCGTATGCTTTGCAGGTTTTGGATTTTCGCAAAGGTCGTGCAGACCCCGAACATGCAAAAGCCGTGAAAGGGGCTACTCGCGCGCCTTTTCGTCCGCATCCAGAAACATAGGGAAAAAGCTACGCTGCGGCTTAAGTCTCAAGACGTCGTTCGGCGTTATGGTATTTGTAGCCCGGCGGGCTCCACCGGCCTCAGTGATGACTTCGAGATCAGTGTTCATCATCACGCTGGCGTGTATGTCATCCGCATGCGCCGGCGTCATGTTGTAGACGCCGCGGTAAAAATCCCCAACCCTGATGGCATCCCCGTACTCGTTTACCAGTCTTGGAATATCATCATGAAGTTGATCCCTGGCCCGTCCACGATCGGCTTCCTCAAAGAGATAAAGGCCGGTCGAGGGGTCTGAAACATTGTAGGACAGCATACGAAGACCAGACCGTCCAAAATGTGCCTGCGTGGTGCTGTTGCGATGAAGGACGTTGTTATATTCCTGGCGCGCTCTGTAATTGTTTGCGAAATGTATGAGCCAGTACCGCCACCCTTCTGGATTGTTTATCGAAAAGGGACTGACAAACGCCGCACACCCACGGAATGCATCAAATACCACTCGTTCAGCGGACCCAAGCCATGCCTGGTTGCTCATCTGGTCCCCGAGAGAAGAAATAGCTTCAGGCGTTAGATCGAGGTGGGCCAACTGCGCTCTGTAGCGAGCGGGATTCCCTTTTTGGAGGAAAGCCAGGAGCGAAGTTATCATGAAGGTGTAGAAAATTTCCGCAGAACGAAACGAAGTCATGATATCTGCCAGTGTGGCGCGTTGGACTTGCGCGTGCCCACATTGATCGAGATTGAAAAGAACGTTTGGATAACGTCCGGTCTCGAGCAGCGTTTTAATTTCGGGATAAGCGGTCTCAAATTCTTGGTTGAGGTAGACCACTTTCAAATACAACTTTGGTACGGAATCTTTTAGTGCGGCTAGAAGCGGCGCCATTTGCGACTTAAGAAATTCGAGAGTTGGCGTGTCCTCGTCGTTGAGGACAAGCAGACACTCGATCGACAGCTCAGCCATTTTGTCTGCTGCGCGTCGAACATTGAAGCTCTTTGTAGCTTCAATGAGCGCTTCGGTAAAAATTATCGGAGAACCTGGGCTTCCGTCCTCATACCTTCCTCCACCGGCAAAGCCGTCGACAATCGCCAGACGGAACTTTGATTGCTGCGGCAACTGGCAGCGGACTGTAAGGTAACGCTCGAAATACTGGCGAAGGATCTTATGCTTCTGTTTAGTGTGATCGTCGAGTTTTGCGCCTTGAGAAAAGGTATAGCTTTTGACGACCATGTATAATCTCCGCCCCGTGAATTAGCCTCCAACCGAAGTTACAGGCATCTCGTCCCATACCTGGTCTCGATAAATTCGACCATTTGCCTTCTTTGAACGACGCTTGTTGTCTTTTCCCCAGGTGCCCCATTGTTTGAAGAAAAACGCCGTCTCGTAACTTTGGCACTGTTCGTAGATTTCGTCGATCCAATCTTCGCGGATTGGGCGTGCAGAGCGACCGCTTTCCCCACCAACTATGGCCCAGTGGATATCGCTGAGATCCACCGTCCCAACAGAACCGATGAGAGGCTCAAACGAGATGAATCGAATTGCCGCGGGAACGTTCCTCAGCGCAGCTATTCGATCCACAACATCGGCGTTTTCGACGCTGGTTCCGAGCCAAACGTTCGGGAGGACGTCATCGTTGAGCGAGAGCAGAAATGACGCCATCCGCTCAGGCCTTTTCGTCAATATCTGATAATGATGGTGGGGAGTACGGCGCATTACGTCCCATACTGACGAAACAAATGCGTCACTTACGCCCTCGTGAAAAAGATCGCTCATTGAGTTGACGAAAATCTTACGAGGTTTTTTCCATCGAAGCGGGATATCCAGAGATGCAGGATCTTCCCTCACCACACCTTGCCACACAACCCGTTTTCCGGATTGTCTGGTTAGGCCAGAGTATTTCTCTATTTTCATCGCTTCGAGACGACGAGCCATTTCCATGGCATAGCAATTGGTGCAACCAGCGCTAACGATTGAACACCCAGCAACTGGATTCCACGTGGCATCTGTCCATTCGATTTGGGTTTCAGCCATGACCGTCTCACTTCCTATCGAATTCGATGCTTTCGCCGCTTGCTCCGGAAAATAACGAACAAAACTTTAAGATTTGTGCATATCAGACTTCGAACGAAAAGAGAACGGTTTGGCGCGTAGACGGTTTGGAAGGGCATCAACGCGCACTGTTCGTTGAAAGCAACGGTCTCTCGCCGATGTTACGCGGCACCATTCTGCTGGATGGGGTCCGACGGGGCGCTTCAGCGTCGCAGCGAGCTTGGTCACAAGCTGGTCTCCTGACTCCTGCGTCGACGGCACGACATCGGCTGCGCAGCGTTCGACGGGAACAGCGGAATTTCAGAAATCGGACGGCGCGGCTGATGGCGATGCTCGAGGCGTTCACATCGGCGGCCGAGCTAGGGATGAACGAGCATGACCGTATTCTGCTCGCTCGACAGCAGCTGGTCGCGGCGCGGCCGGTCGTTTCGGCCAACCTGATCGCCAAGAAGCAATGTCACTCCGCAGGGCCCCGGCATCTGGCGGTGCCACCCCTGAGGTAGATTACGGGAAGGGGCAGTTTCGGGCTTGGGAAATACTGTAATGTGCCTGAAAATTTGCCTACCTATCTCTACGCGGACTATTCGTGAGGCAAGCCAGCAAGAAATTCCAGATAAGCGGCAGGCAGCCCGTGGTGAACGGCTCCCTCACGAATGTGAGCGAGGTAGCCAACGTTGGGTAGGTGCTCTCCTTCCTGATGCGATGCGACATAAGTTTCGGCTTCCATCGTCTCAACGCCAAGTCTCACTGAAACCGTGATCCGGTTATAAGCATTGACGCTCGGGTCCCTGTCCTGTCGGTAGCCTTCGTTTCGGTCAAGGGCGACAAGGTCTGCATCACTCAGCTTATAGATGACACCCCATGTTTCGCATCCGTCCTTCGCCAGGATCGAGGAAACGCCACAGCCACGTTTGTTCGATCTTCTTGGGAAACATAGGACATAGTCGTTCAGACATGCGAGGCCGACCACTCTGGCGTCTGGGCATCGCGCCTTCATTTGTGTCGGGTCCATGTTGGATCCGTAAGCGAAGTACAGCATAGAGAGACCTCGCGACGTAATGTTGAAGGATGGAAGGTTAGTTTAGGCCATTATATATTGGTTGTAAATCAGTTAGTTGGCGCAGATGTGGAAGAAATTTACCGATCATTATTGATTTTTCGTCCACCTTGGTAAAAGATCTAGATTGAAGATAAGGATTTCCAAAAATGACGACAGCGAAAGCGGATCTCGATTCCGATATCATCAGCCTCGCCCGCTTGGCACTGGCGGGCAGGGCTCAGGATATCCAGCTGCTTCTTCAGCGGATCGCGCGCAAGACACGCTTGGAAAAACCTGAGCTTTCAAATTCTCTTACTGCCCTGTTGCGTGAAGCTCCGACGAAGGAGACGCCGCTCCGGCGGATGGCCGAAGTTGCAATGCCGGTCGATAACGATTCCAGGCTTCACCTTCTTAAGATCGAAGACAATATTGAGTTTGACCATGCTCCGGTGCTTGCGGGTGACGTTGCGTCAATGCTGCATCAGTTGATAGCTGAGCGCGGTCAGTTAGCTGCGCTCGATGCGGCGGGGTTGGATCCAACGAAAACGGCATTGTTCGTAGGACCACCCGGGGTCGGCAAGACCCTTGCGGCGCGCTGGCTGGCAAAGCAGCTGAATAAGCCGCTCATGATCCTCGATCTCGCAGCAGTCATGAGCAGTTATCTTGGTCGCACGGGCGCGAACCTGCGCCAGGTGCTTGACTACGCAAAGCAGGCTGATTGCGTTCTCCTTCTGGATGAGTTGGACGCCATTGCAAAACGGCGTGATGATCGGGACGAAGTGGGTGAGTTGAAGAGGCTCGTAACGGTGCTTTTGCAACAAATCGACGACTGGCCGGCAAGAGGGCTGTTGCTTGCTGCCACCAATCATCCGGATCTACTTGATCCCGCAGTCTGGCGGCGCTTCGAAATGAAGCTCGAGTTTCCAATGCCCGACCGTGACGCCATCGAGGATCTCGTAGGACGCTTGCTTCGGCCCTATCATGAGAACGCGAGTCACTGGGCGAAGGTGCTGGCGATTGCCCTTCAAGGGAAGTCATTCAGTGACATTCAGCAGTCGATCGAACGGACACGGCGCGCCGCGGCAATATCAGGCGATGCACTGGAATTCTATCTGCAAGGGCTGATCCAGCTGGATGGCCTCGCGAAGGCGGACCGTATCAGCCTTGCCACCATGTTGGTCGGCAGTGGACTGTCGCAGCGAAATGTTCAGAAGTTGACTGGGATCGCGCGCGACACGGTGCGGAGCCATACGCAGTCGGAAGCGGTGCCCCGTAGAAGAAAAGGTGGATAATGGCCAGGCAAAATTTTCTTCTCGGCAAAGGGGAACGGCTAGTTTCCCCGGTGACAGGTGTAAGGGGCGGCGCCCCAAAGCAGCACCCCTACACATTTTCAGAATCGCGTACCCGATTGGCACCGATGCTGGCGCGAGCGGTTTCTTTAGTAGACGAGCTGCCAGCGATAGCTTGCCCGGACGATAAAGCTGTCCTTTCGGTCGTTCTCAATCCTGAGTACATCGCCAAGTCATTCTATCCCAAAGAGCTGTTCCAGCGGGTGGGTGTCGAGGCTATCGGAAGCAAGACGCGCGCGATAACGCCCCAAAAGCGTTCCTTGGGCCGGCCGCCGGAAGAGACATTGACGACAGAAATCTTCGTCATGGGCCCTCGGGCATCGCTTCGAAGCTGGAGCGCGGGCCTTCCACACTGGAATGATACGTCAGGTGCCACGCACGGGATCATCTCTATCGAGGAGATCGGTGCGCCCGACGCAGAGGACAAGTTAAAGGGCGACCTGCCGGAAACTGGATATGTAACCTTCGAAGTTGTGCTGCACACAGACGAGCTTCTTGGCGAGCAAAAAATTGTTCACGCGTTCAGGAGCTACCTCTCAGAGCTTGGGATTCAGGCTCCGATGGAGAAGCGTTTTTACGCTGGCGGATTGTGCTTCGTCGAGCTGACTGCGCCCGCAGACCAGGCGGAAGACATAGCGATTTTTACCGCAGTTCGTGCGCTTAGGCAAATGCCTACACTGCGCATCTTGCGCCCGACAGTGCGCGCCGCCGCTACTCCCTCCCCACAAATTCAGTATCCGTTGGAAGCAGCCATGGATACTACGATCAAGGTCGCGATTTTCGACGGTGGGCTCCCCGACAATCATCCTCTGACATCCTGGGCGACGCCGATAGATACAACTGGGATCGGCGGCGCACATGATGACCTCCGCCGTCACGGCGTGCACGTCACATCCGCATTCCTTTTTGGACATATCGATCCTACCAAGCCGCTTGCCCGGCCGTATGCACCGGTTGAACATTATCGCGTCCTTGATACTGATCCCAGCCAGGATCCAGAGGGGCTTTACGAAGTGCTGTATCGCATCGATCAGACGCTCCTGAGTCGTCAGTTCGATTTGGTGAACATCAGTCTCGGCCCCAGGCTTCCTATCGAGGATGACGATGTGCACGCCTGGACGGCAGTGCTCGACGATCGGCTTGCAAGGAATGACACGCTGGCAACAATTGCCGTCGGCAACGATGGAGAACGAGACGCGGCACTTGGCTTCAACCGGATTCAAGTTCCCTCCGACTGCGTGAACGCGATGGCGGTTGGTGCCGCGGACAGCCCTGACCAACCTTGGGCACGCGCCACCTACAGTTCCGTCGGTCCGGGGCGCAGCCCGGGCTTGATCAAGCCTGACCTGGTCGACTTCGGCGGTTCGTTACAGCGACCGTTCCTCGTCGCAAGTCTGGATGGGAGCCCTCAACTCGAAGTGACAGGCGGAACTTCCTTCGCTGCGCCGAGCCTGTTGCGGATGGCCGCCGGCGTAAAAGCTCATTTGGGTGCCAACGTCGACATGCTTGCGATCAGAGCGCTGCTCATTCACACCGCAGAGGAATCCGCGCTGTCTGCCGAGGAGGTTGGCAGAGGCCGTGTTGCGCGAAATATCGACGACATTTTGCTTTGCGACGACGATACCGTCAGGGTGATCTACCAGGGTACGATACCGGCCCGCAGCTATGTTCGGGCGCCGATCCCTGTTCCGCTAGAGGAGATGCCCGGTAAGGTCCAGATCACGGCAACCATCTGCTACAAAACCCTGACTGATCCGCACCATCCTGGAAACTACACCCGGGCGGGCCTGGAAATCGCATTCCGGCCGAAAGACGACAAGCGCAAGGACGATGAGAAGTTGCATGCCGACACCCAGAGCTTTTTTGGCAAGGCCCAGAAGGGATTGACGGAGGGAGATCTCCGTAGGGATGCCTGGAAATGGGAGAACACCCTGCACGCTTCCGTGGGGTTTCTCGGCAAAAGCCTGCGCAATCCGACGTTTGATATCCACTACAACGCGCGACTTGAGAGCCGGGATTTCGCGCCGGAGGACGAGCTTCGATACGCTCTCATCGTTAGCGTTAAAGCAAAGCGCGTTTCTGACCTCTACGATCAGATTGTCCGCAAGTACCAGACACAGCTTGAACCGCTGCGTCCGGTTGTCGATATCCCGATAAGGACTTAAGGCAGGTCATTCGCACCAGCGGATTTTTCCGTTGCGAATGAAAAAATGTGATCTGCATCCAACCTGGCGCCAAACTGAAGGGTGGAGTGTGCCCGTTCCATCGGGCTCGACTTTTGCGCGCCAGACGGCTTTTTCGTCTGGTACCAGATTCATCTCCAGGGCAGAGCCGCAGCCGCAAGGGCACCGCATTGTGGCCTGCCATGGGTCGCCGTCTTCTTTGAGAATATAAAGCGTCTTCGGGGCGATGAATCGTGGCATGTTCCCTTCTCGAACCACAGCTCGATAAGGTCGTCGGCACAGATGGCGAATTGTCCCGACCAGATACTGTCCGGCGTCAGCAAGCCATGTAAAATTCATGTGCGCGGCTCCGACAATTCAGGCAGACCAAGAAGTGGCGAGATCTTGCCGTGGCCAACCCAAGGATGAAGAAGCGCGCAATCCTCCTGCTCTTCGTCAGCGGTCAGGCGAAGCTGGCCCAGACTGAATTCGATTGAGCCGACTTCGGCGTTGGGCATATGCCGATAGAGGTGGATCCTGGCAAGGAAGTCGTTCACGGCAAGGGCTGCAGCAAACATATTGATGCTGATCACCGCGGGTCTGCTGACAGTTAGGCCTCGAAAATATTTATCGCGAACCTGCTGGGCCGCTGCTTCCGGATCCGAGTTCGCCAGCCCTTCTGCTGCCACCGTCTGAAGAGAGATGACGTCGCGAGAAATCAGGCTGGAGCGTCCGGGCACGATGTAGTGGACGGTTCCAAGAATATCGCTGACCCGACCTGTCCCGTCGGCTTCCTTGGTCGCATCCAGCATCACGCCGACGTCAAAGTACGGGATGATATGATAGGTCGACACCAGGTTCATCGCGAAACGACCGGTATGCGTATCGACACAGCCAAACACCACATCGCAGACGGACAGTGCATTGATCGCTGCCGGTGACATCAATGTCGATGCAACCTTGATAATCTTTGTTGGAAGGCCAGTCGCGATGGCTGCAGCCTCTGCAATATCCACTTTGAGCCGCCCCGCCCCGGCGTCAGCGACAGTGCTATTGAGGATGCGGTTGAGGTTGCGATCCTCGATAATGTCTGGATCGATAATGACGATCTCGCCAAATCCGAGGCGGATCAATTGCTCCAGCAGGGGACTGCCGGTTCCAGAAATGCCGACAATGCCGGCACGAAGTCTGCCAAGCGTAGCGGTTGTGCCTTCGCCGAAGGCCTGATCCTGAGACCGCCCGAACGACCGAATGTCGACATCGACTCTGGTGCTCGCCGGAAAGAGCCGGATATCGGGTCCAGCCACGCTGATCATATTGATCGGCTTCATTTCGTCTCCGTCTCGAAGATACCGTCCGAAAAGGCGCCCGCTTGGCAGCATTACGATGCTCCCATGTGGGATCGCCGCTCCGACCCACGACCGGATGATCGGAAGCAGTTCTTTATCGCCCTCATCGTCCACTTCTGAGAATTCGGCGAAGCCGCCGGGGTGGCAATGGACTTTTATCACACTGAGGCCAAGTTCCTCGGCATGGTCGAGATGAGGCACGATCAGATCGGTTGGCCATGAGACGCGGTCGCGCAGTCTCTTGCACTTGCCGTGTTCCAGCAGGATCACCTCGCGCACGGATAGCCGATAACGTTCCGAATGGTCGGCTCCCCCGCACAAGAGTAGCGCGGCGGCCTCAAGGCCGTCGCCGGGGAAAAGATGGTCAGCCAGGGCCGCGTGCTGGTCTGCCGAAATGCTGAGTGTGACGTTCATCGTGCGGCCTCCTGTTCGAAGATTTCTTCAATGAGGAAAACGTGGGTCTCGAGACAATCGACGCCGGGCACCCACTGGTTCGCGCCTGAGCGGTGGCGGGACCACCGCTGGAAGACCTTGCCTTCGATCGGCTGTTCCACTTGGGTCTGCGGAATTTCGCGACCGTCGATCCGAGCGAGCTTGGGAAAGACATAGAGCATATCAAGCTGGGTCATTGGATAGCCCTGTTCGATTCTGATCGCCAAGGACACGCGCTGGTGGTTGAAGCCGGCGGGGATCGGAAAGTCATGAAGAACGACCCAGGTCGACCCGTCCTTGACGATGTCGAATTTATGCCCGTAGGCTTCCAAGAAGGCCGTGTCGGCGTCCAGGAGCGGCGCATCGCGCCGCCCCTGAACTTCACCGTCAGTCTGTTCCTTGCGGATCGCGCGGAACTTTTCAGTACCCGGGTGGCGGAGGTCGATCCGCTCGTCGAGCCCTACCTTGTGAGGCTTGTGACCCACAAGCTTAACACGCAGGGTATAGTTCTCTGGCGGCGTAAGGCCGGCGAGCACTAGGACGTCGCGTCCAGTGATGTGCGGCTTGTTCCAGACATAGGCTTTGTCGTTGATCTTGAAGCGGTACGCCTTAGCAAGCGGCGGGCGCTTGCCTTCCTTGGCGTAGACTTCCAGTTCGACGATTTCATCAAGGATATCTTCGAGAAGCTCCTCGATGCGGGACACCGCTGCTTCATTTTCATTTCTAGTCATTTTCTTACCTCGTTGGTTAGCTGACCGATCCGCCGCGGCCGATCAGTGAGTGCATCATGAGGCAAGCATGCTAAGAACGTCAAGCAGAAAATGAGCGTGCTTGATAAAAATAGCAAAGCGCACGCATGCTTGACTTATCAAGCAGTAGCGTTAAAATGCCTTGCACCGCGAAAACCCCGGCAGCGCGGTGCATCAAGTGCCGTATGAAAAGAGGAGAGATGTGAAAGTTACCCTTGGAGAATATCTTGGGTCAATCCGCACAGATCGAAAGCTTACTCTTCGCGCAGTCGAAGAAGCTACGAACAAAGAAGTCTCAAATGCTTATCTGAGCCAAATTGAGAACGGAAAGATTCAGAGACCGTCCCCTAACATTCTATATGCCCTCGCAAACCTTTATGGCGTGGAATACGACAGACTAATGGAGCTGGCAGGTTACATTACTACGACGCGTACCGATGTTGAACGCCATGGGAGGGCGGCGACTTTCTCTGAATTGAATTTAACGCAGACTGAGGAATCGGAATTACTCAAATACCTCGGATATCTGCGGTCGAAGAAGGACTGACCCCTTGAAGCCTGACGACAGTTCCCTCTCGCCGAGCGAGTATGCAGCAATCCACCGCGCGGCGACGGATCTGTTGAACAAGGCCAACGCATGGGACCGGCTACCCACGCCGGTCCCAGATCTACTCGGTGCAGCGAAGCTTCGAGTAGCACCAATGAGCGCTTTTGATCCGCGCTCATTGCTCCGGCACGCGCTCCAGTTTGGAGAACGCGCTGCCAGCCTCGTCAAATCTGCGATCGAAAAGGTGAGGGGTATCTTCGATGTTCACGAAGATCTCATTCACATCGACACGACTGTCACCGAATCCAAGCAGAATTTTCTAAAGCTGCACGAAGCAGGCCATAAGAACATCCCGCATCAGTCGAAGCTTTTTCGATGGATCCAAGATTGCGACAAATCGCTCTCGCCTGATGTCTCCGATCAGTTTGAGCGTGAGGCAAACATATTCGCGACGGTTGTCCTGTTTCAGGATAGCCGGTTTGCCCAGATGGCAGCGGACAGCAATTTCAGCATCAAGGTGCCGCTTGCCTTAAGCAAAAAATTCGGTGCGTCGATCTACGCGTCCTTGCGAGAATATGTCAGGCGAAACGAACGAGCCTGCGCGGTGATCGTGCTTAACCCCGTCGAAGTCTGCCCCGTTTTAGGAATGCGGTCTGATCTCCGACGCCTCGAGCTGTCGCCACTTTTCCAGAAGCGCTTCGGGAATCTGCAGGTCCCGGAAAATATCGATCGGATGAGCCCCCTTGCGGAATTCATCCCGCTGGGTGGGCGAAAGATGTCCCGGCCTGGCACCTTGACCCTCGAGGACAGGAATGGGGATTTGGTGGAATTCGTTGCGGAAGGTTTTGCCACTCCTTACAACAGCTTCATCCTGATCCACGCAGCCTCGGATCTGAGAAAATCGATTGTCGTACCAGCGGGCTTCCACGCCGGTAAGATGACAAGTTCTAAGCCAATATTTTGATGTCCGAGATATCGTGAAATCAATCAGTGAAGCATTTGACAGTTTTGCGCATGCGCTCCGGCTCAACACTGAGCATCTCATTCATGCGCCCGCCCTAATGAAGGTTGACCCGCAGGAAGCGGCAGGTAACCTCGACACGGGCCTATCGGCCGTCCTGAACGGATTTCACAGTATTTACGATGCCGCGCAGGCTGCTAGTTCACAAATTAATTTCCCATGGAATAAAGCCGCTCCAACGGCGACCCTTTTGGCGATCCGCAACGCCCGCCACCACAATCACGCCCATCGAATTCGAAGCATGGAGACATATTTTACGAGGCCAAGGCTGGGGCCTCTCTCTGGGGAATTTGGTCTTGTTACCTACGGTGCGGCGTCGCCCTTGGAGCAACGACTATTCGTGCAAGCCCTCTCATGGCAGGACGTCAATGAGCTCCTGAACCTGCCACACAGCGTTACCCGATTGAATGCACAACGGGCGCAGACGATTAATGACTACCTCGGGGGAGATACTCTCACGAGCTTCGCAGCCAGTCGGACTCAGGAGGTCCCCGTATTTTTCGATATGTTGCCAATCATTACCAATGCAGCGAAAGCCGCTGTCCGGGTGCTCGAACCCGAGATCGAAGTGCTGTCGATGGAAGGCAGGGATTTCCTGGCTCATTTCAATGATGTTGGCGAGGTCGATATGGCTGTGCAGCAATTTCGGCGTGGCACATTCGAGATCTGATGAGGCGGCTTCCCCTGTCCTTTATTCCGATGATCGAAAAAGTGGCGAAAGGTAAGCCATGACTCTAGCTGAACATTTTCCGGCGTCCGCCAAGGCATTTCCAAACCTTCTACCGTGGCAATCGCCCTTCGACTGGATCAGGCAAGGGCACTTTTTCGCCGAAGCCGTCTTTAACCTGCAGATGAAACTTCAAGAAGCAGACGATCAGCTGAACGTATTCTGTGAGGCACTGCGCGCTGACGTCGAGGCTGAGACAATAGTCCAGACTGATCCATCTGCGGCAGCCATGATTGACGGATTTCGTTTTGTCACCTCCCAAGTGCAAATCTATCGGACGATGACCTCGGGCCGCTTAGGGACGTGTTATCACTGGTTACTCTGGTCTATCTCGCGCGAGCATGTTTTCGATCGGACGGAAAACCATGCGGAATACAGGCTGCCGCCCTACGCCGGCGCTACGAGAGCAATGAACGAGCTTGCGCTCGAAGTCGCCGTTGATTGGGTCTGGGCGGCGTATATCGTGGCACACAAGTTTGGTGGTCTGGACGGCCACTGCAATATGTTCCTCGAGGCTGCGGTGGCCATCGCCACGCAAGCCGGAAACGGCAAGGGAACGAAGGCACTCACCGCGATCGCCGTCTACTCAGCTGCGAAGAAGTTGAGAGGCACACAGTCGCAGGTCGATGCGCTTTTGCGGCGTCTGGAGGAGCCGGAGATACCCGTAACGGACAGGGCGCAGATCCAAATCTCGATGTCGACACATGTCGGTCACTACACCGACACCCATCCTGTCGAATGGGCGCGTCGCACCCTTCGAGATTTGCGAGCCGAGTTGAGAGAGCACGAACCGCTGCAGCTTCTTGCCGTGACACTGCAAGACCAAGAGGCGTGGCTTGCCGCACGTGTCGAAATCCTTTCGGAAATTCACGCGCTTTCCGAAATCTACCGCTCAGGCAATTCAAGGCATGCGGCACGGGTTGCGCTGGATTCGCGCATCTTGCTCCTCCATCCGATCATTTACGCGTTGTGCAAGTTTGGTTCGACCGACGACCTGATGGCGGTTCTGCATGCATGGTACGCGGAACCCGATTCTGTCTGTGCGGACGGAGATATCCTTTTCATTTGCCCCAACCACGGAGATGGGGTCGCTTATGTTTGGCCGGACGGTCGCTATCTTGCATCCAACAACGTTGCCGAATCTCTTGAAAACGCTCTGGTCGCCAACTCGAACGCGCTGAACGAATACTTTCGGGGACCGCAAGGAGATCGACAGGTCAGGGTCGACGACCGACTGAAGAGCACGCCAGCCTTCGAATTCGCCGTCCAGATCTGGGCGGCGATGGATGATCATTATAGGCTGTCGGAAGTTAGCAGCAGACTGCCGCAAGGCTGGGTCCCGCGATCGGTGGTCGTCATGCCTGCACACCGCGACCCACTTCAAGCCATGATCCTAGACCGGCTCGGCTGGGTTGCACCCTTGGAAACCTCTCTAAGCGTCGCCAACGCTCTCGGGCCAATCAAAACTCTTTCGATTTGGCCGGGCCCCACGCAGACCACTGACGCAGAGGTCGAAGCGCTGCAACACGTCGCGGCGGCGGCAGGCTGGCATGTGAAGGACATGCCAGGGACCCTCGACCGGGAAGCGTTTCGCCGATTCTACGAAGATCCCGAAGCAGACTTGCTTTGGGTCATCGGGCACGGCGAACAAACGTCTGACGACCAGCGCCGAACGGGTATCGTGATGGAGGACGGCGCTATAGCGTCGCTTGCCGACATTTTAAGTTTTGACGTGCCGAGCGTGGGACGGCGCCTGCTCGTGTTAAACATTTGTTCGAGCGCGACCGCGCAGACCTTCAATGGAATGGCGCGGTCAGGCCTCGCCCAAGAGCTTGTCTCTTCGTGCCAGCAGGTTATCGGCCATCTCTGGCCGATCGATTATTATGCCGCCCTGGCCTTCGGCAGCAGCTTGGCCGTCGGGCTCACCCGAGAGCCACCGCCGGCCGCGTTGCGAGACGCGTCTCTGCTGATGCGCGATCAGGTCAAGCTGATAAATGTGCTGACGGAAATTTCACCGGAACTGCAAGCAATCCGGCGGCTCAATGGGCAAAGGGCGGCCGAGGTCATGCAAAACGTCCTATCTTGGGGCTGCCCTGTCATCCTGACATGACCGTTTCTGTGGCATCCGACTGATCGTAAGTTCGCCTCGGAAGGGCCTGTTACCAGCTTGATTTCAAGAGATTTTCCGTCGAAACCCTCCATAGGCCGCAAGCGCAAAGGATCAGTTGTCGCGCCAAGCTTTGCACGTTGTGAACCTCGTATGGCCCCAAAAATGGAGAAGCCTCCCCGAACCGGTGTGCTGTCATATAATTCCGGATGAAACTGCAGATGTGAAGCGCGTCTGGCAAAGTTACTTCAACATCTCGGACGGTTTGACCGTCTGAATATGGAGTAGGAATGCCAAGCACGGGCGTTATTTCGGTTTCGGCCAGCGACCGATCGCCTCTGACAATCCAGGTCATTGTGCTGTCGGGATCGATATGAGCTGCACGCAATCTCACACGGAGGTCTTCCAACACAGTAGGGTTCCATTGTCCCGCCTTTAAGTCGAGCCAGCGCTTGTTCCTGGCGCTAGATTTCACCTGAAGCTGGAGCTCCTCGATTGCTGAGAAGGCGAGATTGATTGCAATCGATGTTCCAACATGGGCCGAATGAAGGGAAGAATGCTTCTCGAACATCTGACCATAGCGTGGATGGGCAGACCACCAGGTGATGCTCTCCGTCGCATAGCTCCGAGATAACTTGTGAATAGCGTAGATCAACGATCTATCCGACCACGCCATGGCTGCGGTCGCCACAGCGACAGCGAGCTCGGACGGGCCGACAAAGTGCTCGAAAAAACCGCGTTTTCGAAACAGGTTGTCATAAATGCTGTCACGCTCCGCGGTGTCGTCTGGAAGCGGAAATACAGAACGAAGGGCGACGCGTTCGCCCGGATTTCCTTCGATAATGTCATAGGCAGCGCAAATCAGCTGGACGATGTTGTTGGCCACCGCCTCTTCCGCGGTATTGATCAGAAGCAATTGCCCTGGAATGCCATCGACAACTTGGGAACCGAGGGCTTGTGGATGTGAAATGATCGTTGTCCCGCCCTCGTGAAACCAGAATCGCTGGGAGGGGTCGGGAAGGAAGCTGATCGGCCAGCCAACTCGCTCGGCATGGCTCTCGATCAGGCTACAATGAAGAGGGTTTGCGATTAGAAAGCTGCAATAGGAGGTCATGATGCCGCTTCGACAGGTGGATACGGTAGCTAAACGTTCGGCGCATCATAGACTGCTAAGGGTTGCGCCCCATTCATGGATCGCAGCCATAAGATAGAAGTGCGCATGATATTGATCATACGGTCCTGAGGGTATTCGAACCTCGCTGATGCGCTCGATGCATAGATCTCGTTTTTTTCATTTTCAGGTGCCTCTTATGCACATCCAAGCGTAGTTGAATTGTTCCGTGATATCAATGCATTGATCGGAGCTGTTCCCGAGCCTGCGGTTCGAATCCCTTCAAGGCGCTTATGCATAGCTCCGAACCCCGTTAACGGGAGGATGGGTTGTCCATCGGGCGAGTTAAGAGCATGCTTATTTCGGGCCTTCACAACAGGATTTTGGGGCGATGGGACGTCCTCGATTGCTTCCGGATAGATCATTCCCCGGCTACGCTTACTTGCCGGGCAAGGGTCCACATCCGATCCGTGATCCTGGAGGACACAGCTACGGTGTTCAGCCGGGTTTGGTTACCGCGTCTCTCGACTCTGAGGAGTTCGCGTGGGGCCAGGATCTCTTCAATCACGGGTACTATTGGGAAGCCCACGAGGCGTGGGAAGGAATTTGGCAGATTGCAAACAGAGGAAGCCCGCTGCGCGCCTTTCTGAAGGGATTGATCTTGTTATGCGCAACTGGGGTGAAGATCCGGGAAGGCAAACGGACTCCAGCGATGCGCCACGCTAGACGCGCCGGCGCGCTGTTGCGAGATCTGACGACGGCGCCGCATGACCATTTCTCAAGCGCCCTAGGCATACCCCCTGGATTACTTGCTGATCTCGCCGAAGCGACAGCTGAGGCCATGCCGGCATCGCCCAATATGACCCGGGGACAGCCTGAAGCAGTCTTCGACTTCGTTCTTGGAGACGCGTAGATATTTGCGGATTGCTCGTCGAGATTTTCGGCGCTAAACGGCAGCCACTCTGTTGTTACGGTCGTGATCGCGGCACGGCCAAAGACCAAGAGATCATCCAGCTTTGCGGGATTTCAGCTCCTTTGCAACCGACTTCTTCAACGCGTCCATAATGTTCACGACGTTGCTCCTTTTCTCGTCATCATTCTTCGAGGATTTCGAGGTCGTGGCCTTTGACGGCTTCTTGGCTTTCTTCTTATTTGCTATCAGTTTCAGCAAGCTCTCCTGGATCGGATCCGACACCATCTCCGGCGACCAGTCCGTCAGCCGTTTCTTGATGACTGCCTCAAGTGCTGAAACCCCTTTAGGATCCGACTTTTTACCTATGCCTGTGAAATATTCGCTTTCCGGCCGCACTTCATCTCCGAAGCGAAGGGTCCACACGACGATTCCTTCGCCGCGCGCCTCCAGCACGACCGCTCGTTCGCGGCGACCCAGCACGACACGTGAGATGCCTACAACATCCTCCGCCTCCATGGCTTGGCGGATGACTGCGAAAGCTTCGTCGCCAATTTTGTCGTTTGTGGTGAGGTAGTACGGGGTTTCGAGATAGACCCACTCGATGCTGCCACGCGGCACGAATTTTTCGATGTCAATCGTACGAACCGTCTCCAGCTCGACGGATTCCAGATCCTCATCGGTCAGGAGCACGTAATCGTTCTCGCCGCGCTCGTAGCCCTTTGCCTCGTGCTCATCTTTCACGGGCTTGCCGGTGACGCTATCCACGTACTGGGAAACCACCCGGTTTCCGGTATCCTTGTTGAGTGTATGGAAGCGGACTTTTTCGGATTCAGATGTGGCAGGGGTCATTGCCACAGGGCAGGTGACGAGCGAGAGCTTGAGGTAGCCTCTCCAATATGGGCGACGCGGTGCCATCGATCAGCTCGCTTTCTTAGCTGCGGGTTTTGCCCGGCTCTTGGTGGGCTTGGAAGCCGCGGCCTTCTTGCCCGAGTTGGCATTGGCAGCCTTTGGCTTGCTTGCCGACGGCTTATCCATGCCAGCGCTCTCACGCAGCGCTTTGAGCAGGTCGTTCGGCTTGGAAATCTTGATGGGCTTCGGCTTTGGAAGGGTCTTGCCCTCCGCCTTCGCCTTCACCAGCGCAGCGAGGGCATCCTCGTAGCGATCGTCGAATTTCGCCGGGTCGAAGTCGCCTTTCTTCGTGGTGATGATGTGCTTGGCCAGATCGAGCATCTCGGCTTCGACCTCGACCTTCGCCACGTCTTTGAAGACTTCCTCTGAAGACCGGACTTCGTAGTCATAGTTGAGGGTCGTCGCAATCATACCCTTGCCCTGCGCCCGGATCAGGACAGTTCGCATCCTGCGGAAGAGCACAGTGCGAGCAATCGCCGTGGCACTGGTGTTGCTCAGGGCATCCCGGATGCTAGTAAAAGCGTCCTGGTCGACTTCATCGACTGGGACGAGATAGTAGGGCTTATCGAAATAGACGTCATCAATCTCCCCACACGGGATGAAGGCTTCAGCCTCCAGCATCTTGTCGGAATCGGGAACGACCGCCGCGACCTCATCAGCGTCGATCATGATGTAATCGCCGTTGCCCGTCTCGAAGCCCTTCACCTGTTGGTCGCGTTCCACGACTTCTTCAGTTTCACTGTCGATGAATTCGCGTTTCAAGCGGTTTCCGGTGCTCTCGTTGATCATATGGAAGCTGATCCGCTCGGATGTCGATGCTGCCGTGTAGAGGCCAACGGCACAACTGAGTTCACCAATCTTCAGATGACCTTTCCACTGAGCGCGATGAGCTGCCATTTTCGTCCTCCAAGTCGATTTCGGAAGAAACTAAACGCCGCCCATTTGGTTCCGGCGCTTTCGTTGGACTGGATCATGTCCATCAGGGCGAAGGGTCAATTTGGCAGTTTCAACGCCATGTCCGAAATACGTGTCGCCGAACAGGGTGGTGGTGAAACCACTCGGGTGCCAGCAGCGTTTGGACAGGTAATGGAACAAAAAAGGACAAGTGACATGGCAGACGACAGTACCACGACAATACGAGCAAGGTTCGAAACACGTGCGGCAGCTGAACTCGCCGTTGAACAGCTTGTTCAGCAACACGGTATTTCCAGGCCCGACATTTTCATTCAGTCCGCAAGTGATGAGAATACCGCCGGCTCCAAGCCGTCCGGTGGCGATGCCTCGCGCGAAGGCGGCGCTCGCCACGATGGGGCATTTGAAGGCGAGATTGAAGTGTCTGCGGATATCGGCGCCGATCAGGTCGCCGCCGTCCAACGAAGCTTCGGAGATGCCGGAGCGATCCGCGTTTCGGGCAAATAGAAGTTTACAGGGTCGCCTTGCGACCGGCCCCGTTTCTCTTGCGTTAGGATTATAGCCATGGCCAACAATCTCTCGACATACCGCGGCAAGCGCGATTTCAAGAAGACCGCCGAGCCCAGCGGAGAGGGGACGGTCAGTGCGTCCAACCCTCGTCGGTTCGTGATCCAGAAGCATGACGCGACGCGCCTGCACTATGATCTTCGGCTGGAGCTGGACGGAGTTTTCAAGTCATGGGCGGTGACAAGAGGTCCTTCTCTCGATCCTGGCGACAAGCGCCTTGCCGTTGAAGTGGAAGATCATCCGCTCGACTACGGAGATTTTGAAGGCACCATCCCCAAAGGTCAGTACGGCGGCGGGACGGTCATGCTTTGGGATCGGGGCTACTGGGAGCCGGAAGGAAAGAAGACGCCGGAAGAGGCGCTCGCCAAGGGTGATTTCAAGTTCACCCTTGAGGGTGATCGCCTTCATGGCAGTTTCGTGCTCGTCCGCATGCGGCATGATCGCGATGGCGGCAGACGCACCAATTGGCTGCTGATCAAACATCATGACGACTATTCTGTCGAGGAGAATGGCGCAGCCGTGCTTGAGGAGAACGATACATCGGTGGCATCCGGTCGAACGATGGAGGCTATCGCATCCGGCAAAGGAAAGAAGCCAAAACCATTCATGCTGCAAGGCGGCGCGGTCGAAGCGGATGCGGTGTGGGACAGCAATCACGGTCTTGCCGCCGAAGAGCGCAAGGCCGGGTCAAAGACTTCCACCAAGTCAGCGAAGAAGCCGGCGGGCACCAAACGCGCGAAATCCCTGATGCCGGACTTCGTCCCGCCGCAGCTATGCGAGACCCTGGCGCGTCCGCCATCTGCAAATGGCTGGATCCATGAAATCAAGTTCGACGGCTATCGCATCCAGATGCGGGTGGAGAACGGTCAGGTCACCCTAAAGACCCGCAAGGGCCTGGACTGGACCGCGAAATGGTCTGCGATTGCTGCGTCGTCGTCCAAGCTTCCCGATTGCATCATCGATGGTGAGATCTGTGCCCTTGATGAAAACGGCGCTCCCGATTTTGCCGCGTTGCAGGCTTCGCTGTCGGAGGGCAAGACGGACGACCTCATCTTTTTCGCCTTTGATCTCCTGTTCGTAGGCGACGAGGATCTGCGCGAATTGCCGCTCACCGAGCGAAAGGATAGGCTCGCTGCGTTCTTGTCCGACGCCGGCAACGATCCCAGGCTTCGCTTCGTTGAGCATTTTGAAACCGGCGGCGACGCGGTGCTGAAGTCTGCTTGCCGCCTGTCCCTGGAGGGTATCGTCTCGAAAATGGCTGATGCGCCCTACCGGTCCGGTCGCACGGAGACCTGGGCGAAATCGAAATGCCGGGCGGGTCACGAAGTGGTCATCGGCGCCTATGCCACGACGAATGGCAAGTTCCGATCGCTGCTGGTCGGCGTTAATCGTGGCAACCACTTCGTCTATGTCGGCCGGGTCGGTACGGGATATGGCGCAAAAGTCGTCGAGACGCTCTTGCCGAAGCTGAAGGAAATGGAGACCTCAAAGTCACCGTTCACAGGCATCGGTGCGCCGAAGAAATCGTCCGACATCGTCTGGCTCAAACCAGAACTTGTCGCGGAGATCGAGTTTGCTGGCTGGACGAGTGATGGCCAGGTCCGGCAGGCGGCGTTCAAGGGCCTTCGAGAAGATAAGCCGGCCAAGGAAGTGGAAGCCGAGACGCCCGCATCTCCTGTTGCAAACGAGGTCCCCGATCCGGAGACCGCAGAGCCGCCGCCGCCCAAGCGTTTCCGCAAGGGTACGAAGGCCGAAGTCATGGGCGTGATGATCTCCAGTCCGGACAAACCACTTTGGCCGGATGCCGGTGATGGCGAACCGGTTACCAAGGTCGATCTGGCGCGCTATCATGAAGCGGTTGGGCCTTGGCTGATCGACCATATCAAGGGCCGACCTTGCTCGATTATCCGCACGCCCGATGGAATTGGCGGCGAGCAGTTCTTCCAGCGCCATGCCATGCCCGGAACGTCCAACCTGCTTGAGCTCGTCACCGTCTTCGGCGACAAGAAGCCCTATCTGCAAATTGATCGGGTCGAGGGACTGGCTGCGATTGCTCAGATTGGTGGGGTCGAACTTCACCCGTGGAACTGCGAGCCCAAGCAGCCGGAAGTCCCGGGGCGGCTGGTTTTCGACCTCGATCCCGGGCCGGACGTCGAATTCTCCACTATCGTCGAGGCCGCACGAGAAATCCGCGACCGCCTTGAGGATTTAGGGCTTGTCAGCTTTTGCAAGACAACTGGCGGCAAGGGCTTGCATGTTGTCACGCCCTTGGCCGTGCCGAAGGGCAAGAAACTCAGTTGGGATGAAGCGAAAGGCTTTGCCCATGATGTTTGCCAGGATATGGCGCGCGACAATCCGGAGCGCTACCTGATCAAGATGGCCAAGAATCAACGCGGTGGACGCATCTTCCTCGACTATTTGCGCAACGACCGCATGGCGACGGCGGTTGCGCCATTGTCACCGCGCGCACGTCCCGGAGCAACAGTCTCGATGCCGCTCAACTGGAGTCAGGTGAAAACAGATCTCGATCCCAAGCGGTTCACGATCCGCACCGTGCCCGAATTGTTGAAGAAGAGCACCGCCTGGCAGGATTACTGTGATGGGCAGAGGCCGCTGGAACAGGCCATCAAGCGGCTGGCAAAATCCCGAAAGAAAGCTGCGTGAGGCCAGCAGGCCACAGGCAATAGAGCGATGGAACGAGAAACGACCAGCAATGGAGAAGCCGAACTTCCCGTCGGAGCGACGACGGATCTGCCTCATGATCGCGTCACGGTTCAACGGTTTCGCGAGTCGTTTCCCCGCGCGCGATGGAGCGACAGGCTGAACGCCTGGTTTGTGCCAGGCCGCACTGCCGGCAAGCGCATCGGACGCTGGCTCGCCCAGATGGAAGCCGAAGCCGATGCTTTCGCCGACGAAAAGGGCAGGGACGCTTTCGCCTTTGATCCGATCGAAAGCCGCTATCTCGACGCTGCCTCGTTCGGTTTGCAGATCCGGACACCCTATTCGCGCACGGTCGTCACCGAAATCCGGGAAATTCCATTGGCGCGCTGGGATGCGGATCACCGTCTGTGGACGGTGCCCTATCGCTCACTGGTCGAGCTGCGCCGTCGGTGGCCGGCGATCGAGGCAGCCGCCGAGCGTAACGAGCCCGATGTGCGAAAGGCGCGACGTGAGGCGTTGAAAGGCACCGAGGAGGAGGAAGCAGCCAAGGCGAGAACCAGTGAGCGGCGCCGAAAACGCTATCCCGTACCGGCCGATGACCTGCCTCCATTCGATCGTGCGATCGGTACGCATGCGGGCGTCGTTATCTTCAGCGATACGCATGGCGAATTGGCAGATCCGGACGCTGTAACCGAGTTCTATTTTCAACCGTTACCAAACGAGGAATACGTTTGGGTGGCCTGGCGGCCAGGGTCCCTTGAGGAACTGGTCACGACCTGGCCCGCTCGAACGCCCCCCGGCGAGCGGGAGGTGGCTCGCGGCTGGTGGTTGCCAGATCTGGACGAACTGCGGACTGCGCGGCAGAAAGCCAGGTCGAAACAGCGCACCCAGCAGCAACGGCAGGAAGATCAGGGTCGATCGGAGACCCCGTCGAACGGGAATAGGCGATGAGCGAGATGGAAAGGTTTCAGGGGCTTCCGCCTGTGGAGCCGCGTGAGATGATAGGACTTTGGACGGGCCGGGGTATTCCGTCTGGCCACCCTCTGGACGGCGTGCTCGAAAACCTCGGCTGGTTTGGCAAACGGTTCTCGGCTCAGATGCGTGCCGATGCGCTGTTGTTCCGCGGAGGGGAGAAACGCCTGGTCGCCATCGATCCGGCCTGGATACCGCTCCGTCTTGCACTCCGTTTCCACAAGCTCGGCAGGACCCGAGCCGCAAGCAATCTGTTTTTCTATTTGCTGTGCAGGCTGAGAGCGAAGGGTCCGGTAGCATCATTGAAAGCCGTGCCGTTTCACGGGGTGACAAGTGCTGCTATGGCCTATGACACCCAGCCCATCGTCGATCATTTCCGCAAGGTCGACGATAATCGCCTCATGGGAGCCATGGTCATCAAAGGCGACGACCGCGTCTATTTCTTCGAGCTCGAGCGCGTTGAAGAGGTTTGAACCTAGGCGGCAGGACCAGCCTGCCGCATCAAGTTTCACTGCTCATCGAATACCGGATGTCGATTGTCCGCCCTGGCATGCTCCCCAATCCCGCAGCCGCTGGAGCCATGGGCTGATCTGAAAGGATCTGTCGGTGGATTCATGGCTATCGGCGGAACTGGGACGGGTTGCTATAAGCGACGCCGCATAGGCAAAAGATCTACGGAGTTGATAAAAGCCGCGTACGATTGCAACGGTTCGCAAGGTCAGCCTAGCTGCCATGGCGGAAAATTTGAAGGTGGTGTTGGACATGCAGCAACAGCCGGTCCTTCTTGTCGGTCACAGCATTGGCGGCATGACAATCGAGACGCTGTTGCGCGACGACCCAGCAGTGTAGGGACGGCGCGTGGCCGGCATTGTGCTCTTCAACACGACATACACGAACCCACTGAGAACCGTCGTCCTCAGCCCGCTCTTCCGCCTGCTGCGATGGCCGTTGATCGAGCCGGCGCTTTGGCTTCAGATCATTCTCATGCCGATTGCTTGGCTGATGTCGTGGCAGAGCTACCTCAGCGGCTGGACTCACCTGACGGCAAGACTGGGCTTCGGCCGGCATGCGACTCGCAGCCAACTCGGCCGTGTGGCATGGTTTATGACCGTGAATTCGCCGTCCATCCAGGCCAGGGGTGACCTGGCGATGTTCCGGTGAGATGCCACTGCCGTATTACCTCGAACATCTGTGCCAGTGCTCGTACTCGGTGGAGAGGCAGATATCGTCACGGTACCGGATGCCAGCAGAAAAATGCTAAGTTCATTCCAGGGCCGGAGTTGCGACTGTTCAGCGGCGTCAACCACATGGGCTTCTTGGAGACAGCGAAAGACTATAACGGTGCCATCGAAGAGTTTGCGGACAGGGTGTTCATCTCCCGGCTGACGAACCGAGCGGCCGCCTCAAAAGTAGAATCCCTGTAGGATCTTGCTTCACTGACCGGCCGTGCAGATGGCCAGACGTTGGCAGGGCGTCGACAGGCACCGCGACTCTACAGGCAGTGGCCCGACGCGCGAAATTTGGTTTTGCGTGCCCCAACACGGGGTGGACGTGTGTTATCGTTCTCTGCCAGCGTTGGAACAACATCCCAGTCAGCGGGTTATCGAACTTTCCCGGCAGAACATCGAAGGCATCAACAAGTGAGGGATCTTTGGAAAGCATCAGTCGTCATTACCGGTGCCTCTAGCGGTATCGGTCGTGCGACTGCCCTTGCATTCGCACGGCGTGGTGCGCGCCTTTGTCTTGCCGCCCGGCGCGCCGATGCCTTACGACAGGTTGTTGTGGAGTGCGAAAACCTTGGTGCCGATGCCATTGCCGTTCCAACGGACGTGACGGATGCTGATGCCGTGGCAGCTTTGGCAGGTACGGCGGAAAGCTCCTTTGGAGGGCTTGACGTGTGGGTTAACAACGCGGGTACTGGCGTTGCTGGGTCTTTCCAAGACACCCCACTCGAGCTGCATCGCCAAACGATCGAGGTTAATCTTCTAGGCGTGATGTATGGTGCCCACTCGGCCCTGCCGATCTTCTTGAATCAGGACCGCGGGATTCTGATCAACACCGTCTCGATGGCTGCCTGGGTGCCTAATCCGTTTGCAGCCGCCTATACCGCCAGCAAGTTCGGTGTCAGGGGATTTGCCGGGAGCTTAAGACAGGAACTGGTGGGCAGACCGGACATCCATGTCTGCGGCGTCTTTCCTGCCGTGATCGATACTCCCATTATCGAGCACGGCGCCAACTTCACAGGTCGTAAGGTTGAGCCTCCACCGTTCATCTACGACGCTGAGGATGTAGCCGAGACGATTGTCGGTCTGGTGCTGTCGCCCCGCGACGAGGTTGCGGTTGGCTGGCCTGCCCGGGCCGGACAACTTGCTTATGCGGTCGCCCGAGGTCCCGTGGAGCGCGTGGTTGGCGCTGCAGCCGCTGCTGTGCTCAAGCGGGCTGTCCCAGCGCCCATAACTCATGGTGGCGTACTGACGCCTATTCCGGCTGGAACGACCTCTACTGGAGGCTGGCGCGAGCGCAAAGGTATCCCGTCGGCACGGGTGATGACGAAGGCAGGTCTCGCCGTTGCGGCTACCCTGCTGCTGATTGGCCTCAGTGCGAGGCTCCGGCGTGATGAGCGCTAACGGCATCGAATCCCTCGTGCGGCTTCAAGCGAAACAATGACAGCACTGCGTTTCTGACCGCTTGCCACCCGTAGCTGCCGTTCATAAGGTCGATTTCACCACTCTGGCTGTGCAAGATGGCACGAGCCATGACGAGGACTCGAGGATCTTCGGCATTCTCTGTAGCCTGATTGGCCATAACCATGGCTCCTCGATGATGACGTGTCATCAGGCGGACGAACAGTGCGTCAAATTCCGGACTCGGCACAGATGTCAGCATGTTGATCTCGTTCTGCGTCAGCATGCCAGGCATCTCAGCATGTTCCTCAGGGCCAGGTTCAGGCAATTCGCTGTGGAACCAACTGCGCCACCATTGCGTGAAGATCGCGATGTCGCCCTTTTGCGAAGCGCCCATGAGGGCGGCAAGTGCACGCAAATGCGGATCAGTGGCGCGTTTTGTAGCGACTTCGGCTATTGTCAGCCCCTGCGCGTGATGGTTAGCCATCCGGCGCAGAAACGCTTGGTCATGCGCGGGGTCGTTGCCCATCCAGCGCAGCTCCCTGTCTTGTGAGCCGAGGAAAGCCAGCAGTCCGAGAGCCAGCACACCGGCGGCAGCAAGACCGCTCCACGTCAGGGCAAACCTGCGGTAAGGTGATGGCCGCCTACCAGCGAACCAGTCCCGGAGCGCCGGAAAAATCGGGTATAAGGACGCTGACGCCAGGTGAACGCCCAGCCCGATCCAGTAGATCTGCTGTAACGGAAAGATCGGTTGCCAGAAGGGGAACAGCGGAACCAGGAAAAGCCATTCCATGGAGGAGGTGAACACCGCCCAGGGAAGAGCTAAGAGCAAAATCGTCAGGGGAGGTAATTCCGCGGTCCAACGCCGACCCACGACGAAAAATACCATTACCCATGAGAAATCCGCCCATTGATGGAACAGAATGCCACCGATAATAGCAACCCAGCCTGGGTCGATGTGAAGGGCGGAGTCTCTTAAAGGAATGGTTGCCACCACCATCCAATCCACGGCAGCATCCCGGCCGATTCGCGCCGCAGTGAATTGGCTGACCAGCGTAGAGAACGTGCTGCTCATCAGGCCCAGCAGGGCTGCTGCTCGCCAGTTCCACCTGAAATCCGCGCCTAAGACCTGTCTCATGTGCCCGCCGAACTTCTACGTTTCGTTCGGGATCATTTAGAATGCATTGCCGTCATCTCAAGAGCGCCACCGCCAGTTCGAAAACCCTTTCTTGCTTGCACGTCCAGAAAACGGGGCAACATTGACTAGGCTTACGCCGAGACGAGGTACTGGGGGTGCAACGTGGCGTGGATGGCACTAGCAAAAGGACCTAAAAAATGAATTGCGCGGCGACGAGTGGTCGCTGTAGAGATTAGCCAAAGCCCCTTTACGGAATGTCCCCAGCTTACGCTCGAGGAAAGTCAGACCACCTTCAACTTTGTCGTAATGCCACGACCGATTGCCGCCTCCGTACCCGCCACGTTCCACAATTCCACGATTGACTGGACCATTTGATCGCTCCGTCCGCATGGTGTATCGCAACCTCCTGGCGCAAGCCGACTATGTTAACAGTCAAATTGAACACACCTTAGAAGAAGGACGGCCGATACAGACGCGGGTGCGGCGATGGTCTGTACCCGTTGCAGAACTGGCAATACCCTTCAACACTAGCGGCACTCATTTCCTGCACAGCTATTTGACCAAAACTGTCCAAGCGACGCCGAGCGCCGCCGATGACAGGAGTGTCACGATCACTGACATCCGAACCCGGAAGATAGCCAGGGCTGCGAATATAGTCAGGACCAACGAAGGCAAGTTGATCGAGGTCACCACGGGGACGTCCATTGTCCACGAGCCAAACGAGACCTGACGGACCTTTGCAAATAACACGTGAAGTCCGAACCAGACGGTAAGGTTGAGGATCACGCCGACGACCGCAGCGGTGATCGCTGACATCGCTCCGCCGAGTGCGACATTGCCCCGCATCTTCTCGATGAACGGAGCGCCAGCGAATATCCACAGAAAGCTCGGAAGGAAGGTGACCCAGGTGGTCAGGACCGCGCCGAGGGTGGCAGCCATTAGCGGCGAGAGTGAACCCGGATCGCGAAAGCCGGCTAGAAATCCAACGAACTGGGTGACCATGATCAGCGGCCCGGGTGTCGTTTCCGCCATGCCAAGACCGTCGAGCATTTCTCCGGGCCGGAGCCATCCAAATCCTTCCACCGCCGCCTGCGCTACATAGGCAAGGACGGCGTATGCTCCCCCAAAGGTCACGACCGCCATCTGGCTGAAGAAGACGCCGATCTTCGAGAACACGTTGTCCGGCCCGAGCGTGATCAACAGCGCCGCCACCGGGAGCAGCCACAGGGCTGCCAACACTCCAGAGGTCTCCAGTGACCATGCAAGGTTTGGCTGCGCATGGTGGGGGATGTCCTCCCCTAGCGCCGAGTCCCGGTCCTCTAGGATCTTTCCGGACCCGGACTTGTGGCCGCCACCGACCTTGAAGGCGGGAATACCTGCGCGCCCCCCAAAGTAGCCGATGATACCAGCCGCGATGATGATCAGCGGGAACGGCACGTGAAGGAAGAAGATCGCCATGAACGCCGCGGCGGCAATTGCGACCATCGTCCGGTTCTTAAGCGCCCTGCCGCCAATCCTGAACACGGCCTGGATGACAACCGCGAGCACTGCGCATTTCAGCCCGAAGAACATGCCCTCGATAGCGGTCACGTCGCCGAACAGCACGTAGATGTAGCTCAGCGCGAGGATCGAGATGAAGCCTGGCAAGACGAACAGCAGGCCCGCGATCATGCCGCCCTTGGTCTTGTTGAGCAGCCAGCCGATGTAGATGGCCAACTGGTGCGCTTCGGGCCCAGGCAGCAGCATGCAGTAGTTCAGGGCGTGGAGGAAACGATGCTCTCCCACCCATCGCTTCTCGTCGACGACGATGCGGTGCATCACGGCAATCTGTCCCGCCGGGCCACCGAAGCTGAGCGCGGCGACGCGCGCCCATACTTTCACGGCCTCGGACAGCGGAACGATGTCGCCGTTCGAGACCGGCACGTCGGATAGAGCGTTTTTCGGGAGGTCGGTCATGGTGGTTATCCCTTTCTCTGATTGGGCCAGTTGTGCGTTTCGTCCGTCGCGTCGCGGCACCAGCGATAGAAGGCGTCGTAGATGGTCAGTCCGGCCTCCAGTTGTTCGAGGTCATCGTTGAACATCCTCGACAGGCCGAGCGAGACCGCAAGCAGACCCGCAACCTCGGGAGCGAGCTCAGGTCGGGCGGTGTCTGCACCACGCACGATCGTCGCGAGACGCAAAAGGGCTTCCGAAGTCAGGCCGAACTCCTCGATCATGACGTCGAACGTGCAGAGTTCGCCGCGATGGCTCCAGGTGACACCTTCGATGTCGAACGGCGTGGCGCTGAACCGGTCCGCGACCAGCTCGACCTCGCTTGCCGGTACGAACAGGAAGATCGCCGACGGGTCGATGAAGCGACGGATCAGCCAAGGACAGGCAATGCGGTCGATCTTCGGCCGTGACCGCGTGACCCACACGGTCCGTCCCTTCGTGTCGCGAGGCGGGAGCCTGTCTTCCGGAACGAGAATTCCTTTGCCATCGCGCCAGGCTTCGAAGCCTCCCTCGAGAACCTCTGCTTCGGTGCCCATCGTGCGCAGGTGAGCCGCCACGCCGTGACCGAGTTTCTGCCCTCTCTGGCACAAGACGATGGCGGGACTGCTGACCATCGGACCCCATTCCGTCACCTGGCGGAAGTCGCGGCGGATCGACCCGGGGATGCGGCGGGGATCAATGCCGAAGTCGTCGTCTATGCGGACGTCGATGATGGTCGGCGCGTTGGGAGTACCAATTATACGGGCAAGTTTGTCTGGGGTAATCTCGAGAAATGACAGCATAGCGCGTCCTCCGTTGTTGCGGGTTTATGGACGCGATTCTTCGGCCGTGGCCTCGTGGGGTGATCGCAACCCCATGCCCGAGAATTTGCCTTACTCGCGCCGGATGTCAAGCGCCTCGTCGGGTGAATGCTTTGAGCATCTTCGAGGTGTAAAGGCCGGTCAGCCTCTAGAGAGGAGGCCATGATTCTTAATGTATCTCGAACGAAACGTGAAAGTTCGACGTCCAAATATAAGAAGCGGAAGCGTGCCTTCTCCACCGCTCCCAGCCTTCGTCTTTTTAAGCATTCTGCGCTTCCGATTTGCTCAGATAAACCTTTGGATACGGATCATTGCTGAGCGCCGGCGATGGTTTCAATCTTGAAACCCGGCGTCCCGACCGCGACCGTCTAAAAGTTGCAGCGATAAGCTCCTAGCTGTTTTTGGACGGTACAGATCAGGAGCCGTGCAGTGCCGCAGGTGCCGTCCAGCACGACCAAAAGGGTATTCACATTGGTCTATTTTGTGATTGGCTTCGTTATGGAGCAGCAGGATCTTTTGCGCGGAACGGAACCAGCAGGCCAGGACGAAAACACTCTAGCAGCAAAGTATCCTTTTGCTGCATGCGATGCGTGAAATTGCCGGATCCAATGCCGACCAACGCTTTGCGTTTGGGCTCGATCGCTTCCAGATTCGCTGTCCTCAGTGTGACATGATCGAGGCGCATGGCGTCAGCCGATCACACCGCCACCATCGACTCGCACGGTCGAACCGGTGGCAAAGGGCGTCGTCAATAGGAACAGAACGGCGTTGGCAATATCCGAGGGCTGGCCAATCGTCTTGGCGGGCAGGCTGCTGGCTACGCGTTCAAACATCGCCGTGCGGTTTGCCTCATCCATCTTGGCCCATATCGGGGTATCGATTAGGCCTGGCGACACGGCGTTGACCCGAACGGGAGACAGCTCCAGCGCCAGACCGCGGGCGAGCGATTCCAGTGCGGCGTTGATCGCACCTTGCAGGACCGACGTGGCCGATGGGCGTTCGCTCAGGAACCCGGAGATAAAGGTCAGCGTGCCGCGTTCTGCTATCCGTGCAGCCTTCGCGATCTGATAGGCGCCCCAGAATTTACTGTCCATCGCTTTCTTGGCGTCGTCGAGTGAAAGCTTACGAACCGGGCCGCTGGGCGTCTGGGCCGCGGAAACGACGATGTGGTCCCATGTCTCATGGGATGCGAAGAAACTATCGATCCCGTTGGTGTCGCCGGTGTCGAGTACGGCAGTGGCGATCGGTGGATTGACGGAGGCCGCTGCCTCGCCGAGCTTGGCAGCCGATCTCGATGCGATCGTGACTGCGGCTCCTGCGGCATGGGCCTGCTGGGCAACGGCAAGCCCGATGCCGGAGCTGCCGCCGATAACGAGTACCCGCTTCTGGTTCAACGATGTCATGTCCATCTCTCCGCGTTTGATTTCTATGACTGAAAATTAATGCTCGATCGATCTTGCGATAATGGAGATTGTTGTCGATGGTCCCTTGCGATATCAGCAACAATATGAGCGACAACTTTCTCGACATGCTGGTCTTCGTGCGGGTGGTTCAGGCTGGCAGTCTGTCGGGCGCCGCCCGCGATCTGAACTTTTCCCTGACCGTGGTCAGCCGCAAATTGTCGAGGCTGGAGGAGCGGCTGGGCGTCCGGCTGATCAACCGGACGACGCGGTCTCTGACGCTGACCGATGAAGGTGCACGGTTCTACGACCGCTGCGTCCAGATCCTGGCGGAGATCGACGATGCGGAAACGGAAGCATCGAGCGGAAGGCATACTGCTACCGGTGTACTGAAGGTCACATCGACCTTCGCATTCGGCATCCGATGGATCGCGCCTTTGCTGAGCGAATTTCAAGAGATGCATCCTGGCCTGCTTGTGCATCTCGACACAAACGACGGCCTGACAAATATCGTCGAAAGCGGATACGATCTCGCGATACGCTTCGGCACGCTCGCCGACTCCAATCTGGTCGCCAGGCAAATTGCACCAAACAGGCGCGTCATCTGCGGCGCGCCCGCTTATCTCGATCGCCGTGGAAGGCCCAAAACAATCGAAGACCTGATCCGCCATGAGGTTATTGCGTTTGGCGAACCGCCGAACAATCACTGGACGTTCGCCGACGGCCGCAGCGTCAATGTCATGGGGAGGCTCACGACCAACAACGGCGAACTAGCGCATCGTTGGGCGCTGTCGGGTGCAGGCCTTGTCCTGAAGTCGATTTGGGATGTCCAAGACGACGTCGAAAGCGGAAAGCTGGAAATTGTTCTGCCGCAAGTTCATCTCGCCGCGGCGCCGATCCACGTCGTCCTTCCGCATAGTCGTCTTGCCGCCGCTAAGGTGCGATTGTGCGTTGAGTTCTTATCACGCAGACTCAAGTCAACAAATTTTACGCTTAAATTTTGATATCTTGGCGGTCCTACATTCGATCGCGAGAGGCGCGCACGAAGAAGAATTTCAATGTCTTAGCCAAAATTGCGGTACACGACGGTCCGAATCTCATCAAGCATGCATCTGAAAATCGCAGTTGGCGACCGTCACCTTGTCAAGATTTTCGAAAGTTCCGTCACGACGCCTCTCAGCCACCTGTGCGCTGGGTCATGGCGATATCGCACATGCCAGGCCATCTCGACCGGGAAGGTGCCAAGATCAACCGGAGCGGGAATGACTTTGAGACGGCGGTCACGCTCCAGACTGCGGCAGATCAGACGTGGGAGTGTTGCGCAATAGTCGGTGACGGCCACCATCTCGGGAACTGCCAGGAAGTGCGTCACGGACACGGCAACCTCGCGCTTGAGGTTCTGCTGTCCTAAAGCTTGGAACACACCTGCGCGAATTCGGCCGGGCGGCAACACATTGACGTGCTTCAGGCTCTCATAAAGTTCCCGCGTCAGGTTGGCGCCGACATCCGGGTGGTCGCGACGCACGATGCAGGCAAGGCCATCGTCCATCAGATGCTGGACGACAAGGTTGTCGGGCGGATCGATGACCCTTCCAAGTACCATGGCGGTCGTCCCTGAGATGACGCCAGTCTCGGCCAGATCGTTGCCGAATGGTGTCATGCGAAGCTTGATGCCTGGTGCCTGTTCCCGCAGCCTGGCCACCAGCGCTGGCATCAACACCAGTTCCACATAGCTGTTCGGCGCGAGCAGGAACAGGCGTTCTGCGCTCGCCGGATCGAAATCCTGCTGGTGGACGACCAGCTCGTCGAGCTGTGCCAGCGCTGCCTCAATCGTGGGAAAAATCTCCTCGGCCAGTTGCGTCGGCCTGATGCCGTAGCGTTCCCGGATGAACAGCGGATCTTTCAGCATGTCGCGTAGCCGGTTGAGCGAATTCGACAGCGCTGGCTGTGTGATGCCGAGGCGGCTGGCGGCGCGGGTCACGCTTCGTTCCTCCATGAGGGCGAGGAAGACGGGCAGAAGGTTGAGGTCGTATTTCATCCAGATGTAATTGCACGTGAATATCTAAAATCCAATAAGTAAATTTCTCAAATATCTTTCCGGATGCCATGATCACTTCATCGAAAGGCCAGCAGCGCTGATCGACAATCCAGGCCGATCCGGCCGCGACCATCAAAGGATACGACGATGAAAATTCTCATGGTACTGACTTCGCACGACACGCTCGGCGACACCGGCCGCAAGACCGGTTTCTGGCTCGAGGAGCTGGCAGCTCCCTATTATGTCTTCAAGGACGCTGGCGCCGAGATCACGCTCGCTTCGCCAAAGGGCGGCCAGCCGCCGCTTGACCCGAAGAGCGACGAGCCGATGTTCCAGACCGACCTGACGGCTCGCTTTAAGGCTGATGCAGACGCCAATGCACAGCTCGCCCAGACGGTGCGCCTCGACAGCGTCGATCAGAAGGACTTCGACACGGTGTTCTATCCCGGCGGTCATGGTCCGATGTGGGATCTGGCTGAAGACGCGAACTCCATCCGCTTGATCGAATCCTTCATTGCCGCCGGCAAGACCATCGCGCTGGTCTGCCATGCTCCGGGCGTGCTGCGTCACGTCAAGAATGCCGACGGCACTCCCTTCGTCCAGGGTCGCTACCTTACCGGCTTCACCAACACCGAAGAAGAAGGTGTTGGTCTGACCAAGGTCGTGCCCTTCCTGGTCGAGGACGTGCTCATCGCCCAGGGAGCCGTCTTCTCCAAGGTAAAGGACTGGGGCGTCCACACGGTCGTGGATGGCCAGCTCATTACCGGGCAGAACCCGGGATCTTCCGGCGAGGCCGCCGAAGCTCTGCTCACCGTCTTGAGCCAGACGCGGGTCCGGGCAGCCTGATCATTTCAGCATCGTGGACGGCCGCCAACACACGGCGGTCGGCCACCCGAAAATCGGATATCGATATGATCAGCCTTAAACAAACGCTCTCGGCTGCGCATGCCCGGGAAATGATCGAGACATCAAAGTCCAAGGCGAACGCGTTGAAAGTTGCATGCTCGATCGCAGTCATTGGGCAGGACGGCCACCTGCTTTCCTTCGAGCGCCTGGATGGAGCCATCTCCGGATCTGTTGAGCTCGCCATCAACAAAGCGTTCACCGCGCAGATCTTCAACAACGGGACTGAGAGACTGAGTGAGTTGGCTCAACCGGGCGCGGAGCTCTTCGGAATTCAGCATTCTCATAACGGTCGCGTCGTCGTGTTCGGGGGAGGGATCCCTATCCAATTCCAGGGACAAGCGATCGCCGCGATCGGCGTCAGCGGCGGCACCGTCGCGGAAGATGTTGCGATCGCAGAGGCCGGGGCAAAAATTCTGGGCGATCTCCTGACCAATGCCAATGCCTCGTGCGATGCCGCAAGCGTCAACAACACTAAGGCCCCTGAAACAACAGGCAGCACACAGGGAAACAACCATGCACGAGCCTAGAGAGCGGATCGTAGGAACTGACGGTCTTACCTTCACCCGTCGCCAGACATTGGGTCTTGGATCCGGATTGGCGGCCCTAGTTCTAACTTCATCACACCTCAGCGCGGCCACCCCCGCACCACATATCAAAGGAACTGACATCATGAGCAAGATCACCACCAAAGATGGCGTCGAAATCTTCTACAAGGATTGGGGTTCGAAGGAAGCTCAGCCGATCGTCTTCCACCACGGCTGGCCGCTGTCGTCCGACGACTGGGATGCGCAGATGCTGTTCTTCCTTGCCAACGGCTACCGGGTCGTCGCCCACGATCGCCGCGGCCACGGGCGCTCGGCTCAGGTCGCCGACGGTCACGACATGGATCATTATGCCGCCGACGCCTTCGCCGTCGTCGAGCACCTGAACCTGAAGAACGCCGTCCATATCGGCCACTCCACCGGCGGCGGCGAAGTCGCCCGTTACGTGGCAAAGCATGGCCAGCCGGCCGGCCGTGTAGCCAAGGCCGTCCTCGTTTCCGCGGTGCCGCCGCTCATGCTGAAGACGGCAGCGAATCCGGACGGCCTGCCGATGGAAGTTTTTGACGGCTTCCGCGCAGCACTTGCCGCGAACCGGGCGCAGTTCTTCCGCGACGTTCCAGCCGGGCCGTTCTACGGCTTCAACCGTGATGGGGCCAAAGTTCAGGAAGGCGTGATCCAGAATTGGTGGCGCCAGGGCATGATGGGTGGTGCGAAAGCGCATTACGACGGCATCAAGGCTTTTTCCGAGACTGACCAGACGGAAGACCTGAAGGCAATCACCGTGCCGACGCTGGTGCTGCACGGTGAAGACGACCAGATCGTACCGATCGGAGACTCTGCGCATAAGTCGATCCGGCTCCTGAAGAACGGCACGCTCAAGACCCATCCCGGCTTCTCCCACGGTATGCTCACCGTCAATGCCGACGTCTTGAATGCGGATCTTCTCGCCTTCGTTCGCTCCTAGGCCAAACATGGGGCCGAAGCCTCATCGCCTCCGGCCCCGATAAACTGTTCCTGTCCTGAAAGCCGATGTCCGCGGCGTTGGTGCATCGGTCGATGAATGAAGGGATTCCAGTCTTTGATGCTGTTGCTACGGCGTTGCAGTCTTGCAGCGGACGGATTTCGGGCGTGCGCATGCCAGCATTCTATTGAGGACCGTGCAGCCGATGGCGACTTCCGTCTGTTGTGCGGCGAATGAGCGTGCTCGCAGCCGGTGTCCGATGATCGATTTGTAACGACCGATCGCGGTCTCGACCAGAGATCGCTTGCCGTAGTCGGTAGCGGCCTGCCATTTCATCCGTCCATCGGCGTTGATCGCCGCGATATGACGGTCTCGTTGACAGGAGAGATCGATGTCTAGCCTTTCCACTGCATTGGCGCGTGGCGGGATGACCACCGCAGCGCCGGCGCTATGCCTGGTGACGGCGTCATAGGTTGGATTGCCGTCATAAGCGCCATCGGCCGTGAACTCGCCGATAGGGCCTTCGATCTGGTCGAGCAGCGCCTCCACCTGCGTGGCATCGCCGGCATCCTGGTCGGTCATGACGTGCGCGATGATCTCGCCGCTTGTTCGGCAATCGTCGCTTGCTTGCCCGGCGGCTCAGCATCGTGTGATCGGGAACAGCGAGATCCAGGCTCATCAGCTTCAGCACCGATATCAGAAGACCCTCCGTTTGCCGAAGCCCCAAGCCGAATACAAGGCCCAGCGTCAGCGAAGTCTCAATCGCAAGATCGGAGTAGCGTGGCTGGCCGCCGCGCGTCGTCCGCTTCGGCGCCTGCCAGGACGACAGTGCCTCCGGCGTCATCGAAAGCGTCAGACTTCCGCGCCGACGAAGGCCTGCCTCGTATTCCGCCCAGTTCGTGACCTTGAGTTTCATCTTGCCAATGCGATGGCGGCGGGAGGCATTGTGCTTGAAAGTCATCGTGACGAAGACCGGTTATTGTGATTGCCGATTGCCTACGACAACGCCATTAACGATCCGCGCCCCAACGCCCATTCACAGTATTTCCCGTTTCAGAAGTTCCTCCAGCCAATCCGCAAAAATCTGCAGCCTGCGGGAAAGATGCTGACGGTGCGGATAGAGCAGCGTCATCGGCATCGCTGCCGCCCGATGATCGGACATCACCTCGACGAGCTCGCCTGTGTTGAGATGGGCTTTGACATCATAGGCTGGGATCTGGATGAGCCCGAGCCCGGCGAGACAGCAGGCGATATAGGCTTCAGCGCTGTTGACCGTGACGCGGCCACGAACTGGCATCGTCCGTACCTCGCCATCCTCGATCCACTCCCAATCCTCGACACGCCCGGTCGATGGCGAGGCATAGTTGACGGCCAGATGCGCTGCGAGATCATCCGGCGTGGCTGGCGTGCCATAGCTGGAGAGATAATCGGGGCTGGCGACGTTGATCAGGGGGAGGTCGCCAATCTTGCGGGCAATCAGGCCTGAATCTCCAAGAGGGCCAACACGCAGCACGCAGTCGACGCTGTCCTCGACAAGGTTGACCGCCCGATCGGTGACGCGCAGCTCGATGTCGAGTTGAGGATGACGCGTGAGGAATTCCGAGAGGGCCGGCGCGATGATCAAGCGACCGATCCGGCCTGGCACGTCGATGCGAAGACTGCCGCTCGGCCCCACCGATGTCTGCCGGAACAAGCCCTCGGTCTCCTCGACATCGGCGATCAGCCGCAAGCAGCGCTCGTAAAAGGCCGCCCCGTCTTGGGTGGGAGAAACCCTGCGAGTGGTGCGGTGGAGCAGGCGGGCACCGACTCGCGCTTCGAGATCGATCACTGCGGCCGAAACCGACGACCGTGGAAGCCCCAGCGTATCGGCCGCGCGGGTGAAGCTGGCGCATTCGACGACGCGGGTGAAAGTGCGGAAGAGATCGATACGGTCCAAGTGGCGCCCCTGTAGATTGTCCGTCATTCCTGACAGGTGATGTTAAAATGATCGACTTTATCGCCTAATCGTAGACGATATGGTGCGCCGTAGAAAGCGGTCGCGGGTGGCCGCCGGGCAACCCAAGGAGGCGAACGCCACATGACCGACCACAGCATCAAGGGCAAAGCCGTTCTCATCGCCGGCGGCGTGAAGAACCTGGGCGGACTGATAGCCCGCGATCTCGCAAGCGCGGGCGCCAAAGCGGTAGCGGTGCATTACAATAGCGCCGGAAGCAAAGCCGATGCCGACGAGACCGTCGCCGCGATCAAGGCCACCGGCGCCGAGGCCGTGGCCTTCCAGGCCGATTTGACCAGCGCCAGCGCGGTCGAAAAACTCTTCGCTGACGCGATTGCCGCTGTCGGCAGGCCCGATATCGCCATCAGTACGGTCGGCAAGGTGCTGAAGAAGCCGATCGTCGAGATCACCGAAGCCGAATATGACGAGATGACCGCGGTGAACTCCAAGAGCGCCTTCTTCTTCCTCAAGGAGGCGGGCAAGAACGTCAACGACAACGGGAAGATCTGCTCGGTCGTGACATCGCTGCTCGGCGCCTACACGCCCTTCTATGCGGCCTATGCCGGCACCAAGGCGCCGGTCGAGCATTTTACGCGGGCAGCCTCGAAAGAGTTCGGCGAGCGCGGCATTTCGGTGACGGCGATCGGTCCCGGCCCGATGGACACGCCCTTCTTCTATCCGGCAGAAGGCGCCGATGCGGTCGCCTATCACAAGACGGCGGCGGCGCTGTCGAACTTCTCCAAGACCGGCCTCACGGATA
Organism: Rhizobium sp. RCC_161_2; assembly: GCF_041355235.1. Taxonomy (NCBI): domain Bacteria; kingdom Pseudomonadati; phylum Pseudomonadota; class Alphaproteobacteria; order Hyphomicrobiales; family Rhizobiaceae; genus Rhizobium; species Rhizobium sp. RCC_161_2. The sequence goes on along the minus strand of NZ_JBFUPL010000022.1, from coordinate 17,834 downwards.
TCGAGGACATCGTCCCCTTCATTCGTTTCCTCGTCTCGGACGGCTGGTGGATGACCGGCCAGACCATTCTCGTCAACGGCGGCTACACGACCAAGTGAAGGAAAGAAGGCCGGAGTCAGCCCGGCCCCTTCTGCTTCAGCTTGTCGCCATTCCGGGAGTCCCGCCATGACCAACCGATTCCAGTCTCTGTTCGACGTCCAGCGTGAGCATTTCCTCAGCGACGCCACCAAGAGCCATGCTTGGCGGATCGATCAGCTCGACCGCATGGAGCGCATGCTCACCGACAATAAAGAGGCCTGGTGCGCGGCGCTCTATCAGGACTTCGGCAAGCCGCCTTTCGAGCAGTTGTTCGAGATCACCGTGCCGAGCGGGGTGATCAAATACTACCGGGAGAACCTGCGCGACCTGATGGCGCCGCAGCCGGCGCCGATCCCCGCCGGCCTGGAAGCCACTGGCAACAGGGGCGTGATCTACAAAGAGCCCTATGGTGTGACACTGGTGATCGGCCCGTTCAACGCGCCGATCCTGCTGCTGCTCGATCCGGCGATCGCAGCACTCGCCGCCGGCAATCCGGTGATCCTCAAGCCCGCCAACACGACACCGGCGACGGCGGCGCTGTTCGCCAAGCTCATCCCGCAATATTTTGATCCCGAGAACGTCACGGTCGTCACCGGCGGGCGCGAAGTGATCGGCGAACTCCTGGCGCTGCCCTTCGACTTCATCTTCTTCACCGGGTCGTCCGCCGTCGGCAAGGTGGTAATGCGCGCGGCGGCCGAGAACCTGACGCCGGTCATTCTAGAACTCGGCGGCCAGAACCCGACCATCGTCGACGCCACCGCCAATCTCGATATCGCCGCCGACCGCATCGCCTGGGGCCACAATGCAATCTCGGGCCAATGGTGCATCGCTCCGGGCTACGTCTATGTCCATGAAAGCGTCGCTGACACCTTCATGGAGAAGCTCAAGGCCTCCATCGTCAAGATGTATGGCGAGGATCCGAGCCAAAGCCCGGACTTTGCGCGAATGATCTCAGAGCACGACGCCGAACGCGTCGCCTCCTACATCCTGCCAGAAAAGGTCGTCCATGGCGGGCGCTATGACGTGAAGGCGCGCTATGTCGAGCCGACGCTGCTCTACCCCTCGACCTGGGACGATCCGGCGTTGCAGCAGGAGGTGTTCGGTCCGGTGCTGCCGATCATGGCCTACAGCGATCTCAAGCAGATCGTCGGGATCATAAAGCGTAAGCCGAAGCCACTCGCCGCCTACATCTTCAGCAAGGACCAGGCGACGATCGACTATATCCTCGGATCGCTTTCGTTCGGCGGCGGCTGCGTCAACCAGACCAACCTGCATTGCTGGATCGACAGCCTGCCGTTCGGCGGCGTCGGCAACAGCGGCATGGGCAAATATTACGGCAAGGCCGGCTTCGATGCGCTCAGCAACACCAAGGCCATGCTGATCGGCAATCCCGATCTCGAGCTCGATGTCTTTCCGCCCTATGCCGGCAAGGATATCGCGAAGAATCTCAGCGTGTTTTCATGATCACAGAACGGGCACAGTCTGCCGTAGCGACCAGAAATATCTCGGGAGACGATCAACGGGCGGCGATATCGCAAAGCCGCGAAGCGGGCTTGAAAGCCATCCTCCTGGCTCTTGCAGGCACGATCATGCTCCTATTGGCAGTATCAGGTGCATTCGCACAGGAAAAGGCGATCACCGTTATTCTGCTGCAGGGACACAGCGATGCGGAGATCGGTCGCGTTCTCGCGACCGCCGCGCAAACTGGACGGTCGATCGAATGGCGAGATGCAACGGAAAGCGCTGCTCCGGAGGCCATCGCCCCGATTTCTACGGTCGATATAGAACCGGTGTTCGGACCCCTGAGCGGAGTTTCTGGGGCTTTCGTGCGGGGAGCGAAGTTGGCTCTCAACGGGTTGCCAGCCATCGAAGAGGTTTTCTCAGATACCGAAAGGGCACTCGCTGTCGAAGGACGAAGTGGCTTTGCCGTCTTTGGGACTGCCGTTCTCGCAAGCGCGTCGGGAGTACTCGGCGCCTATTTGTTCCGACGCATTGTTCCAGACAAATTCGGTCCGCGCGGGGGTCGGCTGGCCCTTCCCGGACGAATGAAAGTTGCCATCGTCCGCTTTGCTTTGGATCTGGTATCGGTGGGAATTCTGGTCGCGGTCGCCCGCTTTTGCCTGCACTTTTTACTGGGACACGGAGCGCTGTCCTTTCAGATTGCAGCTGGCCTGGTGACTATCGCCACAGTGACGGCGCTTTATACAGCGTTTGGAAGGATTTTCCTCGCACAGTTTTCTGATGGCGAAACGCTCATCAGAATTGCGCGACCGCGTTGGCATCTTGCTCTGCTGACTGCCTACGGCACCATCGGCTCGTTCGTGGGAGAAACTGTCAGGCTCGCCGATGCGCGCGCCCTGGACAAGGGTGCAATCGAAGGTTGGTTTCTGATCGGCGCCACCATTCTGACGTTGCTGAAACTCTGGTGGTTTATCGCAGGGCGGCGCGATATCAGAAACGCATTTACCGGAACGAATGCAGGCGTTGTCCGAAGGACGGCAGGAAATATCCTGCCCGATTTCTACGCGGTTTCCGCGCTGGCGATCTGGTTCGCTGGCTTTATTGTCGCAGGAACGCCCAACAGCGCCGCGTGGAGTTTTGCGGCGGGAACAACGCAGATCGTTCTGATCGCAGTTCCCCTTGTTGCGCTGGGAGCATGGTCGCTTCTCGGACATTTTGCCGGCGACCGTGAGCCTGGACTACAGTCGACACTTCTGTGGGGACTTCGCACGGCTGTCTCGGGCTCGGTTTGGTTGATCGGATTGCGTCTGATCGCTGCGCTCTGGCAACCGCTTATGTCTGGCGAAACGGCTGCGGTGACCGGCTGGTTTGTCTGGCTCGAACGCCTCGGTCTCGCGGTCGTTGCAAGCTGGACGCTGTGCAGTGGCCTGTGGCGGTATTTCGATATGATCGCACCACCGCCTGCCATCACCTCCCGGGGCAGGAAGATGACGAAGTGCACAAGCAACCGGCGAGCCGGATGTACACGGTCATGCCCGTGATCCGCAATCTGACGCTGGGTGCGGTACTCGCCATTGCCGCTCTGCTGGTGCTGTCGTCCACCGGCATCAATGTCGCGCCGCTGCTTGCAGGCTTTGGTGTTCTCGGCCTGGCGCTGTCCTTCGGCTCGCAGACGCTGGTCAAGGATGTGGTGTCCGGCATTTTTTTTATTGCCGACGATGCGTTTCGAATTGGCGAGTATATCGACACAGGTGGGCTGATGGGTACCGTGGAACACATCTCGCTGCGGTCCATCCGATTACGCCATCATAATGGCCCCGTTCATACCATCCCCTTCGGCCAGATCGGGTCGGTGACCAACTACAGTCGTGACTGGGGCACGAGCAAATTCGAACTACGCTTCGAGCGAGACGCCGATGCTGAGCTGATCCGCAAGACCGCCAAGAAGGTCGGGCTCGCCATGCTGGAAGATCCGGAGTTTGGGTCCGAGTTTCTGGTGCCGCTCAAAATGCAGGGGATTGAGACCGTCACGGAAACGTCGATGGTCGTTCGGTTCAAGTTTACGTCTCGTCCCGGCAATCCGGGCATACTGAAGCGCGAGGGCATGAAACGGCTGCTTTCGGCCTTCAAGGCCGCAGGGCTCTCACTTGCTTCCAACGCCGTTACCGTTCGTTCCGGTACCGGCACGGCGGCAGATGCTGCAGCGGCGGCGGTGCCATTACGTCCACCGGAGGTAGCGGCGGCGAACGCACCCGCCGCAACATGACAAGTGTGCCGTTGTTCGGCACAATAATCTACCCGAAGAGATACGGCTTATCTAACGAAACGCAGGCAATCAGGAGATAGAAACAAATGCATATGCTGATGGTGATCGTCGGCGGGGTCGTCCTGCTTGGCGTCTTCCTGCTGTTCGGCCAGCTCTGGGGCGGCTCGACGCCAGCGCTCGCGAGCGCGGCGAAGGTCTTCATTCCCGTCTGGCTTGTCGCACCGGCAACCAACCTCTGGGTCGGTGTCAATAAGGCCGGCTACACGGTCGCGCAGGAGCTGCCCATCCTGGCGATCGTCTTCGCCGTGCCGGCCGTTATCGCGGCCATCGCCATTTGGCAATTCGCCCGCTCCTGATACGTTGGAACGTCCATGACCGATAGCTCCGCTACCGACGCGCTTGATCATCACCCGCTGCTGCGCCGCCGCGACGGCCACCACGCCCGGGTGACGTTCGAGGAACTGTTCTTCGACCTTGTCTATGTCTTCGCGGTGACGCAGCTCAGCCAAAAGCTGCTGACCAATCTCAACGTGACGGGCGTCATCGAGACGCTGATCCTCTGGTTCGCGGTCTGGCTCGGCTGGCAATATACCTGCTGGGTCACCAACTGGTTCGACCCGGAGACGCCGCGCCTCCGCGGCCTGATCTTCGCCGTCATGCTCGCGGGCCTCGTCATGGCCTCGGCGATCCCCGGCGCCTTTGGCCAGCGCGGGTGGATATTCGCACTCGCCTATGTCGCGATCCAGGTCGGGCGCACCGCCTATGTCGTCTGGGAACTAGGCTCCGATCATCCGCTTGCGGCCAACTACCGGCGCATGCTCGGGTGGGTCTCGATCTCAGCCGTGTTCTGGATCGCCGGCGCCTTCGTCGGGCATGAAGCACACATGGTCCTGTGGACGGTCGCGATCGTCTGCGAATACGTCTCGCCGATGTTCGGATTTACGCTGCCGGGACTCGGCCGCTCCAGAACGAGCGACTGGACGATCGAGGGCGGCCATCTCGCCGAACGCTGCCAGCTTTTTGTAATCGTGGCTCTGGGCGAGACTTTGCTTGCCACCGGGGCGACGATGACGCGCAGTGAGGTCTGGGACGTTCCGATCCTCTCGGCGCTGCTTGCAACCTTCTTTGGCACGCTGGCCATGTGGTGGCTTTATTTCGGCACGTCGAGCAAGGATGCAACCGACGCTATTATGCATTCAGACGATCCTGGCCGCATCGGCGCCTATTTCCACTATGTCCACGCCATTCTGGTCGGCGGGATCATCGCGACCGCAGTCGGCAACGATCTCGTGCTGGCGCACCCCCATGATCCGCTCAAGACCGCCTATGCCCTGATCCTTTGCGGTGGACCGGCGATCTATCTGCTGGGCAGTGCCGCCTACGAGAAAGCGGTCTATGGTGTGGTGCCGGCATCTCATATGGCGGGCGTCGTGGCGCTGCTTCTCCTGATCCCGGTCGCCTACAGCGTCGATCTGCTGATCATGGGCTGGCTGACGACGATCGTTATGCTCGCCGTGGGCTTCTGGGAAGGCCGGCTGGTCCGTCAGCGGCGGGAGGCGGGCACGCCTCAAAAGGCGAAGCATTGAGGATCCGCCCGATGAAGGCTCTCGAGATGTTGCCCTTGCCGCGACCGGGCGGGCATCGGCACAAGCCCCAGGACGTCGTGGCGTTCTGGAAGGCTTCCTCGGGCCACTGGTTCGACAAGCATGCAGGCTTCGATCGCACCTTTCGCGACCGCTTCCTCGATCTCCACATGGAGGCCGCTGCGCGCCGGCATGACGACTGGATGGATACGCCCTCCGATGGGCTGGCGCTCCTCATCCTCCTCGACCAGTTTCCCCGCAACGCCTTTCGCCGCACCGGCCACATGTACGCGACCGATCCGCTCGCGCGCCACTTTGCCCACCAGGCGCTCGCAGCGGGATACAGCGACCAAGTTGAACCCGACCTGCGCCTGTTCTTCTGCCTGCCCTTCGCGCATTCGGAGGACATCGGCGATCAGGACATTTCGGTAAAGCTCAACGCTGAGTTGGGCCAACCCTGGCTGGAACATGCCGAGGGAAACCGCGACATCATCCGCACGTCATGTCCCGGCCGTCTCCCAACGGTCTCGGGCTGCCCAAATAGCATATGAAACCTGCTAGATGGCAAGATAACTCCGGCTGTCGCTAATTCATTCATGAGTTGTATTTGGCTTTCTCAATGACAGATCGACCGCGGCAATGCCTATCCCGCATTAGATTCAAACGCTCATCCGCAACATCATTCGCACTTTTAGTGAGAGCTCATCGAGAGTCGCCATGACGCGGTTCATCTGCGACAGCTTGGAAGCACGGTTTGGAGCATATCTGATGACGTGATACTCATCGCTTTCGGACAGGATTACCAGATGCGCCATCGTACGCTTTCGCAGCAGGAGGCCAGCTTCCGATGCAATTTGCGCCTGCTCGCCGAGATCATGCCGAAGGCCGGCGATCTTCCTCGGGTCCACGCCTTTAGCAAGTAAAAATGCATTCAAATAGAGCTCCATCGCATGGAGTGCCAGAAGCCGCCGCGGAAGCTGGTTGGGCTTAGCCAAGCCCTTGCCGAGCCTGTTGGCTGCACCCTGGTACTGCGTCGCCAAGTTTAGGGTGTCTCGCACACTCACTGAGTTGCCATCGCATGGAGGTCCATTGCGTGATTTCGGCCGGCATTTCTCCAGAATGCGAATAAGATCCTTCAGCATTGTCCGAAGCTCGGGCCACGGTGCAGCTTTGAGCTTCAGGCCGGGATCGTGCATGACGATCAGGCAATGGAGCTTTGCGGTGACTTCGGTCAGCGAAGAGGGCCGTGTGATCCACATGACACGCCCGGATATCCCAGCCCGTTCCGCGAGTTCTTGTTCTCGGGCGACGAACGCGCTGTATCCCAAACGCCGATCCGCTTCTTTCCATCGTTTCCGGCGCCGACGAAGCTCGGCTCGCGCCTGAGACAGGTGTTTGGCATTTAACTGAGAGGCTATTCGATTGATTTCGGCAAAAGAGTGAACCTCGACCGCGTCATCCTCTCCGACAGTCGGCAGCATCACGGCCGGAAGACCCCCAGCCTCGTTGAGCAATTCCATCTCGATCTTTTCCCTAAGCCGGGCGGCCCTGACGCGTTGCAGATGGCATGCATACCAGCGAGGCCACATTTCTCTGACGGGCGTAGGACCACTCTCCCTTCGCTGCGGAGTTTCCGCGATCAGTGCGCTTAGCTGGTGCGCGGCGACGGAAAGCAGGTTTCGGCGATCGATGGTTGGAGGCAGGCCTTCGCACGTCCCGTGCTCACGTTTTTCTTTTCCGCGCGAAATTGCAGGCAAAGTTCTGCTATTCTCAGAATCAGCCATGATCCGAGCTCCCTGAAGCTTGAATTGTGGTCAGGCCATGTAGGTTGTCGCAAGCAACCTGCATGGCCGTTTAAAACCTATCGCGGATAGTTTGAATCATACCAGGATTATGTCAAGGTTATAATGTTGACTGCCGATCAAATTCGAATGGCGCGGGCTGCTCTGAAGTGGGGCGTTCGCGATTTGGCAAGCCGGGCCAACATTACGGCGGCCACTGTAACCCGGATCGAGGCCGGTCGCCCGGGGTACGCCGCTACGTTGGAGGCCATTCGAAAAGCATTCGAGGCCGCTGGCATCGAGTTTATTCCCGAGAATGGTGGCGGCGTCGGTGTCCGCTTTTCCAAACCAAGAGATTGAACTGGCGCGGGTGGTGTCGGTAGCATTGCCCTGGGCAAATCCGGAAGCGGAGAAAACTGCCACTCGGATCGGCGTCTGTGGGCCGAAGATGCGACGAACAAACTAAGCTGGCAAATAGTAAGCTTTGCTATTCCGACGCTTTAAGCTGGTTTACAGCCCAAACCGTTTTCGCATTTCCACCGCCTTCGCCCACTCGTCGCCGGGCATCCGGTCGATCAGTTCCTTCATTACCCTAGAAAACGCGGCCTTAAGCGTTTCTCCTGTCAGAGCCTTGGCGAGATCTGTTGGAAGCAGCGGGCTCATGTCAGTGAAGAAGCCCGGATCGACGAGTTTCTGGAACATGCGCTGCTGCGCCTCGGCTCTGGAAATCGCTACCTCTCCTTTTTCAAGGTAGAGGAGAAAACACTCGACGATCCTGGCCGAGTTCAGCCCCTCGAACACTCCGAGCGCGTAGTCAAGGTCGAACAGATCGCGACCCTTGTTGCGTTGAAGCAAGGCACGCAGCTTGGTCGCCAGCATTTCTTCCCGAGAGAAGGTCGGGATTGCAGCCGTTCCGGTGAACCATGGATTTTTGACGCCAAACGGAATCTCGATGGGTGGATCGTAAGCTTCACGCTCGCGCGTGTTGATTTCGATCTTGAGTTTTATCGGACCGGGAGAAGCCTTGTCTTCGGCTTCGACAGCGTATTTAAGTTTGGGCGCAACCGGGCTTTGATCGAAACGCGGCTTGCCCAGCCACGGATCGAGAACGTCCTGAAGATGCTCCAGTAACGGGCGGATAGGACCGGCAGTCGTCCTCACAAGGTCGATGTCTTCCGAATAGCGCAGCGGCTTGGGGAAATGCAGCTTGTTGAGCGCAGTGCCGCCGCGGAAGCGAAGTTCGTCGCGCAGGAACGGATCGGAGAAGATGGCGACAATCGCGCGGCTGATGATGAGATCCTGCTCGACCTGCCGTTGACTTGTCCATGGCACTACGCCGTTCCAGGCCGTGATGTAGTCCTGCGGTATCATTCGTCGATCTCCGGCGGCCGGCGAACGATCACATGCCAGTGTTCATCGCGTTCGGATTGCGGCGGCGACAGATCTGGATCTCCGGCCTGCCTAGGATCGAGTTCGACCCATGGCAACGGCCCACGAGCAGATAGCGCTGCAAACATCGTTTCCGCTATCTGCGAGTGCGCCAGCCTTCCAAGCAGATATCCGAGGCGTTGTGCGACCGCTTTTTCGAAAGCACGCGACAGGGAGGCAAGCTTTTTGGGTTGCAATCGCTCGGCAAGTTCGGAAAGCACCGTAGCAATATTGTCCAGACCAGCCCCGGAATGCGGATAGCGTACCAGGTCGAACGCTGTCAGTTCCGGCGAGGATAACTTCATATATCCCGAAGGGGTCTTGCGGTCTTCGATTCCTGCCGATACCGCTCCCATATCCTTGCGGTATGAAAACACGATCCGCGTTCGCCCAGCCTCAATATCGGGCAGGAGTTTGTTCGTGACGACCTGAAATTCCATGGTGGCCTGGTGGGAGGCGCCATGGGCGGCTGCGGCCGTCAGCAATCCCACATAGTAGGGTCGTCTTTCGTGGCGCATCAGGGCGTCGATATACCATTCCGGAGGCGGCGCTCCCATGACGGCGTGCTGAGGCGGCACAACCACATAGAAACCGCGACGGGGCCGGATAAGCTGGCCGCGCCGCTGCAAGCGCTCGGCGGCGTCAAGGAATGCTCCCCGGCTGATGCCGATCTCCTGCTGGGCCTCGTCTGCAGAGAAAACTCCCCGGCCCGTAGCTAGCAGACCAAAAGCATAGGAAGATAGTGTCGATCGTCCAGTTTGCATCATATCTCCTTATCCGCTATTAATGCGGAAAAATCAATATGACGCTGCGAGCGAATCATTCTCGAAACTCCGCTCTTACTGCGGAAAATTCGATATGACTCATGGACGCTGTCGCCACCCATGCCAGCCGCCAGGCCAGATAGCCGCTGCCATTTTTTTGAATTTTCTCACTGTTTAGGTGCTCAGTTAGGTTAGAAGTAGTCATTCAAACAGGCCTGCAAACCATGGCGCTTAGTCAGTCTTGAAAAAGCAAACCTATCAGTCCGTTCTAGGCTCCAGATCGGCAATCCTGGAGCACAAGTTACTGTACCGCTCATAAAAATTTGCACAAATATATGCTGCTTGTACGACAGGGTCGGCGGTTCGGATCCCATAAAGGCGAAGATGAACTAGGTCAGAGCCGCAGGGCTCGCTTCGATCAGCTTCCCGGCGCGCCCGACGCCTGTTGAACGGGGTGGGGATGTCAGACATCCTTTGCTTTCCGCCCCCGCACGCTTGGTTTCACCGGAACGCTCTTTCCGTATTGGCTCCACCAGGCGGTCAGCGCTTCCATCGTGGGACCGAGTCCGCGCGCCTTGTCTGTAATTTCATATTCCACGCGCGGGGGGACTTCCGCAAAAACCGTTCGCGTCACGAGCCCGTCGCCTTCGAGCTCCCGTAGTTGCGCTGTCAGCATGTGTTGGGTGATGCCGGGAATGGCCTTTCGCAGCTCGCCGAACCTGTAGACCCGCTGATTGAGCAACCACATGATTTCCAGCTTCCACTTGCCGGACAGCAGGGCGAAGGCGCGACGCATTTCCTCATGCATATTGATCTCTTCATCAGTCATGGTCTGCTTTTCCATACTAGCCACAATTAATTCATCCTACTTGCAAGTATCAACCTTACACGACATTTTCGGTTCACACATCGGGCAGGGACCTCAAAATCGTCTCATCCCACAAACCAAAGGTTCGAAAATTAGGATGCTGCTGGCCTACCAGCGGCAAGGGTGTATTTATGACTGAATACTACGCATACTGGATCAGCACGGCGCTTCTTTCCTTGCTCTACCTGACATCGGCGACCATGTACCTTTTCAAGGGAAGCTGGGTCCGGCAGGCGCTTGGTGAGCTCGGCTATCACGTGGCCTATCTTGTCCCATTCCTGATCGTCGTCAAAATCCTCGGCCCGCTTGCTATCCTGTCACGCGTCAGCGTGCCGCTCAGCGATCTCGCCTATGCCGGAATGTTGTTTCACCTGATCCTGGCGGCGTTTGCGCATCTCGGCGTTCGCAAGCCGCTCGAGGCGTTGCCCGCCATCGTCGGCCTTGTTCTTCTCGTCATGTCGTTCGCCACGCAGAACGACGCGCGAAATATGCCGTCCCCCTATTTCCAGGCCGTGGTGCTTTGACATCGCCGCGCTTCCCCCCCACAACGATGGAGACCATAATGAACAGACTGCAAGGAAAAGTCGCGATCGTCACCGGCGCGAGCCGCGGCATCGGTCGCGCAACCGCAAACCTCTTTGCCGCTGAGGGCGCAAAGGTTGCGGTTCTTTCGAGGACTTCCGACGACGTCGACAGGGTCGTTGCAGGTATTGTCGAAGCCGGCGGCGAGGCGATTGGCGTTCAGTGCGACGTCAGCAAAGCCGACCAGATCACGGCCGCAGTCGACGAGGTCGTTTCTAGGTACGGGCGGATCGACATTTTGGTGAACAATGCCTTCGATGGTTCGGCCGTCTTGTCATCGATCCTCGACCTGTCGGTCGACCAGTTGCAGCGCAACTTCGATACCGGCCCCGTTGCCTATCTCCGTTTCATGCAGGCTTGCTATCCCCACCTCAAGCAATGCGGGGAAGGCCGGGTCATCAATTTCGGCTCCATGGCGGGAACCATAGGGCTGGTCGGCTACGGTCCGTACAATATGGCCAAGGAGGCGGTGCGTGCGCTGACCCGAACGGCGGCACGCGAATGGGGTGCAGACAACATCACCGTCAACAATGTTTTGCCGATCGCTGACACGTGGGGTGCCGCAGAAAAAGAAGTGCCTCCGCCGGTAAACGCGCTCGGTCGCTTCGGCTCGCCGGAAGACGACATCGCCCCGGTCGTGCTCTTCCTTGCGAGTGCTGATTCCCGGTTCATCACCGGCTACAGCCTGACCCCTGATGGCGGTGCGATTATTGACAGCGCACGATGAACATTTGTTGCGCGGGCGGGGCGAAAGCCGCGCCGATCCAACCGAGAAAAAAATGCACAGGTGCAATATGAAAGTAGCGCTGTTTGGCGCCACCGGGAAAACCGGCAAATTCATGATAGACGAGGCATTGGCGCGCGGTTTCGAGGCAACCGTCTTTGCCCGGCGGAGCAGGTCCTTTGCGGACAAAAGGGTCCGTGTGGTCCATGGGGATCTCAGCAATGTGGATCTTCTTCGAGATGCCGTTCGCGGCTCAACGGCTGTTCTGTCAGCACTCGGGCCGACGACCTTGCCGCATCCGAAAGATTTACCAATCACGCGGGCCACGCAAGCCATCATCTCCGCGATGAAAGACGAGGACGTCAATCGTCTGGTCGCCATTTCCACCGGCACGGCCCCAGATCCTGGCGATGCGTTCGATTGGAAAATCGACCTTCCTGCAATGCTTATCAAATATCTGATGCGCAGCACCTATGACGATATCGTCAACCTGGCGCAAGCGATCCGGGCTTCGGAGCTGGAATGGACAATGGTTCGTGTGGCGTTTCTAAACAGCCGCGCCGCAGCCAGCGAACTGAATGTTGGACTATACGGGTATACCAGGCACTCCCTGACCGTCTCCCGCAAGGACGTCGCGGCGTTTATGTTCGACCAAATCGAAAGCCGGGCATACACTCGTCAGGCGCCTGGTATCAGTACGCGGTAAAGCGCATCCGGAGCGGCCTGCGTGCTTATGAACTCGCTGACAAGTGCAGCGAGGTCTTCCGTTGGCCTGGATCTCAACCGCGATAGCGTAGCGTGTCGACAATGAGTTTGAATGCGGCAGAGGGCTGGTAGCGGCTTGGGTAGTACAGGTGATAGCCGGCAAATGGTTGGCACCAATCCTCCAGAACACGCACAAGCCGGCCTTCCGCGAGTGGGTGGTTGACATAGCTTTCCATGACGAAGGCCAGGCCGCCGCCGTCGAGCGCGGCCTGAACGATCATGTCGTCGTCATTGAAGACGAGTTGTCCGTCGACACGGACGCGAACCTCGCGACCATTCTTTTCCAGCTCCCAGATATAGAGACCGCCAGACGTTATCCGTCGCTGATTGATGCATCGGTGTTCCGCCAGATCCTGCGGCGTCTGCGGAAGTGGATGGCTCTCGAAGTATGATGGCGCACCGACGACTGCCATGCGCTGGTCGGGACTGATCCTGATGGCAATCATATCCTTCTCCAGCGCTTCGCCAAGTCGTACGCCGGCGTCGAAGCGGTCCGAGACGACATCGGCAAGGCCGCTGTCGAGGCTCAGTTCGACGTGAACATCTGGATAATCAGTCAACACCTTCGCGAGCTTTGGCCACAGGATGCTCTGTCCCGCGTGTTTCGAGGTGGTGATCCTGATTGTGCCGGACGGCCTGTCGCGAAGCTCGTTCAGCGACGTCAGCTCGCCATCGATCTTGCTCAGGGCAGGGACGAGCGTATTGAGCAGCCGCTCCCCCGCCTGTGTCGGAGCCACATTGCGGGTCGTCCGCGTAAGCAACCTTACCCCGAGCTGCGTCTCCAGCCGCCGCATCCGGTGGCTGAGCGCCGACTGCGATATGCCGAAATGGACGGCGGCACGGGTGAAGCTTCGCTCTTCGGCGACGGCTTTGAAGATGCTGAGATCGGACAGATAGTCGAGATACATTCGTGAACCATACTCATAAGCTCAAACGATTTCCAGTGGCTAATCGTGTCAATCCACTCGGTGTAGTCTCCGCATCAAGATGAAACCCCGAGGAAGAATCCGACATGAAAACCTATGCCTTTGCTGCCACGTCGGCCGACGAGCCCCTGGAACCGTTCTCCTTTGAGCGACGCGCCCCTCGGGCCAATGATGTCGTCATCGAGATCCTCTATTGCGGGGTCTGCCACTCGGATCTTCACACTGCCCGCAACGACTGGGGCTGGACGAACTATCCGATTGTCGTTGGTCACGAGATCGTCGGCCGGGTGATCGATGTCGGCTTGGACGTGACGCGCCACAAGGTGGGCGACCACGTTGCCGTTGGCACAATGGTCGACAGCTGTCAGCATTGCGACCAGTGCCGCAAGGGTGAGGAGCAGCTCTGCCGCGAGGGCAACACTCAGACCTTTGCCGGTGTGGACCGCATCTCCGGTGAGCCAACCTGGGGCGGCTATTCCAAGCACATCGTCGTCCGCCAAGAGTTCGTGCTACAGGTCCCCGAAGGCCTCGACCTAGCCAAGGCCGGGCCGCTGCTCTGCGCAGGTGCTACCACCTACTCGCCCCTTCGCACCTGGAACATCGGCCCAGGTAGTCGCGTCGGGGTCATCGGAATGGGTGGCCTTGGTCATATGGCAATCAAGCTGGCCGCCGCGATGGGCGCCCGCGTCACGGTCATGAGCCGCACCCCGGAGAAGGCCGCCGATGCCCGAGAGCTTGGTGCCGACACGTTTCTGGTGTCGAGCGATCCGAAGGCGATGGAAGAGGCAGCCTCCACCTTCGATCTGATCATCGACACCGTTCCCGCCAAGCACGAGATCGATCCATACATTCCGCTGCTCGATGTCGACGGTACGCTCTGCGTTGTCGGCCAGATCGGCCCGCTGGCAGAAATGAACAGCATTCCGCTGCTGCTTGGCCGCCGACGGGTTGCCGGTTCGGCGATCGCCGGCATCGCCCAAACCCAGGAAACGCTCGATTTCTGCGCGCGGAAGAACATCCTGCCGGAAGTCGAAATGATCCGCATGGATCAGATCAATGAGGCGTTTGAGCGGCTGGAACGGTCCGACGTTCGGTATCGCTTCGTCATCGACATGGCAACGCTGACCAAACCACAATCCGACGCAGTCTGATCGCATTTCGACTGGGTTTTCCGCCCTCGGCGCCGGATATCTTTTTGACCTCGATTATCAGCATGAACCCGCTGGCTGCCTTGTGCAGCGCGCTGAAGAGCTCAGCGTTCGCGGTCAGGCTTTTCGTCCAAAATTGGAAGAGCGGACATATGAAAAGACAAGCTTGGCGGTGGGGTCTCGTGCCATTGACAGCCGCGGCATTCTTGACGGTTGCCCTAGTCCTGACGGACGGCGAGAGGGCTGTTCCGGCGCACGCGGAATCAAATGCGGTGACGTTTCCGCCGCTCGACCAGCTTGTGCACTACACCACAGTGCGTCGCGGTCAAACGCGAGAGCACATTCTTACAAGTCGGGCAGCTCTCGATGCCATAAAGGCCAGCCAACCGGTTCCAGTCGGCACGCATATGGTTCTGGTCGACTACCAGAGCGAGGTCCTCTATCGCTACCTGGTGTCGCAGAAGACGGGCGAAGGTGTCGATGACTGGCAATTCCAGTGGTTCTGGCCGGATCGCTCGATCAAGGCCGATGAGAATACAGCCCAGTGCTACGCCTGCCATCAGCGCAGCAATCGGGACCGGCAGTTCATGTTCACGTTCAACGACGCTCTGAATTTTAAGTAGGTGCAGCACGCGCTGCCCCATAGAGGGAGACAGGTCGAGATGAATTCACCCATAGTTCAACGCCTCGCCTTGCCCGGCTCCATGGCAATCGCTCTGCTGCTCTCGCTGGCCTACTGGTGGCTTGATAACCTGGCGCATGAGCTGTTCGGCATCGTGCTGTTCGCGCTTCTGGCCTGGCACATCAACGTGAATCGCGTCTGGTTCCGAAATCTGCTCCGCGGCGGCTATGACGCGCTTCGCCTGGCAACGGTCGCTCTTCACCTCGTCCTCATCGCCAACATGGTGGTTCTGCTGGTCACCAGCGTGGCGATCTCAAAGTCCGTCTTCGTGACGCTGCCGATCCCTGACAGCATGATGTTCAGGGATATCCATTGGTTCGCCGCCTATTGGGTAATGATCATCGTGGGCATCCATCTCGGGCTCCATTGGGCCCGCGTGATGGCCCTCACGCGGGTGAAGCTGGGTCTTGCCGCCGCCAGTCAGGTGCGCACCTGGCTGTTTCGGGCCCTGGCACTGACGCTCGCAGTCTTTAGCCTTTGGAGTTGGACGGTGCTGGGCGTCTGGGGCAAGCTCACCTTCACTTACAGCCTCGAGTTCTGGGACTTTACCGCGTCGGTGGCGCCGTTCTTCGGTTACTGGGCTGGTGTCGTTTCTCTGCCCGTCATCGCGACCCACTACCTGATGTGGGGATGGCGGCTTGGGCGGAAGAAGGGCCGGTCGTTGGAAGACAGCCCGCTGGTGCGGGGTTTTACTCGCCAACCCTCTGCATCAACTCAACGCGAATGACCAGGACATGGAAGTCTGCTTCGGCGGATCACCTTCACGTTCCTCACGCATGACAACAAACAAAGGATCTCACATGGCCAACGACGAATATCCCGTGACCGGATCAGGCAACGGTGCATCGCTTGATGCAACAAGACGCCATCTCCTCAAAGCCACCGCCGCCGGCATAACTGCCCTCGGCATCACCTCATTCTTCAACATCTCAAACACAGAGGCTCAAGACATGTCCAACGGTGCTGATAACTTCTACAAGAGCGACAAGGCAACGTTCGAAAAGGTAACCTTCAAGACCGCCTATCAGACCAACGTGGTGGGGAACTTGCATATTCCGAACGATCTCGATCGCAGCGCGAAGAATCCCGCGATCATCGTCAGCCATCCGATGGGAGCGGTAAAGGAACAGAGCGCCAATCTCTACGCTGCCAAGATGGCCGAGCAAGGCTTTGTCACGGTTGCTATCGATCTGCCATTCTGGGGCGAAAGCGACGGGCAGCCACGCCAGGCCGTCTCCCCGGATTTCTACGCTGAGGCCTACAGTGCTGCTGCCGATTACCTCAGCTCGCTTGCCTTCGTTAACCGCGACCGCATCGGCGTAATCGGTATCTGCGGCAGCGGCGCTTTCGCGCTGAGCGCCGCCAAAATCGACCCGCGCCTGAAGGCGATCGCTACTGTGAGCATGTACGACCACGGCACCCTGTACCGGAAGGGCCTGGGCGGCACCCAAACGGCGGAGCAGTTCCAGGCGTTCCTCGCCGAAGCTGCCGAGCAGCGCATTGTCGAAACCACTGGTGGTGCGGTCCGCTATACCGCAGGGGCGCCGATCGAACGCACGGGCAATGCGATCGGCGACGAGTTCTACGATTTCTATCGCACGCCGCGCGGCGAGGTCACGCCAGCCTATGCATCGCCGAAGACGAGCACCATGCCCACCGTCATAACCAACGTCAAGTTCGTGAACTTCTATCCACTCGAGAACCTTGATACTGTGTCCCCGCGACCGCTGCTATTCATTGCCGGTGACAAGGCGCACTCCAAGGAGTTCAGCGAACTGGCGTATTCGAAGGCGGCTGAGCCGAAGGAACTCCATTGGGTGAAGGGAGCGGGGCACGTCGATCTTTACGACCGGGTGACCCTCATACCGTTCGACAAGCTGAAGTCATTCTTCGACCAGCATCTTTCGGCGTAAGCCTTCGGGCAAACCACAGGTCCGGGCCGCGTTGTCGGTCCGGCTCTTCGTTTTTCGGCCGCGCGCTCGATTCCGCTCAAGGCGCCTAGGAATATTTGAACACAATGCTGTTTTCTCCACTGGTCAGACGCTGTGACAGAGTCACTCTACTAACTTACCTGGAAAATCCTTCAGGCCTTCTGTGAACTATCCCGGTGCAACGACATGTGATCACGCAACTTCCAGTTCTGCATCGACCGGGGCACGTTCCAGATGAACCGTGCCCTTGTATTTCATCATCTGCCGCCATCTCCCCGGCGCAACCCCGGTTCTGCGCTTGAACACCCGGCTCAGTGACAAGTCGCTGTCGTAACCGACCAGGTTGGCGATGCGCAGGAGGCTTTCGTCCGTTCCGGTCAGCAGCATCTTGACACGGTAGACGCGCCAGCCCGTGAGGTAATCCAGCGGCGCTTCACCGACCACCGATTTGAACAGCGCCGCAAAGCTCGAACGCGAAAGCCCGGCCTCCTGTGCCATGTCTTCGACGGTCCACCGGCGGGCGAGATCAGAGTGGACAGCGTGGATCGTGCGCGCCAGTCGACGATCACCGAGGCCTGCAAGCCAGCAGCTTGTCTTGCCGGTGTCGTTGCTGCACAGCGCACGTAGCGCCTGCACGAACAGGGTGTTGACCAGGCGATCGACGAGAAACCCTGAACCATGCTCACCGGCACTGGTTTCCATGCCGATAGGCGTTGGTGCGCGGATCGTTAATTGCATTGGCGTACGTGGTCGGCAATCGCAATAACCGGTCTTTGCAACGATGCCTTTCAAACACAACGCCTCCCGACGCCATCGCATCAGCAAGATGAAGTTTGAGCTGACGAAC
>NZ_JBFUPL010000021.1:0-64491 GCF_041355235.1 Rhizobium sp. RCC_161_2 | reverse complement strand
TCGAGTGGATCACGGTCTGTCATAAACCTTCTTCACACATCGAATTCCACATTCCGTTAAGTCGACGATGCCCGATGCTCTGTTAACGTTACAGTGCCGTGGTGCTAGCCTTTCTAAGCGATTGAGATCGGCTGTCAGCGACCTCACTCCCGGTGCCTGAGCGAACCGGGCTAGGCGTGGTGATGTTTAGAGCCAGAAGGCATCAACCAAATATCCCCCTTGAACTGCGGGAACATGACACCTATCTGCGGCTCAACCCGCTGGTCCGGGCCCCTCTGGTGAGAGCCGTCGGCGCTCTTGCGATGTCGGACCTTTTCCGACACCGTGCGCCGACTGAGGTTCTCCTTCGTGGAAACATCATTGTTTTTCGTTGAGTGGCTGGGAAAGCCGCTCTGGATGTGGGCAGGTTTCATTGCCCTCGTCATCGCTATCCTGTCGTTCGATCTCGGCATCCTGCATAAGCAAAACAAGGAGATCGGCGTCGGCGAGAGCATCAAGCTATCCGCCCTCTACATTTCTCTCGGTCTCGCCTTCGGCGGCTGGGTCTGGTGGTATCTCGGCGCCGATTCCGGCCTTGCCTACATGACAGGCTTCGTCGTCGAAAAGACCCTGGCGCTCGACAACGTCTTCGTCATCGCCTTGATCTTCTCCTTCTTTGCCGTCCCGCGTCTTTATCAGCACCGGGTGCTCTTCTGGGGCATTCTCGGCGTCATCGTGCTGCGCGCCATCATGATCGGCGTCGGCGCGACACTGGTGGCTGAATTCTCGTGGCTGCTCTACGTCTTCGCCGCGTTTCTGATCGTCACCGGCATCAAGATGCTGGTGATGAAAGACGCCGAGCCCGACGTTTCCAACAATTCCCTCGTCCGCTTCATGCGCAATCGGTTCAACGTCACCGACAGCCATCATGGCGAACGGTTCTTCGTGAAACAGGCCCATCCGAATACCGGCAAGATCGTCTGGTTCATCACCCCGCTCTTCATGGCACTGGTGTTGATCGAAGTCGCCGACGTCATCTTCGCCGTGGACTCGGTTCCCGCGATCTTCGCCATCACCACGGATCCCTTCATTGTCTACACCTCCAACATCTTCGCGATCCTCGGCTTGCGCGCCCTTTATTTCGCGCTGGCGGCGATGATCCATCGCTTCAAATATCTGAAGCCAGCCCTGGCCATCGTGCTGGTCTTCATCGGCTCGAAGATCTTCGTTGCCGACATGCTGGGCCTGGAAAAATTTCCGGCTGCCCTCTCGCTCGGGATCACCTTCGCGATCATCGCAAGTGGCGTGGTCTGGAGCCTGCTCAAGACGCGCGACACGGCGAACAACGCTTAAAGCCCACGACGCACCTGCCCATGTGGCAGGTGCGCTGCCCCTCATCTCCCAACAAACGCCCAACAAGGAACAGACATGCTCTCCAATTTCATCGCATGGCTCTTTGCCACTTTCGCCATCGCTCCCCTTCAGGCAGAGATCGAACAATACGCGGCCGCCGCAAATCTGCCGGTAGAGATCGTCCAGCAATCTCGGACGTGTTTGTCATCGCAAATCCCGCTGCTGGTGCAACGTGCATCGCAGGATAGTTACTGGACCGTCACCACCATTGTCGGCGTGGCGACCGGCTGGAGCGACCCGGCGGAGCTGCTCGACAAGAGCAATCCAGCTTGTGCAGCTGTTATCGGCCTCATTGAAAACAAAGCCGCTAGTGCCACCTGATAAATTGCAAAGCCGATCATTCCCCGGATTCGGAGTAGCGAGATCACATGACTGAGCAGGCAGCCGGCGCGGCACCACAAGAAGAGATGGCATCGGTTCGCCTGAAAGAATTGGCAAGGCTTGCACAATCGCAAGGCGGTGTCAGCGTGAGGGAGGTGCTGTCCGGTCTTGGCCGGACCAGCATGGCTTTCACCATTCTTTTTCTGGCACTGCCTGCCCTCACGCCGATACCCGGACCTTTCGGGATGGTATTCGGCAGCGCGCTTGCCCTTGTTGCGGTGCAAATCGCCATTGGACGTCAGACGCTGTGGCTTCCGGTGTTCCTCAACCGGCGCAGACTGTCGTCGGCAGTCGTCGATCTCGTCGTCCGCTACAGCGTTCCGATCATCACCAGAGTTGAGGCAATTATCCGCCCAGGCCGCCTGGCAATGTTCACGGGCAGGATGATGCAGTGGCTGCTGGCATTTCCGATTTTCGTGTTGGCGGTTGCTATCGCGCTGCCAATCCCGTTCGGCAATTTTCTGCCGGTTCTTGCACTGACGGTGATTTCTATCGCCCTGATGGCAAGAGATGGGCTTGTGACCCTGGTCGGCCTCATACTCTGCCTACTCGCATTCGCCGCCACCGCCGGGTTGGTGCACGTCGCTATCGCGAGTTTGAGCGGGATCGGCTCATGAATATGTAGGCTGCTCTGGCTGTCCCTGATGCAAATCCGCACCAAAGGTGCGATCACGGCCTGATTGCCCGACGTCAATCTATCCGGAGCAGCATTTGAACAACTGACGCCTTGAGCGGATTTGAACGTTCAGTCCACCGTTCCGTTGAACCAATGAGATTTTCTACGAAAACCGCGAATGGTGGTCTTGAAGGGAGCTGAACCGCCGTTTTAGGAAAGATGCGATTTCAGGTGGACAGGCCCGATTGGCGGCGTGCCACATCGAACCCGTGCACAGCTTGTCTAGCATGATAGCTCGACGTAACTCATTCCATAGTGGTCATGAACGCAGGGACCTGCTGCTCGAAGAACTTAGAGAACGACGCGATGCGCGGCGGCAGCGACTGGTATGGCGGATAATAGAGGGTCAGCCATAGATCCGGCGGCGACCAGTTTTTCAGAACATGAACCAGCCGCCCGGTGCGCAGATGCTCTGCGACATGGAACTTCGGCAGCATGGCGACACCGACCCCGTCGGCCGCCACGCTCGCCAGGACTTCGCCGCTGTTGGCGCTAAACGCCCGCCCCGCTGAGATGTTGGCACTGCCGCTTCCATCGGACAATACCCAGTTCTCCCGCCTGCTCTCGCCGCCATATGCAAGGCAGTCGTCAGGGGTCAGCTCGCCTGGATGCTTCATCTCCGTGAACCGGCTCCCCGGCGCGGCGACGAGGATTCGCCGGACCACGCTGATTTTCCTCCAGATCGTGAACTTGTCGGATGGCGCCGCAGAGATCCGGATCGCGAGATCATAGTCGTCGTCGATAATGTTGATGAGCCCATCAGCGAGTGAAATCTCAAAACTTATCTTCGGGTACAACTCCTTGAACCCGGTCAGGATCCGAGGCAGGGCCTGTTGCCCGAACCAGGTCGGCGCGCTGATCCGCAGGCGACCATGATCGGCCTTGTGCGTGTTCATAATGTCAGTGCGTGCATTCTCCAACGCTTCCATCGCCGGCTTGATCTGGGCCGCATAGATCGCGCCGTCGGTCGTCAATGAAACCTGCCGTGTCGTCCGCACGAAAAGCTGCACGCCCAACTCGTTCTCGAGTGCGGCAATCGCTCTGGTGACCGCCGCTGGCGTCATATCGAGCTCGCGCGCGACTTGCGCAAAATTCCGCTTTTCCGCAGCCATCAAGAACGTCCTAAGCGCCCTGTAGTCGTTCATTTTATTATTTCACCTTGAGCAATTCACTCGGCATTTTTATTGCAATTCCGGACGGTAGGCAAGCGAAGTAGTGTCCGTGCATCCCAAACGAACGACATCGGCCATTGAAGGAAAACATCATGATCAAGGATATCAAAGGACTGCACCACGTCACCTCGATGGCTTCGGACGCTCGCCGGAACAATGCGTTCTTCACCGACACACTGGGGCTTCGCCGCGTGAAGAAGACCGTGAACTTCGACGACCCGGCGGTCTACCACCTCTACTACGGTGATGAGAACGGCACTCCCGGCACGGTCATGACCTATTTTCCGTTTCCGGACATGGCACATGGCCGCCCCGGCGTTGGTGAGGTCAGCGAGACGCAGTTTGCGATTCCTAAGGGTGCCCTCGCTTTTTGGCAGGATCGCCTCGCCGCAAAGGGTGTCAACCTTCTCGAAACAGACACCGCCTTTGGCAGCAACCGTCTGCGCTTCAATGGCCCCGATGGGGAAGGGATTGCTCTGATCGAAACGGCCGACGATTTCCGTGCTGCCTGGAATGGAACCGGCATTTCCGACAGCGTCGCTCTCCGGGGCTTTTCCGGTGCCCGCTTCCGGCTGCATGATGCGGCCGCCACAGCCGAGCTTCTCAGGTTTATGGGCTACGAACGGACCGAGACCGAAGGCAACGTAACACGCTTCGTCATCCCTGACGGCAACGGTGCCAATACGGTCGACCTCGAGGTGCTTCCACAGACACCATATGCAAGGCAGGGCGCGGGTTCGGTGCACCACATCGCCTTTGCCGTCGAGAACCGCGCGAAGCAGCTCGAAGTCCGCAGGGCGCTGATGGACACCGGCTATCAGGTCACTCCAGTGATCGATCGCGACTATTTCTGGGCCATCTACTTCCGCACTCCCGGCGGCGTGCTCTTCGAGGTCGCCACCAATGAGCCGGGCTTCGATCGTGACGAAGACACGGCGCATCTCGGCGAAGTTCTGAAGCTGCCAGCCCGCTACGAGCCATTCCGTGAGCAGATCGAGGCCGGACTGCCCTCTCTCGCGGCATAAGACTGATCGATCGTCCTTTCAGACAAATCCGCGGCAAAACGTTCAAGACGCGCCGCCGCCCCTGCCCCATTCAAAGCCAATCCAATGCAGAAGGAAAATTCGACATGTCCGACAAGCTTAAGGTCCTGACCCCTCAGAACAGCCAGATCATCTTCATCGACCAGCAGCCGCAGATGGCCTTCGGCGTCCAGTCGATCGACCGCCAGACTTTGAAAAACAATGTTGTCGGCCTCGCAAAAGCCGCCCGGATTTTCAATATCCCCACCACGATCACCACCGTCGAGACTGATTCTTTCTCGGGAAACACCTTCCCCGAATTGCTCGCGATCGTTCCTGAGAACGATATTCTCGAGCGCACCTCGATGAATTCCTGGGATGACCAGAACGTCCGCGATGCCCTTGCCAAACATGCCGCAAACGGCCGCAAGAAGGTCGTGGTCGCGGGTCTGTGGACCGAGGTTTGCAACACCACCTTCGCACTCTCCTGCATGAACGATACCGATTACGAGATCTACATGGTGGCCGATGCCTCCGGCGGTACATCCGTCGATGCGCACAAATATGCAATGGACCGCATGGTGCAGGCGGGTGTCGTTCCGGTGACCTGGCAACAAGTCCTTTTGGAATGGCAACGGGACTGGGCCCGCAAGGAAACCTATGACGCGGTCACGTCGCTGGTGAAGGAACATTCCGGCGCCTACGGCATGGGTATCGACTACGCCGTCACCCACGTTCACGGCGGCGCCGAGCGGGTCGGTCACGGCAAACGTATCGGCCCGAACCCTGCCAGGTAAATACGGCATTGCTCCGGCGGTGCGCCAGCTGCCGGAGCAGCATGCTTCTCAAGCGAAAGTCTTCTCCATGAAAGTCTATCTCCTGTCACTCGGTGCCGGCCTGCTGGTTGGCGTGATCTACAGCCTGCTCAATGTCCGTTCGCCGGCCCCGCCGGTTGTCGCTCTCATCGGCCTACTTGGGATTCTCGTCGGCGAGCAGCTCGTGCCATTGGCAAGAAGCGTCTGGGCTCGTGAGCCTGCCGCTGTTTCCTGGCTTTATCAGGTAAAGCCACACATGTTTGGACACCTTCCGAAAGGCGGGACAGATGGGGTGGAGATGAGCCCCTCCCGTGAAGAACCGACATCGAGAAAAAGCTGATGACGACGCGTCGCACATTCTTGGGCGCAGCATCGAGCCTCGCCTTTTCAAATCTGTTTTCACCGGCTGATGCCGCCGATCCCATCAAGGCCGGAGCCGCTGCCATGCATGCAGATATCGTTCTTCGCAACGGGTTAATCACGACGCTTGATCGCACAAATCCGAACGCCACCGCGGTGGCAGTCAAGGATGGCCTGTTCCTAGAGGTGGGCAGCGACAGCGATATCATGGCGCTCGCCGGACCGGATACGAAGATCGTCGACCTCGAGGGCAAGCGCGTGCTTCCCGGCCTGATCGACAACCATACCCACGTCGTACGTGGAGGCCTCAACTTCAACATGGAACTGCGCTGGGACGGCATCCGTTCGCTCGCCGATGCCATGGGCATGCTGAAGCGGCAGGTGGCGATGACCCCTGCGCCGCAATGGGTGCGCGTCGTCGGCGGCTTTACCGAACACCAGTTTGTCGAAAAGCGCCTGCCGACGATCGAGGAGATCAACGCCATAGCGCCCGACATGCCAGTCTTCCTGCTGCACCTCTACGATCGGGCCTTGTTGAATGGCGCGGCACTCAGGGCCGTGGGCTACACGAAGGACACGCCGAACCCGCCCGGCGGCGAGATCACGCGTGACGCCAATGGCAATCCTACCGGCCTGCTACTGGCCAAACCGAACGCCGGCGTCCTCTATTCGACACTCGCCAAGGGACCGAAACTGCCCTTCGATTACCAGGTCAACTCCACCCGTCATTTCATGCGCGAGCTCAATCGGCTGGGCATCACCGGCGTCATCGATGCCGGCGGCGGGTTCCAGAACTATCCGGACGATTACGCGGTCATCCAGAAACTGTCTGACGAGAACCAGCTGACCGTCCGCCTCGCCTACAACCTGTTCACCCAGAAGCCGAAGCAGGAGAAAGAGGACTTCCTCAACTGGACGGCCTCGGTCAAATACAAGCAGGGCAACGATTATTTTCGCCACAACGGCGCCGGCGAAATGCTGGTGTTTTCCGCCGCGGACTTCGAGGATTTTCGCCAGCCCCGCCCCGACATGCCGCCGGAGATGGAAGGTGAACTCGAAGAGGTGGTGCGCGTCCTCGCCGAAAACCGCTGGCCGTGGCGTCTTCACGCAACCTATGACGAAACGATCAGCCGCTCACTCGACGTCTTCGAGAAGGTCAACAAAGATATCCCGCTCGAAGGCCTGAACTGGTTCTTCGATCATGCCGAGACGATTTCCGATCGGTCGATCGATCGCATTGCAGCACTCGGTGGCGGCATCGCCACGCAGCATCGCATGGCCTATCAGGGTGAATATTTCGTCGAGCGATACGGGCACGGTGTCGCTGAAGCCACTCCGCCGATCCGGCGCATGCTCGACAAGGGTGTCAACGTCTCGGCCGGCACGGATGCGACCCGCGTCGCCTCCTATAATCCCTGGGTCTCGCTGTCATGGATGGTCACCGGCAAGACTGTCGGCGGCATGCAGCTCTACCCGCGTGCCAATTGTCTCGACCGCGAGACGGCGCTGCGGATGTGGACAGAGAAGGTCACCTGGTTCTCCAATGAGGAGGGCAAGAAGGGACGCATCGAAAAGGGTCAGTTTGCCGATTTGATCGTTCCGGACAAGGACTTCTTCGCCTGCGCCGAGGACGAGATTTCGTTCCTGACGTCGGAACTCACGATGGTGGGCGGCAAGTTCGTCCACGCTGCCGGCACTTTTGCCACTTTGGATGAGAGCGATATCCCGCCCGCCATGCCGGACTGGTCACCGGTTCGCAAGTTCGGCGGTTATGCCGCCTGGGGTGAGCCCGACGGTGCAGGCAGACACTCGCTGCGCCGTACGGCGATCGCCTCTTGCGGCTGCGCCAGCAATTGTGGTGTCCATGGCCACGATCATGCCGGTGCCTGGACATCGAAGCTGCCTATCGGCGACCTGAAGGGCTTCTTTGGCGCTCTGGGCTGCTCCTGCTGGGCCGTCTGAGAACGCTGTCTACCAATACGAACTCCCTCTTCGACGCAATCTGTAGGGGGCTTTCCCAACGAACGATGAGGCTAGGCGAAAATGGTCGCAGCCGGGAGACAATCATGTCCGCAATTCCACTCCTTGAACCCGCTCAGCCAGCCGTCTTGATGATCGATCAACAAGCCGGTCTCGCCTTTGGCGTCGGGTCGACGGATCGTCAGGTCCTTCTCAGCAACATGGTTGCGCTGGCAAAGACGGCGAAAGCATTCAAGCTCCCGGTGATCGCTTCGACGTCGGCCTCGAAGGTCTATAGCGGACCCATGATGCCGGCAATTCAGAGCGTCATGCCCGAGGTCACATCCATCGAGCGCCGCAACATGAACGTATGGGAAGACGATGCAGTAAAGGCAGCGGTCGCACGGACTGGCCGCAAGACACTGCTGGTTTCGGGGCTTCTGACGGAAGCCTGTATTTCGTTCCCCGTGCTTTCGGCACTTGCCGAAGGTTACGCGATCTCCGTGGTCGCCGACGCATGCGGGGGTGTGACATCCGATAGCCATAACCTTGCGCTGCGAAGAATGGAGGCGGCGGGTGCAACAATGACGTCCTGGCTGCAGGTGTTGCTCGAGCTTCAGCGCGATTGGACAAGAAAAGAAACCTACAATGATGCGCGAGCGATCGTCGAAGCGCACGCCGGCGGTTACGGCATTGGTCTTTCCTACGCCCGCGACATGATCCACCCGCTCTGACCACAGGTGCTTTGAGGATACTCATATGACAACCATAAATGATCAAGATGCCGGCGGCTCCACAAGCAAGGCTTTCGGCGCCGAATTCCTGGCGTTGCTCGCGCTCTGCTCCGCCTATATCCAGGGCCCGCTGACGAAGGCTTTCGACTTCCAGGGGGCAATCGCCGAAATGAACCATTTTGGGCTGGCTCCGGCGCCACTCTTTGCAGTCGGGGTGCCCGTCTTCGAACTCGCCATGTCTGCCCTGATCCTTTCGGGGCGCTTGCGCTGGCTGGGGGCTCTCGCGCTGGCGATATTCACCTTGATGGCGACATACCTTGCCCTGCGTTTCTGGGAAATCCCCGCCGGCCCCGAGCAT
Source organism: Rhizobium sp. RCC_161_2 (assembly GCF_041355235.1). Lineage (NCBI taxonomy): Bacteria > Pseudomonadati > Pseudomonadota > Alphaproteobacteria > Hyphomicrobiales > Rhizobiaceae > Rhizobium > Rhizobium sp. RCC_161_2. The sequence goes on along the minus strand of NZ_JBFUPL010000021.1, from coordinate 55,622 downwards.
TCGGCAGCCATGAACGGCTTCTTCGAGCACATAGGCCTTAGCGGTGCCTTCGTCTTCATCGCCCTTGCCGACCTACGCAAACGCGCGGACCGAAAATAGAGCGCCTTGTCCGATCCCTGCCATACGATCCCTCACCGGATGAAGAGTTCCGCATCATCATGACCTCGGAAGCAACCTATAAATTCATTGCGTTCCTGCTGATTGCGACGATCGTCCTGGAACTGATCGCCCGCCGTCTGCGGCTGCCTCCGGCAGCCTCATTGATCGTCGGAGGGATCGTGCTTGCCCTTATGCCGGGCATCCCATCGATTCATATCGATCCGGATCTTGTCATGCTGGTCTTCCTTCCACCGCTGTTGATGAGCAGTGCCTATTTCACGGTGTGGAGCGACTTCCGGCGCCATTTCGGCGGTATCGCGTCACTGGCCCTGGGGGCCGTCGCTTTCACGACCCTTGCGGTAGCACTTGTATTTCACCTGCTGGTGCCGCAGCTTCCCTGGGCCGTCGGCTTCGCTCTCGGTGCAATCGTGTCTCCTCCAGATGCGGTGGCCGCCGGCGCGATTCTCGAGCGGCTCCAACTGCCAAGCCGCATCACCACGCTCCTTGAAGGTGAAAGCCTGGTGAACGATGCGAGCGGCCTGGTCCTTCTGCGGTTTGCCGTCGCCGCGGCAATGACAGGAACCTTCAGCACCGTCGGGGCGCTCGGCGCGCTTGCATGGGTCTCGACTGGTGGCATCGCAGCCGGCCTGCTGATTGGCTGGCTCGGCTTGATAGCCATACGCAAACTTGGCAACAGTGAGCTGGTCGTCACCGCGACGCTTCTGCTTGCCGTGGTTTCCTATATCTCAGCGGAAGCGATGGGCAGCTCGGGCGTTCTTTCGACGGTGACGACCGGCCTGCTTCTCGGCTGGCATCAGCATGGAACCTTTTCGGCTGAAACGCGGGTCCGTGCCCAGGCGTTCTGGGGAATACTGGTGTTCCTGCTCGAGTCATTGCTTTTCATTATGATTGGATTGTCTCTGCGCGGCGTGCTCGAGCGGATCGGCGGGCTTCGACATGGCGCGAGCGAATTATGGCTGCCAATCCTTGCCGTCGTTGTCACCGTAATTGTGGCGCGGTTTGTCTGGATGACCGGAGCCGGCACATTCCGTCGGCTGCTGCGCAAGGAGGGACAGCGACCCGACGCGACCTCCACCTTCGCAACGACAGCCATCATGAGCTGGGCCGGCATGCGTGGAGTCGTGACTTTGACCGGTGCACTTTCGCTTCCCGCCGACTTTCCTGGCAAAGATATCCTGCTAGTCGCCGCCTTCGCCGTCATTGTCGTGACGGTGCTCTTGCAAGGCAGCACCTTGGGGCCTCTCGCCTCGCTTCTGAAAATCATCAATCCCGAAGAGGCCAGGTCCATAAAGGATAACGCAGCCGCTGCCTGGCGGCGGGTGGCCGAAGCGCAATATCGGGCTGTCCAATCTCTCGCACTCGGGAAAGATGGTGTGATTCACCACCCCCGCCTTCTCGAACAATACGATCACCGCGCCAAGGTGGCGGCATTATACGAGGCCGACCCGACCAAGCACGATGACATCAAATCCCAACATTTCGGGGCCGTGCTTGCGGCCAACAGAGCCGGTCGGGCGGAGATTTTGAGAATGCACCGCGCCGGCGAGATCCACGAAACCGTCATGCGACAGCTCGAGCATGAACTCGACCTCCAGGAAATGGCGGCGCAAAACCGCAGATAACCAGCCATCCAAAGTATACGCCAGTCGCAGTTCGACGTCTCTAATTATTGCAAATTGGACAATTCAATCGAGAGTATTGTTGCAATTGTTCGCTGATAATGCCCGGGCCACTATCGCTTCATAGACAAACGCCTGCCCAAACAGATTTAACCATGAGGATGAACCCATGATCTTTCCATCAGCTGGATTGAAATTCGCCGCCGCCATTGCCGTCGCAACGATCCTTGCCTCTTCGGCTACGGCCGCCCTGGCTGCCGGCAAGACCCTAGCGGTTGGTCCCCAATATGATACCACTCATGTCTATGTTCCGGTGGCCGACGTCGATGCCTTTGCGGCAAGTTTCGTTGCCACATTCGGCGGTGCATCGACCAAGCAGATCGTCGCCACGGTGACGCCGACACCGAGCAGCACGACCTCGCAACTGATCCAAACGCCCGCAGGCACAGTCTCGCTGTTCGGCTTTAAGACGCCGATCCCTTACCCCTTCGGCAGGGAACGGACAGGATATCTCGTGACGGACATGGACCGTGCGATCCGCGATGCCCGAAACGCCGGAGCCTCGGTGATTGTCGATGCCTTTCCTGATCCGATCGGCCGCGATGCCGTCATTCAATGGCCGGGCGGCGTCAACATGCAGCTCTACTGGCACACCAAGGCGCCGAACTATTCCAAGTTCGATACGGTTCCGGAAAACAAGATTTATGTTTCAAAGGATTCCGTCGGCGCCTTCATTCATGATTTCCTGACCTTCTCAAAGGGCAAAATCGTATCCGACGACAGAAAGGCGCCCGGCGTAGAGATCGGTCGCCCGAGTGACACCTACCGGCGCATCCGCATCACGTCGGACTTCGGCAACATGTCGGTCCTCGTCACCGATGGCCACCTTCCTTACCCCTATGGCTACGAGACGACCGGTTATGAGGTGAAGGATCTCAATGCAACCCTCGCAAAGGCTGCCGCTTCCGGCGCGACGGTGCTGATCCAGCCCTACAAGTCGGACACGCGTCAGGCAGCCATCGTCCAATTCCCCGGCGGATACATCGCCGAGATCCACGCACCGCTGATCTCTCAGTGACCGACCGTTTGGAGCCTGCCCCGATGACGCAGAATATCTTTCCCATCCCTCGGCGCAGGACGTCTCGCGCTGCGGTTGCCGCGATACTTCTGCTCTCATCCACGGCAGGCGCCTCGTCCGCCGATATCAATCCCAAGGAAGCACCGAAGAGACCAGCAATCAAGACCAACCGCTGGCAGGAGGACTGGTCTGTGCTTTCAGATCCTACCCTGAGAACAGAACCCCTTGATCGCTTGAAATATATTCAGCTCAACGCCGCTGACCCGCACAGCTACGTATCCTTCGGCCTCACGGTTCGGGAGCGTTTTGAAAGCAACGGCGCACCATCCTTCGGTATCGGGGGAGCAGAACACGATTCCTATCTGTTGCAGCGAGCCCAGATCCATGCCGATTTTCACATCAATGACAATTGGCAGCTCTTCACGCAATTCGAGGACGACCGCGCCTTTGGCAAGACGACCATTGGCGGGGCCGACCAGGACCGGGTGGACCTGCGTCTGGCTTTTCTCGCTTACACGCAGGATTTCGAGACCGGCACATTCAAGGCGCGCATAGGACGGCAGGACTTTGCCTTCGACTTGCAGCGCTTCGTTTCATCGCGCGACGGACCAAATGTCAGGCAGTCCTTCGACGCAGTTTGGGCCGATTGGGAGACGGGTCCCTGGCGTTTCATCGGCTTCGTCAGTCAGCCGGTACAATATAGGGACGAAAAAGCTTTCGATGACACATCGAGCGGCGACTTCCGCTTCAGCACCGTGCGCGTCGAGCGCCAGGTGCTCGGCAAGAACGAGCTGTCCGCCTACTATTCCCTGTACCAGAAAGACAATGCCCACTATCAGGACGGCGGCGGCTACGAACAACGCCACATTCTCGACGCACGGTTTGCCGGCGCCGGCGATGGCTTTGATTGGGATCTCGAAGCCATGGGCCAGGCAGGTACGATCGGCTCGAAGGATATCCGTGCCTGGGCCGGCGGCGCACGGACAGGATACACGTTTGAGGATGTCGACTGGACGCCACGCATCGGCATTCAGGCTGACATCGCCTCTGGCGACAGCCATTCCGGTGACAATACGGTCGGCACCTTCAACCCGCTCTTTCCGAACGGCTATTATTTCTCACTGTCCGGCTACACAGGCTATGCCAACCTCATCCATCTGAAGCCGTCGGTCACCGTGAAGCCGACCGATCAGCTTACACTCACGGGCGCGGTCGGCCTATTGTGGCGCCAGACGACCAAGGATGCCGTCTATGTCCAACCCAACGTCGCCGTTCCAGGCACGGCAGGACGCGGCGGGTCATGGACAGGCGCCTATCTCCAGGCGCGCGCGGACTACGCCTTCAATGCCAACCTGACGGGCGCCGTCGAGGCAGTTCATTACGACGTTGGCGAAACGATCCGCCAGGCCGGCGGCCACAATAGCAACTATCTCGGCGCCGAGCTGAAATTCTCCTGGTAGCGGGATGGCAAAGGAAAAGCACAGATGAAAAAAATCTCTCTCGCGACAGTTTTGAGCTTCGACGCCGGATACGTCGACACAGCAGGCTTTCTGGCGCTTCAGGGGCTGTTCACGGCGCATGTGACAGGCAATTTCGTGACATTCGGCGCAGCCGTGGTGCTCGGCACGTCCGGGATCATTGCCAAGCTCCTCGCTCTCCCGGTCTTCTGCGCCGTCATTCTCGTGACCAGACTGGCAAGCTTCTGGCTCACCGCGCGCAGATACCCGGTTTTAGGCACGATGATGAGGGTGAAACTGCTGTTGCTGATCGTAGCCGCGGTCCTTGCTGTTTCCTATGGTCCTTTCCCGAAGGGAGATGGATGGCCGGCGATCCTGACCGGCATGGTGCTCGTGGCCGCGATGGCGATCCAGAATGCCGCACACAAGATCCATCTTGCGAAGGCACCACCGACGACGATGATGACCGGTAACACCACTCAGATCATGATCGACGTGGCTGATGTCATTCGCGGCGAAAGCCTGGAAGCGAAAAATGTCGCCAAGAAGCGGATGATCAAGATGCTGACGAGCGTCTGCGCATTCGCCATCGGCTGCGGCGTCGCCGCCGCGGTCTTCATTTGGCTTGGCGTCTGGTGCCTTGCGATCCCGCCGCTGCTCGGTCTCTTGGCCCTGATGGCGGAGGTCGAGACACCGGAGGGCGACGCAAAATAGCCGCACACCCGCGATTCTGCGGCCAACATTTCTTCCACCCCACCTCAACCAAAGGAGACAATAGAATGGGCTACATCACCACCAAGGACGGCGTCGAGATCTTCTACAAGGATTGGGGGGCGAAGGATGCTCAGCCAATCGTCTTTCACCATGGCTGGCCACTCTCGTCGGATGACTGGGACACACAGATGTTGTTCTTCCTGTCGAAGGGTTACCGCGTCGTCGCCCACGACCGTCGTGGTCACGGCCGTTCGGCACAGGTTTCCGACGGGCACGACATGGACCACTATGCCGCCGACGCCTTCGCTGTCGTCGAAGCGCTCGATCTGAAGAACGCTGTCCATATTGGCCATTCGACCGGCGGGGGAGAAGTCGCCCGCTACGTTGCGAAATACGGCCAACCGGCCGGCCGCGTTGCCAAGGCTGTTCTGGTTTCCGCCGTACCGCCGCTGATGCTGAAGACCGAGACAAATCCAGGCGGCGTTCCGTTGGAAGTCTTCGACGGCATCCGCAAGGGCGTCGCTGAAAACCGCGCGCAGCTGTTCGTCGACTTCCCCACCGGTCCGTTCTACGGATTTAACCGGTCGGGCGCGAAGGTCTATCCGGGAGTCATCCAGAATTGGTGGCGCCAAGGCATGATGGGAAGCGCCAAGGCCCATTACGATGGGATCAAGGCCTTCTCCGAAACAGACCAGACGGAAGACTTGAAAACGATCACCGTTCCAACCCTCGTCATGCATGGTGATGACGATCAGGTCGTGCCGATCGATAATGCCGGACGGCTGTCCGCAAAGCTGGTGCAGAATGGCACTTTGAAGGTCTACAAGGGTTATCCCCACGGCATGCTGACGACCCATGCCGATGTCCTGAACGCCGATCTCCTGGCGTTCGTCGAAGCCTGATTGGTCAGTCCGGGTGCGGCATTAGTGCCGCATCCGGACCGCGCGAAACGCGCCCGAAGTTGTGTCACCAAAACGTTTATGGTTTCTCTTCGTTGAACCGAGATCAGTAACGAACTTGGCGCAGCGCCGCCCAGTCGCAGAGCCTGCTAATGCCGATTGCGCGAGCGCCACTCCGCCGGAGCGATGCCCAAGGCCTTCGTGAAGGCCTCGATGAATGTGGACTCATCCGCAAAACCACATATCGTAGCCACCTGGGCGATGGTATCACCGGTCCTGCTCAACTGTGACTGAGCCGTGGTCACCCTGTACGCCGACATCCATTCGACGACAGACTGCCCGGTTGTATTCAAGAAGCCTGAACAGAGCTCATCCACTGAGAAACCGGTGGCGTCAGCAATCTGATCGACTGTCATGTTGGCCGACAGATTTGCGGCCATGTACGTCTTGATGCGCTTTTCCTGCATGGGAGACAGGCGACCGCTGGCCGACAGCCGCTGGGCGGGGGAGCGCCCATAACGATGGGCGAGATGGGCATTTAACGCCAGCCCTATGTGGGGAAGCAGTTGATCCCTGACTTCGTCCGGCATGTCGAACATCGGCATCAGTGCTCCACCAATATTGCGGATCACCTGATCGTCAATCCCTCGGTAGGTCGCAAGGTCATCGACGCGCGGTTCGCCTGCCTCCTCGGTGAGCTCAGCAAAGTGCGAACTCGGGATGTGAAAGGTTAGTGCTTCAAAACGACCCCGAACAGAAATTGCCGCTCCATGCTTCAGACTGATGAGACAGATTGAACCTTTGGGATAGGTCTTCAAAGGTGCGGCGGTCTGGTCCGGCCAGATGTCGCGATGATCAACATCGACGAGATAAAGCATGATCAGGTAGGCGTCGTCCGCCGGAAGGTAGACCGGGTGCTCTGCCTCTCCATAAACGTGGTCAAGATGGACGACAGTGAGCCTTGCCTGGTGAAGGGGCCTGATGACGAGGGCCCTCGCCGCACCGATGCCAAAACAAGTCGCAATCCTGTCGCTGACCGCCAACGCTTCACTCAAATGTGTCTCGATCCTCCGGGCTTGGAACGGTATAGCCCGACCGTTGCAATGCCGTGATTTGAGGGTTCCTATACATCTTCAAAGCATCTATCTTGCACAAAAGGATCCTTGTCGATGAGGTTCTGCAAATTTTCCAGAAGGCTGCGCCGAAGATCTGAGCCGTGAAATGGGTCTAAAAAAAACGAAAGCTGTGCGTCTTGGTTCCTATTCCTGACAGTCACGTGAAATTGCTCGGCACAACCGCAACCGACACGTTCGGATGCCCTCTAAAACAGTTGTCGATCAACCAGGCGCTGGCAGGATCCGATATTGCGGTCTTTCGCAAGGGAACGAGCGTTGCGCGGCTCGATCAAGTGATGACATCGGCAAGCGATCGAGGTTTTGTTGTTGGCGTATCTTCGATCGGCGGTCACACGCGACGGATTCATCACCAACATCATGTGACTACCCACGACTTTGCGGAGAACTCGATCTATATTCGCGATCTCTCCGAGGCCTATAAAGCGGATCTCAGCGGTTCTTTCGATTTTCTCCTGTTCGAAATCTCGCCTGCGGCCCTTATCAGAATCGCCGATGGTGCGGAACTTTCCGGCATCACCTCCCTGGCGGCCGAAACAGCCTCAAAAGATATCGTGCTGGCCAACCTTGCGCGCGCACTGATCCCGGCGCTTGAAAAGCCGGAGGAGGCAAGCGCGCTGTTCATCGACCAGATGACGACTGCCATCGGGACCTACCTGGTTCAACGCTATGGTGGTCGATCTGCTGCAGTTTCCAACAGATCGCGAAGCCTATCGCGCACGCATGAGCACCTGGCGAAAAGCCTGCTTCTCGAAAACCTTGAAGGCGACATTTCGATCGAGCAAGTTGCGCAGGCCTGCAATCTATCGCGCGGCTACTTTATTCGTGCCTTTCGCGAGACGACGGGCATGACGCCTTATCAATGGCTTCTCAGCCAACGAATAGACCGCGCCCGTACTTTGCTGCGCACTTCAAATACTCCACTCGCCGAAGTCGCCATCGCCTGCGGCTTTGCCGATCAAAGCCATTTCACAAGAGTTTTCGCAAGTATCGTTGGCGCGACGCCTGGCAATTGGCGGCGTAACGTGTAGTCCATTCGAAACGGACCCACCCGACCAGCTGCGCATCGGAGCCATGCAGATTCAGTTCGGCGCTCTGATCGCGCCGAGTCTAATTGGGTCGAACAAGCTGGTCCTTGTCTAATCCTCTATCTGCAGATGCGCGCCTCAGACGAGGCGCGAAGCTCCGTCGACATTGAGAACGGCGCCGTTCATCCAGCCGTTGGTCATCAAGAACACGACCGCAGCGCCCGCTTTCTCGGCGGTGCCGAGACGGTGGAGCGGCAACATCTGCTTGAGAGAAGCGACATAAGAGTCGCGGCCATCGCCCAGCGTCTTGGAAAGGATCGGCGTGTCGATTGGGCCGGGAGACAGGGTATTGACGCGACGCGGTGCGAGTTCCAGGGCAAGGCCACGGCCAAAGGATTCGATTGCAACAGAGGCGGCTGCCAGGACGGCGACCCCATAAGCATTCGGACGGTCCGCGAGGGCGCCGGAAATGAGTGTGATCGACGCATCAGGCGCCAGCTTGTCGCCGAGAGCCCGGAGGACATGGACGGCTGCCCAGATGCGCTCGTCGAAAGCACTGTGCAGGTACGATACGTCGGCCTCTAGAACCTTCCCGGCCACAAACGTTCCGACGAGCAGGATGAGATGGTCAACACGGTCCATCGTCGAGACTGCCTCGGCAATTGATTGAGAGTTCGTGACGTCGGCTGTGAATCGGCTCCGAACATTCACCCCGCTGACATCCGCGACAACCATTTGGAAACGCAGTGAAAAATAAGAAATTAAGTGGGGTTCTTCCCGAGCCGGCCGCAATCATGCTTTCGCGCGTAATTTCGTAATAGGATCAATACGTTGAGTTCCCTCCTCGAGGGGTCAACCTTCGGAGCGGCTTCACACGCACGGAAAGACCTTCCTCACGATAAAGGCGGTAGATGCGGTTGACCCCGGACGGCTCTCCATCCCGCCGAAGCAGGATGAACAATCGACGATATCCGAAACGCCGACGCTCATTGGCGAGGTCACGCAGTTTCGCCCGTAATTCTATCTCCGGCGGTCGACTTGACCGATAACGGATCGTCTTGCGGTCGGCGGATATGATCTGGTAGGCCCGTCGCTCCGAGAGACCCATCACGGCCTTCAGATGCGCAACGGCGTCACGCTTGGCGGCAGGCCCTACCATTTTTTTGAAAGAAGCTCGCGAAGTGCGGCGGCATCCAGCATCTGCTCAGCCAGCAGTTTCTTTAGCCTGGTATTCTCGTCCTCAAGCGCCTTCAGACGCTTCGCCTCGGAGACTTCCATCCCACCGTATCTGGCTTTCCAATTGTAAAATGTTGCTTCCGAAATCCCATGCTTGCGGCACAGATCGGCCACCTTCGCGCCCGCTTCCTGCTCCTTCAGCACCGCAATAATCTGCTCTTCTGTGAACCTCTGCTTCTTCATTCGTCCGTCCCTTAGTAGGCCGGACTCTAATCTATTCTGGAGGAAATTCTCAGTGGCAGGTCACTGTGGCGCGCCGTCGATCAGGACGGTTTCGTTCTCGATGTTCTGGTGCAAAGCCGCCGAAATGCAAAGGCCGCCAAGCGCCTGATGCGCAAGCTCATGAAGGGTCAGGGACGGTCGCCGCGTGTGATGATCACCGATAAGCTGCGGTCCTACGGCGCAGCAAAGCCAGAGATCATGCCAAGTTTAGAGCATCGCTCCCACAAAGGGTTGAATAATCGGTCGGAGAATTCTCACCAGCCAGTCCGGCGGCGAGAGCGGATCATGAAGCGCTTCAAGTCACAGCGACATCTACAATGCTTCGTCTCCATCCATGATCCGATCGCCAACCTATTTCAAATCCCGCGCCACGACATCTCTTCCGGCCACCATCGCGAACTGCGCACGGCGGCGATGAGGCTGTGGGCGAAATTGCTCGAGCATGAGAGATATCTGCAGATGGCGTCTTTCGCTGGCCTTTCCTCCGTTAAGTTTACGATGCCCCTGAAAGAGTTTGCCGTCGATCGCAGCCACATCAGTGCATATTGGCCTGAAAGCCGGCGTGGCAATCCAAACGTCAAGGCGTTTGTCGGCTTTCTGGCGGAGATCTTTCCGAACCCGACGCCTTGGGACATGCGCTTCCAACAAGCCTGAACTCCGCTGTCGAGCATTGAAATTGGCAGTGATCGAAGTTTCACTGCTCTTTAGCCGATCGGCGTCAACGTCGGCTTGCAGCCTATCGAGCGCTTTCAACGCGGTCATACGGTGCGAGCAGCCGATATCACCTGATATCCCTTGTCGAGCTTGCAAGCGGCGCCAGACCGACCAAGGCCTGACTTGCTCTACTTTCATCGCAGACTATACTCTGATTTTACCATTCGTACTATCATATTATAGCCTGATTTTATCACGTTGATATTCAGCCTGTATCCTGATATGAAATAGCTAACTATCAGCCTATGGCCTGAGAGAACGAAATGAAAAGCGATAGTCGAAGAAGGGGCCGCCTGCGCCTTGATGAAAGGCTTCGGGCACTCCACCCGACTGACCGATTCAAGGCGCCGCCGAAAGGATGGGTGCGCGCGCTACGCGATGCGCTCGGGATGACGGGCGCCCAGCTTGGCACGCGCCTTGGCGTGCGGCCGCAAACCGTCGAAGCCATCGAGAAATCGGAAGCCGCAGGGACGATCCAACTTAACACCTTGCGTCGCGCAGCTGAGGCGCTGGATTGCACACTCGTCTACGCACTTGTTCCCAACAGCTCACTCGAAGCTGTTATCGAAGCGCGCGCAAGGAAAATCGCAACGCGCGAGCTTCACCGCGTCTCGCACACGATGCGGCTCGAAGCCCAGGGCACGGATGATGTGGACTTCGAGGCCCGGGTCCAAGCATACATTCGCGACAGGCTCTCCGAGCGTGACCTCTGGAATGAGACATGACCGACCTGTTTCAGGAGCCCGAGGACGCAACACCCCTCGAACCGCAAGAGCGAGAGGGTCTGCTTCAGACTTGGATAACGCACCGCCGCGATCTCAACGAGGCCGAGCAGGAAAACATCGTCTCGGGCGCAGCCTGGGCGCGCGGGCGCCGACGCGCTTCGATTGAGCGAATGCTCAGCGAAGACTTCATGCGAACCTTGCACAAGCGGATGCTTAGCGACGTATGGGAATGGGCCGGCACCTTCCGAACGACGGAGCGCAACATCGGCGTCCAAGCCTACCGCATTGGAATGGAGCTCGCGAGCCTGTTAAGCGACGTCCGATATTGGATTATGCATGAGACATTTTCGCCGGATGAAATTGCCATCAGGTTTCACCATCGCCTGGTTGCGATCCACCTATTTCCAAACGGAAATGGGCGTCACGCTCGCTTGGCAGCTGACCTTCTGATCGAACGTCTTGGCGGCGAGCGTTTCAGTTGGGGCGGTGGTACGCTCGCCGACGTTGGTGAATTGCGCACTCGCTACGTCGCGGCACTTCGCGCAGCTGACAACCATGATACTGCGCCGCTCCTAGAATTTGCACGCACCTGAGAGACTCCACCATTGCCCATTGCTTCCTTTGATGGGAGTCGAACCGGTGATCCCGCGATCGAAATTTCAATATCAACGCTAATTAAAGAAGCGATATCAGCGGTTTGCGAGGTTTGTGGCGGCAAAGCTGAATTATGGAACAAGTCACTATAGTCGGTGCGATCTGTCTGTGGACACCGCTTTGACAGGCTGGCGCCGTTCATCGGTCCTGAGATAATCGGAACCTCTTTCCTCAAATGTTTGCAGCTGTGTGTATGTCAAAAGGAAGCACGTTTTGCGTCATCCCAGTCGGCTCCCCTTTGTTCATGGCGGCATCTCCCATGGCGCGCACCAGTGTCTCCGTTAGTTGACGTGCAGGATGCGAGAGGACGACCTTAAGCAGTCCTTCCGCTAAGCCAGCACGCGTTTCGTTCGTCAGTTCATGAGCCACGACAACCAACCTCTGAGCTACGGGGCTACGGTCCTCCCGAAGGGCTTGCATTACCCCTGTCACTCCACCCCCTGCAACGTACAGGCCGACCCAGCGCTCTTGCGACGCTAGAAGTTGCTTTGTCAGCGCGTAGGCCGTCTGCGGCTCCTCCATCGTCGCCAACGTCTCGAGCATCCGGAATTTCGGTGCCGCCTCCCGGAAATACGATCGAAAGCCCATCTCGCAAAGCTCTTGGGCGAGATAGCGATGGCTCCCGACGAATACAGCAACTTCGCCCGGCCTTGAATTGAGATGTGCTATGAACCAGGCAGCTGTCCTTCCCTTCTTGGCACAATCATTCCCGACGAAACCTGCTCGCTCCGTGGCGGATACGTCAGAGATCATTGTGACGACGGGGATGCCATCAGCGGCAAGGTCGGCAATCGCATGATTGACCTGTGGGTGGTCCGACGTGATCATCCCAATGACGTCAGCCTCGCGACTCAGTGCACGAATTGCGGCAGCCGCTTTGTCAGGACTGAGGTCGTCCATAAACCGAACAATCGCTCGCCCATGGGCGTCGGGGTAGGCGTCGACAGCCTTCGCGAGAAGTTCGCTCCACATCTGGTAGAGCTTTCGGTGCTGTTGCTTGAGCAGAAAACCGAATTTAATGACCGGCTTGTCCGCTTCGATGCGCCGTTTGATCGCCGTCAGACCGTGAAACCCGATGCGCTCGGCGGCCTCGAGAACGAGTTCGGCTGTCTTCGGTCGCACAGGATGGCGGCCATTGATGACCCTGTCCACCGTCGAAATTCCAACATTTGCTGCCTTTGCCAGATCGGCAATCGTCGGTCGCGACACAACATATTCTCCCATTTCATGAAAGTCATTTTGAATGAATTTGAGAGAAAAGCATAGACATAAATTGACATAAATTGAGGAAGTAGACAAAGAATGGAAACACAAAAGACGCCTTGCGGCGCCGGGCTTGGGAGAGCCTGTGGTTAGGAGGAATATTCATATGACTTCGGTGGGAGGAGCCCCGGCGACATCATTCGCTGCGGCCAAGAACGAATTTGTCCTCGAAATGCGGGATATTACCAAATCTTTTCCGGGCGTCCGCGCACTTGACGGTATGAATCTGCGCGTCCGGGCAGGCAGCGTCCACGTCCTGGTCGGCGAAAACGGTGCCGGCAAATCGACGCTAATGAAGATCCTAAGCGGCATTTACGCCATCGACGACGGAGAGATTTTCTTTCAAGGCGAGAAGCTCGACCATCAAAACGCGGCCGCAGCGCTGGATCGCGGCATTTCGATGATCCATCAAGAACTCAGCCCGGTCCTCGATATGACCATCGCCGAGAACATCTTCCTCGGCCGTGAGCCGACGATCGGGCGAAAGGGCGTGTTCGCTTCGTTCGTTGACTTCGCCCAGATGAACGCTGACACGCAAAAGCTTCTCGACCGACTTGGCCTCAAATATTCGACCGCCACGAAGATGCGTGATCTTTCGATCGCGGCTATTCAGCTGATCGAGATCGTCAAGGCGATCTCGCGCGCAGCGTCTCTCGTCATCATGGACGAGCCGACGTCGGCAATCAGCGACACTGAAGTATCCATGCTTTTTCAACAGATCGCCGACCTCAAGGCAAACGGCGTTGCGATCATCTACATAACCCACAAAATGGACGAGATTTTCCAAATCGCGGATGACATCACCGTCATGCGGGATGGTCAGTTCATCGCGACAGGCCCTTCGAGCGACTACACCGAAGCCAAGCTGATCTCTCAAATGGTTGGTCGGACCATTTCAAGTATTTTCCCGAAAGAGGATGTGCCCATCGGTGACGTCGTTCTGTCCCTTGAGAAGGTCAGCCGCGCCGGTGTCTTCGAGGACGTCAATCTGACGGTGCGCGCGGGCGAGATTGTTGGATTGGCAGGATTGATCGGTGCCGGACGAACGGAAGTCGCCCGCGTGATTTTCGGGCTCGACACATACGACGCCGGGACTATTCGACTTAATGGCACGCCGATCAAGGTCGGCTCTCCGACTGATGCAATCCGCCACGGCATCGCCATGGTCTCGGAGGACCGGAAGGCCGAGGGGCTCGTGTTGTGCCGATCGGTCGGCGAAAACATCTCGCTCGCCAATCTGAAGAAATTCGCGTCAGGGCTGTTCATCAGCGAGCGGCGGGAGGAAACAGCCGCGCAGCGTATGATCAAGACGCTGCAGATCAAGACGCCGAACACGGAGATGATTGTCGAAAACCTGAGTGGCGGCAATCAGCAGAAGATCGTGTTGGCGAAATGGCTGCTGGGCGATCTCAAGCTCTTGATCTTGGACGAGCCGACGCGCGGCATCGATGTCGGCTCCAAGTCCGAAATCCACAAACTGATGACTGAGTTTGCCCGCCAAGGCCTGGCGATCCTCATGATCTCTTCGGAACTGCCCGAGGTTCTCGGGATGAGCGATCGCGTGATGGTGATGAGCGAGGGCCGGGTTGCTGGCGAACTTACAAGAAGCGAGGCGACGCAGGAAAGCGTCATGCGCCTTGCAACGGGAGGACACTGATGAGCATTGAAACAGCAACCACAAGCGGCAAGCAGGGCAAGGCGTCGCCCCTGAGCAATGTGAGCTTTGCGCAGATTTACCGCAAGTACGGAACAGTGCTGATCTTCATCGGCATCTGTATTCTGGCGTCGCTTCTAAGCCCGACGTTCCTGACCGAAGCCAATTTGACCAACGTGCTACGCCAGGTCGTGGTCGTCAGTCTTCTTGCCTGCGGCGTCACTTTCATCATCATCCTTGGCCATATCGACGTGTCGCTCGGGTCGGTGCTGGCACTTTGCGGTGTGATGGCGACAAGCGTCATGGCCATGACCGGCAGCGTGGTTCTTGCCGTCTGTGCCGGGATCGCCGTCGGCATCCTTGCCGGCCTGATCAATGGCTTTGTCATCACGTTCTTCCGGATTCCGTCTTTCATCATGACGCTTGCGATGACGACGGTCGCTCGTGGCGCGGTGCTGCTCTACACTGGCGGCTCGCCGATCACCGGTCTTGGCGATTTCAAGATCATCGGTCAGGGTTCGCTCGGTCCAGTTCCGATTTCCGTGCTCATTCTGGTGGCTTTTGTCATCTTGTCATGGGCTCTTCTCAACAAGACGAAGTTCGGGCGCTACGTTTACGCGGTGGGCGGTAACGAGCGGGCGTCCAAAGCTTCCGGCATCAATCCCGATAGCATTGTCGTGAAGGCGTTCATTTACAACGGAATCCTCTGCGCGGTCGCAGGGATCGTGCTGATGTCGCGCATCAATTCCGGTCAGCCGGCAGGCGGCGTCGGCTACGAATTCGACGCGATCACGGCAGTCGTCGTCGGTGGTACAAGCTTGATGGGCGGAACCGGAACGATCACCGGCACAATCATCGGCGCAATGATCATCGGCGTCATCAACAACATCCTCAATCTCCTCAATGTCAGCTCGTACTGGCAGCAGATTATCAAGGGACTGATCATTGCGATCGCGGTCATCCTCGATGTCTGGACAAAATCGGCCCGCAGCAAAAAGAAGGCCTGACACCGTTCGGGGCCGCACCACAAGGGCGGCCGGGACCAACTGTATGTGCGCCTTGCGGCGCTGAACGTAACCTGATCTCAATTGGGAGGACCCTATGAAACTTTTTGCTAAACTCGCTCTCGCCTGCGCCGTCTCCGTCTCTGCACTGTCGACAGGTGCCGCCTTTGCCGCCGACAAATTCGTCGTCGGATATGCGAATATGGCCGACACCGACGTCTTCGTCATGGCACGCAAGAATGCCTTCACTGAAGCCGCCAAGTCCGATCCGGCTGTCGAAGTCAACTTCTCTGACGCCAACAATGACGCCAGCAAGCAGCTTGACCAGATCGACAACTTCATTGCCCAGAAGGTCAATGCAATTGTTGTCGTTCCCGTCGATTACCAGGGCATCGTCCCAGGCGTCGAAAAGGCCAACGCGGCAGGAATTCCGGTCATTGCTCTCGGTATTCAGTCGGCTGGCGGCAAGTACACATTTGTCGGTTCCAAAAATATCGACGCCGGCCGTCTTCAGGGTGAGTTTATGAAGGCGAACCTGCCAAAGGACGCCAAGATCCTCTATCTCGAAGGCACGCCGGGCCTGTCGCATACGCAGGAGCGCAAGAAAGGTTTCGGAGAAGCCCTCGGCCGTTCGGACGTCAAGACGCTCGCCAGCCTCTCGGCAAATTACGATCGCGCCGAAGGCATGAAGGTGACCGAAGACTGGATCCAGAGCTTCCCGAAGTTCGACGGCATCATCGCCGCCAATGACCAGATGGCGCTGGGCGCTCTCGAAGCTCTCAAGGGCGCAAACCGCCTCAAGGGCGTGCTTATCTCCGGCGTCGACGGTGTTCCGGATGCATTGACGGCCATCAAAGCCGGTGAAATGTCCCAGACGATCTTCCAGGATGCAGCCGGTCAGGCAAAGGCCGCCTTCGAGGTCGTTGAGGGTATCAAGAAGGGCGAACAGGCGCCGGCCGAGAAGCTGGTTCCCTTCGCCTCCATCACCAAGGAAAACGTCGACCAATTCATCAAGAAGTAATTCCTCCCGGGCGTGTCGGGAATCCGTTTCCGGCACGCCGAACCTTTCACCGATCCGTCAGCCATTTGTCCGAATCACAGGAAAGACCATGACAATAAGAATTGCAGTTATCGGCGCAGGCCTGATGGGCGCGGATCACGCGAAGATCGTCGCTGAAGAAATGCAGGGCGCCACCCTCCAGCTCATCTGCGATATGGATGAGAGCCGCGCTCGCAAGGTGGCCGATTTGTATGGTGCGGCTGACGTCGGAAACGATCCGGAAGCGGCTATCGGCCGTGCCGACATTGATGCGGTGATCGTGGCAAGCCCCGATTTCACCCATGCTTCCCTTTCGCTCGCCTGTATCGCAGCTGGAAAGAAGGTCCTTTGCGAAAAGCCTCTGTCACAATCATCCGACGAATGCCTGAAGGTGATGAACGCCGAAATGGCAGCGGCTGCCCGGTTCGTGCAGCTCGGCTTCATGCGACGGTATGACCAATCCTATCTGGAAATGCAGCAGGCGCTGAAAAGCGGGGTGATTGGGCGCCCGCTGATGATGCACAATTTTCATCGCAATGTGGAAACGCCCGCGTCTGACTTCACAGGCGCGATGGCGATTACCAATTCGGCGCCGCATGAATTCGACGTGGTCCGTCATGTGCTTGGCACAGAATATGTGTCGATCTCGGCGTTTCAGCCGAAGCGTTCGGATGCACTGGTCGCTCCTGTCGTCATGGTTCTGGAGACCGAGGATGGGCAACTGGTGAATATCGAAATCAATAACAACGCAGCCTATGGCTACGACGTGCGCGCGGAAGTCGTTGGTGAAAAAGCCTCGATCGCGATGAACCAGGTCGCGTTTACGCGGATCGACCAGCGCCTCAGCCAACACACCGGCTATGACGCCGATTGGCGCGGCCGGTACTATGACGCTTATCGTCGCCAGAATCGGGCATTCCTGCGCTTCGTCGAGACCCGGAAATTCCCGGAGATCGCATCGAGTTGCTGGGACGGCTACTGCGCGGCCATCGTCGCGGAAGCTGGCGTCAAAGCTTTGAACGAGGGACGCAAAGTCGCAGTCGAAATGATCAATAAGCCGGAGTTCTATGCATGAAACTGGGTTTCGTATCCGACAGCCTTGGCAGCGTGCCAATCGATCAACTGCTCGAGCACGCCAAGCGCATGGGCGTATCCGGGGTGGAAGTCAACACCTGCGGATGGTCGACCGCGCCGCACTTCGATCTGAAAGCCATACTGGGTAACCGGGATGCGCAGAAATCCTTTCTTCAGGGGTTTGCCAACCGCGACCTTGAGGTGATCAGCCTGAACGCAAACGGCAACCCGTTGCATCCGACAGATCCCACGCAAGGAGAGGGCCTTAAGGATACGATCCGGGTCGCTGGCGAAATGGGAATTAAAACCGTCTGCACAATGTCAGGCCTGCCTGCCGGCAGCCCCAACGACACGATGCCGAACTGGGTCGTCTCGTCCTGGCCGCCAGAGACACAGGCTATCCTGCGATATCAGTGGGAAGAGAAGTTGCTTCCTTTTTGGGAGGAGATCGTCGCCCTTGCGAAGGAGAATGGGGTCGAACGGATCGCTCTGGAGCTTCATGGTAATCAGTGTGTGTACAATGTGCCATCGCTCTTGAAGCTGCGTCAGGCTGTCGGCCCGACTGTCGGCGCCAACCTCGATCCTTCTCACCTCTTCTGGATGGGCGCAGATCCTTTGATTGCCGCCGAAGCTCTTGGCGATGCGATCTATCATGTCCATGCCAAGGACACTTTCCTCAACGCTCCGAAGCAGGCTGTTACGAGCCTTCTCGAAAACGGAAGCCTGATGGATATCTCTGCTCGCAGCTGGTCCTATATTACGCTGGGCTTTGGCCACGGGGAAGAGTGGTGGCGTCAGTTCTGCTATCGCCTGAAGATGGCCGGATATGACGGCTGGCTTTCGATCGAGCATGAGGACGTGCTCTTGAATTCCCTGGAAGGCCTGGAGAAATCGGTTGCCCTTCTTCAGGGTGTCATGCCCAACGCGCCAGCAGACTACCAGCCGCAGGCAATTTAAGGAGGGCTGTTGGTTTCAACGCAGAACTGAGCCGGCTCAGTCCCGTGTGGAGACCAACAGCTGGCCAAAGGCGATTTCAAGTTCAGGCTCGAAGGCGAGCGGTTGCATGTCGGCTTCGTTCTTGTGCGGATGCGCAATGACCGTGACGGCGGCGAACGCAGCAATTGGCTGATGATCAAACATCACGATGATTTCTCCGTCGAGGAAAACGGTGCGGCAGTCCTGGAAGAGAATGCAACCTCCGTCGCCTCCTGGCGGACGACGGAGGCGATCGCTGCTGGCAAGGGCAAAAATTCCTGATCGGAAGTGGCGACGTCCCAGGCGGTCGCCGTTTGGTATAGCAACCATGGCCTTGCGGCGGAAGAACGCAAAGCAGAAACGAAAACTAAAATGAAGGCGGCGCCGGCCAAAGCAGCCAAGTCCGCAATGCCGGAGTTTATCGCGCCGCAACTCTGCGAAACGCGCGAGCGTCCGCCCTCGGCCGACGGCTGAATCCAAGAGATCAAGTTCGACAGCTACCGCATCCAGATGCGCGCTGAGAATGAGCGACGTGACGCTCAAGACCCGCAAGGGCCTCGACTGGACAGCCAAAAGCTTGGCAATGTCATCTCATGCGCCCGGGACGAATGCTGATGAGGGTGACGCCATCCGAACATTTTCCCTAAAGATTTCGATAGCGATGTCGGGACCGATAGTTCATCCACGTCCTAGCAGCAAATGGGACCTAAAACCGGAGGAGGCGGAGCATGGCGCTCAAGCGAATGGACAACATCGGGATTGTCGTTGAAGACCTTGGAATGGCGATCGGCTTTTTTCAGGAGCTAGGCCTCGAACTCGAAGGTCGCGCGACGATAGAGGGCGACTGGGCCGGTCGTGTCACGGGTCTGGGCGACCAGCACGTCGAGATCGCCATGATGCGCACGCCGGACGGGCACAGCCGGCTGGAGCTTTCCCGCTTCCTCAGACCGGAAGTCGTTGCTGATCATCGCAACGCTCCGGTGAACGCCCTTGGTTATCTGCGAGCCATGTTCACAGTTGACGATGTCGAAGAGACCGTTGAAAGGCTGCGCGCGCACGGCGCCCAGCTTGTCGGCGATGTCGTCCGATATGAGGATGCCTACAAGCTCTGCTACATCCGCGGACCCGAGGGTCTTCTCATCGGCCTTGCCGAGGAACTGGGGTAGTCTCCGTCTCATGCCTGATCCGTCTCCGACTTACGCCTTGGCGGCGTTCTGTGCAGCCGCAAAGACATGGCGCGCGGACGGCGTACCCGCCACGTGCTCCGCACCCTTGACGCCGAGGGCCATCCATCCTGCATTCACGGCCTCAAACATTTCTTCGGCAGGTGCGGTGCGGCCCTTCGGGATGCCGAACTGCTCAAACGCTTCCGCCCACCCCGCACGCGGGACTACAAAGTCTTTCACGTCGAGTTTCAGGACTGTGAATCGGCTCCGAACGTTCACCCCGCTGACATCCGCGACAACCATTTGGAAACGCAGTGAAAAATAAGAAATTAAGCGGGGTTATCCCCGAGCCGGCCGCAATCACGCTTTGGCGCGTAATTGCGCAATAGGATCAATATGTTGGGCTCCATCCTCAAGGGATCGATCTTCGGAGCCGCTTCACAGACACCTCCCGTCTTTAGTCGGCCTCGACCTCATGATTTATGCCGAGATCACGGAACAGGGCGACGGTAGCCGCCTTTTGTTTTCGAGGCATGTATCCCATTCCGGCTTGAATGGCAGAGCGCCAGGCCTCTCCCCTCCCCCACGCCTCTTTCGCGACGTCGGCAAGATCATTGAGACGGTTTGATGCATCGAGCGCTTCGAACATTATGACAGCTTGCCTCAGGTCCTTCTCGCGCTTAGCAGCTCCGATCGTATCGACCACCCGGCGAGATGCCACAATGATCTTGTGAACCGCATACCGGCATGGGTCGGGTACTATGACGGACACGCCGCTCTTGTGCAGCATGACCGACCGCACAGGATCGCGGATCAGGAAATCAAGGAAGCGAAACGGTTCGGCTGATACACCGCCAAGAGCCGGCATATCGACCGGTTTGTCCATGTAGTCGTCGCTTCCCCTATTTCCCGTCAAAAACTCGACCTTATAGCTGCTATTGTTGATGAAGCCCGTCGCGCGCGGCGAGCCTGATCGATGCATCAAGGGTCGGAACGTCGGATCGACGCTCTGAAGGAGTTCGAGAATAGGTGGAAGGCTATCTCCTACTTCGGAGCTGATCGCATAGTCCTGAGCGAAATCTGTGTCATCCGTCATCATCGACGCGGCAGGCAAACGAACGCCAAGGAGCGCACCGTAGGCCGAAAAGGCAACTGATCCGACCAGGCAAGCCCGGAGCCGGAAAATTCCGGCATTGGCGAGAACTTCGATCACGTTACCCGAAAACCGATCCGGTTCCGGCAAACCAGCTTCGCGGACCAGCGTGGATACAAACTTGCGACGGACCTTGGCATCGTCTTTGATTGCTTTGAAAGCCTCAACGCGCTTGGTGATCTCCGGATCGTCTGCGGGGCCGACATACTGACGTTTCTGCCTGTGCCCCTCCCCTTCGGTCGGCTGGTCGAAATACCAGTATTTGCGACCCTTGTTGTTGACGCCCACAAAGCGACCTTCCACGGGGAAGTCAGCCGAGAACCTGGCGTCAAGCAACCGTTGACCAAGTTCAGCGGTCATGGTGCGATACATGAGATCAATCTGCCGCATATCGGCCTCGCTATACTAAATATGTATTTTCAGTATAGCGCTCCCTGCGCCCTGCGATCCGGCACCTTTGGCTTTGGAAGTAGCAGATCGGCGCACGTTATACTAAATAGAAAAATTTAGTATAACGTGCGCCCCTCGTTTTCAAGAGCAATCTTTCGCCCCCCCCGGTTCTTGAATTCCGCCCCGATTTGACCCGTCCTTCTGCTTGGCGCTGACCCCGCTAAGCAGAGACAGGCCTATGAAATGCTTCGCAATTTTGAACCAGTTGTGGGGGTTGCGTCGCCTTAACCGATTGGTGCTGATCGGAATGGTATACGTGTTCCACGACAAAGTTTGCCGCCGACATTGCCGCACACCGCTACAGGCGCCATCGCTTTCCTGCCGAGATCATCGCTCACGCAGTATGGCTCTATCATCGGTTCCCACTGGGTCTGCGGGATGTCGAGGACCTGCTCGCCGAGCGCGGGATTGATGTCTCGTTTCAAACCGTGTCGGAGTGGGCCACGACGTTCAGTCGCAAATTTGCCCATCATCTTCGGCGGCGATCAAGAGGCAACTTTGCGGACAAATGGCATCTTGACGAGATCGTCGTGTCCATCAAGGGAAAGAAATACTGGCTGTGGCACGCCGTCGATGCCAACGGCTATGTTCTCGACGCCCTCTTGCAAATCCGGCGGAACAAGAAAACCGCTGTTCGACTGATGCGAAAGCTGCTGAAAAGCCAAGGCCTGACGCGCGTGTCATGGTGACCGACAAGCCGCGCTCATACTCTGCCGCAAAGGCCGAGTTGATCCGAGGCACTGAACATCGTTCACACAAGGGCCTCAACAATCGAGCGGAGAATTCTCAGCTTGCTGTGCGACGCCGAGAGCGGCGCATGATGCGGTTCAAATCGGCTCGACAATGCCAGTCTTTGTTTCAGCCAACGGCCAGATCGCCAACCTCTTCCTCCTCCATCGAAAGCATCTGACTGCCGCCGATTATCGCGAACTTCGCGGCGATGCCGTCACGACATGGCGCGAAATCTCTTTGTCGATCTCTGCATGAAAGCAGAAGCTCTGCATCTTCTCAAACCGCAGTCAGTAAAGCGACGCCGCCAGCCAAACTGCTTGAGCAATCATTTCCGCGGAAAATCGGTTGTAAGGATCATGAGGATCCTGAACAATCTCGTCATGCCGCCAGGTCCCGCATTTTGATCGCAGCTCGGTCGAAGTGACGCTGCTCGTCTGGAAGTTTTATTCTCAAAATGGCTAAGATCCGCGGGAATCGGAGCGAACTACGACTTGCCAGACATATTCACTGCTTGTGAACGACCGCGCTTTTTTTTATACAGAAATCGGCATTCGGATACGATCTATAGCTGGCTCCCCGGATTGCGAACATGCTAGTTGCATGCCCGATGAGACTCGAATTTCATACGAGGTAACGGGCAAGTCGGGGACGAATTGGAAATGGATTTCCCCATAATCCTCGACAGTTTGGATTGGCTCTCCAGGCTATGCAGGGATGGAAATCCGAAGACCATCGCCGCCCGATCGCAAGTCGGCACCGCAACCGTAATCATTCACCGCCACGGATGCGTTGTGGAGCTCAAAACAAGTACAGGCCTTCGCAAATCGAGCATGCTGGCCCCCGAAGACCTGCGAGCCCTCCTGGCTTCCCTTGACCGACGGATGCCTATTCTTTTGAGGCTTGCACCTGATCGATATTTGAAACGCCCGTTATCCGACAGAGTTCTTCCTTACGGCCGGGCTCGCGCCATGGCCTTGATCGATATCGAGGAAGCCGTGCCGTTTCTGCGCGACGATTCCTACGTGCTCTTGCCTGGAGATCTGCATGGAGGCGGGACCAGCTGTGCTGTAGTCCGCAAATCCATTCTCGATCCGATCATCGTAGCGGTTGGCGAGGCCGGCCATGCGGTGTCGGCGATCGCCTTGGACACCGAAGCTGAGCCTGAGTTCGTCTGCAAGGCAAGCCTCAAGTCCATGTACACCCTCCCTCGGCGTGTCAGGCTTCGCAGGCAGCTGTCACGTGGCGTGCTTGGAGCCGCCATCATTTTGTCGGTAGCAACATTCACGCACGCCTATCTGCGAAACGCATCAGCGATGTCACGCCTGGCGGAGCTCACGAATATCAAACAGACGCAGGCATCGGCCGTCCGGAAAAAACTGGAAAGGCGACAGCTGGAACAGAAGCTGTTGCAAGCGGCGCGCGCGGGCAAGGCTGAATCCATTCCGGTTACGATGATTTGGGAGGAGCTGACACGGATCCTTCCCGATTCAACATGGCTTACGGATATGTCGATCCGGGAGGACCAAGTCACGATCGCCGGATTTTCCAACTCGGCGGCGGACCTGATAGCGATCCTTGGTGCATCTCCTCTGCTGTCAAACCCCAGTTTCGCGTCTCAGGTCCTGAGAACCCCCGGGCAAGAGGGGGAACGATTTTCGATCCAGATGCGAATAGCGATGCGATGACCGGATTGTTGATCACTGTCATGAACCTGCCGATCATGGTGCAGCGCCTGATCGCCATTTCAACGTTGGCGCTCGGTATCACCCTGACATTGGCGACAGTCTGGGCTGCCGTTGCAATCATCGATCAGCAAAGCGATGAAATCACCGAGGCCAGGCGTGCCCTGGCTCGCTTCGACCAATTGATCGCCTTGGACGGGACGCTCTCCAAGGAACCTGCCGCAGCGAATGCCTCTCAGGAATTTCTCGCCGGCGCGACTGAACCAGTCATTCAGGCCGAACTGCAGAACAAGCTCAATTCTCTCGCCGGCACCGCCGGCGCAACTGTGGTGTCGGTCGGTGGTCTCCCGACTCTCGAAAAGAACAAGGTCAAATATGTCGGCGTTCGTGCAAGCCTGCAGGGCCGCCTCACTGCCATCCACGCCATCCTCCTCCAACTGGAGGCAGAGAAGCCTTACATCATTGTCCGGGAGCTGATCCTGAACGGAACAAGCGCGGCAAATGGCGGGCGATTGGCGGAACCTATCGAGCTCAGCGTGCAATTGTCGTTTTTCAGTCCCCTCAATCCGGCCGAAACAGTGGCGATCGAGGGAGCGAAGCCGTGATCAGATTGTCGGCTCGAAAATTGCCCTGGGTGCTCCTTTCCCTGATGATTGTCTCGCTCCTGGCACTTAATTTCCGCCTTTTCCGCAGCGATGTCGACATCACCGCGCTTGCCTCGGGCGCCTCCGGTCCTGTGGCGATGGACAGCACTGCAATCGCCGGAAACCTCATCCTTCACAATGGCTCTGCCCTCTCGCAGACGCTCTCAAGACCCTTGTTCAGCCCGACGCGACGGGAGTTCGTTGTGCAAGAAAAGCCGGTCCAACAGCAGGACACAGCCTCCGTCGACAAGGGTGCGGCCATCATCACCCGCCCGGCAATCGCATTTCAGGGCACGCGCACCATCGGAGGAGAGCGCCGTGCACTGGTGCGCGTCGAGGGGAGCCCCGCCGCCGAATGGCTCCCCATAGGAAGCACGATTGCCGGATGGACGATCACCAAAATCGGTGCAGGCAATTTGACACTCGCGCAGAAGGACCAAACGGTTTCCTATGATCTGTTTGCGGCGGGCGGGAGCGGGCAGACCGCGACCGGTGAGGTCGAAGAATGAACGGCGCGGACAGCGATCATCCACAATCGGGCTTTGCACTGGTTGCGGTGCTCGGACTGGTGCTTGTCGCATCGGCCATCCTTGTTCCGTTCTCGATATCGGCCCGCCTGCGGGCGCTGACCGCTGAAAACGCACTGCGCTCCTTCCGCTATTCGCGGATCGAGAAGACGCTTTCTCTCCATGTTGCAGGACAGCTCGCCACGCGGCTCAAGCATGGTGATATCGAGATACCCCAGGCGGATGGCGTGTCGCTTTGCGATCTGGGCGAATACTCCATCGCTTTGGGAGTGCAGGATCACGCCGGCCTGATCGACCTCAACAAAGCTGGAACTCCCCTTCTGGACATCGGTTTCCAGGCCCTGGGCTTTTCCGAGGAAAACGCGTCAACGCTTGCATTGGCAACGGACAATTACAGACGACCGGATCGCCGAGCCGAGCGAGAGCTTCCCGCCGACCTCATCGGCGAAACCGGCTACAAGCATGCGGTATTTGAGGATGTGATCGAGTTGCAGGACCTTGTCGCTTTGCAGTTGGTATCGCCCGCCGCCATCGCGAATGTCTTTACCGTGCAGACAGGCAGCCGAACGCTCTCCAGGAAGGCCGTTCCCGATGCCATCGGCCGCATTTTGGAATCGCGGGCATCCGGGTCGTTGCCTCTGATCGCATCGGCGGCCAAGCCACGGGCCGTGACCATTGTCGTGCGGCTCTTCCGCAACCAGAAACTGGAAGCCAGTTCGGCAACGGTGTTTGACTTCTCAGGCGACGGCTTCGCTTATGTTGCCTCGATCCCCACAGTTCCCGAGGAAGCGGAAACGACGGCCTATTTCGGCCGGGACCTGCCATGTGGAGATTTCGTTGCCGAACCAATGCTGACGGCAGTCGCGGATGCGCTCAAATGACAAAGGAACAAATGACTCCGGAGGCCTTTCTGAGTGCATTGGAGGCGGCGGGGCACCTCACGTCCGAAGCCGTGCAGCGCGCGCTTTCCGTCCAGGCCGCGACGAGCCACCCTGTCGATATCGTTATGCGCGAGCTGGCATTCATGCCGGATGCACAGCTTGCGGAAGCCATGGCGCTCTTCTGCCTATGCGATTGCAGCAGCGTCATTGCGGGCGTCGATGAAGAGCTGCTGGAGCGCATTGGAGCAGTCTTTGCGCAGGCGCATGCAATCATACCCTGCCAGAGCCAAGGCAACAGTATCAAGCTGATTGTAGCGGACCCGTTTGCATCTTCGACCATCGGGGCTGTTTCCTATCTCGTCGATCTTCCCGCCACCATCAGCGTCGCTCCGCGCTTATTGATCGACGAATTTTTTCGAGAACGGGCCAAGGGCCAAAATTCATCTGAGACCACGGATTTCCAGGATAGCGCCGAGGCGGAGGATGTGGACCGCCTGTTGGATATTGCCCGCGAAGCGCCGATCGTGAAGTTCGTTTCACGCATCCTGCAGCGGGCGGTGGATGAAAAGGCAACGGATGTGCACATCGAGCCGCTTGAGGACTCGATCAGGATTCGCCTGAGGAGAGACGGTCTGCTCGACACGCTGGAAATTGTGCCAAAGTTTAACGCGGCGGCGGTGACGAGCCGCATCAAGATCCTGTCCCGCCTGAACATTTCCGAACGCCGGCTGCCACAAGACGGCCGCCTTAGAGCCTCGATCAGAGGACAGGAAGTGGAGTTTCGTGTTTCGGTGATGCCAAGCATCCACGGCGAAACGATTGTGCTGCGCATCCTTGACCGCTCCAATATCCGGCTGGATCTGGCGGCTCTCGGTTATCAACCCGAAAGCATGGCGACGATCGCGAGGATCGTGCGCCGGCCGAACGGGATCATGCTCCTGACGGGTCCGACGGGCTCGGGTAAGACGACAACGCTCTATTCCATCCTCAGCGACATCAATGATGCCAAATCGAAGATCTTCACGGTGGAGGATCCCGTCGAGTACCGGCTTGCGGGAGTAACGCAGTTACAGGTGGAACCATCCATCGGCCTGACCTTTGCCACGGCCCTTCGTTCGGTCCTGCGTCAGGATCCGGACATCATTCTCCTCGGTGAAATCAGAGATCCCGAGACGGCGAGGATTGCCGTGCAGGCAGCGCTGACCGGCCACCTCGTCCTGTCGACACTGCACACGAACAGCGCGGCCGGCGCCATTAATCGGCTGCGCGAAATGGGTGTCGAGAGCTATCTGCTGGCCGCGACGCTCCGGGGCATCATTGGTCAGCGCCTCCTGAGAAAGGCATGCCCGGATTGTTCGAGCCATCCGGCGGGCATCCGCTGCGAGACCTGCAATGGCGCCGGTTATTCCGGCCGGCGGGCGGTCTATGAAATACTGGAGGTCACGGAACCGATACGCGAAGCGATCGGCCGGGATCTGATCCAGAGCGAAATCGAAAATCTGGCGATCAAGGGGGGGATGCGTCCGCTGGCGCAACAGGCGCGTGAACTGGTTGCTGCAGGCATTACCACCGTCGCCGAAGTCTCGCGCGTCGTCGATCTGCAAGGAGAGTGAGATTGCCCAATTTCTCCTATGTCGGTTTCTCGAAGGATGGCACCAGGAAGCGCGGGGTGCTGGAGGCTTTGGGCGAAGCCGAGGCACGCCTGCGGCTGAGAGCCGATGGTCTGAAAGTCCTCGAACTCTCCGAGGCGCGCCGATCACGCTCCAGAATAGCGTTTCCCGTCACTCGCATACTGCCTGCAAAAGCAAATCTGGAACGATTTTTTGCCGATATTGCGATGCTGATGGATGCCGGGCTCGGCCTGGACCGGGCCTTGAAGGCTATGGCTGCCGATCAGGGCAACCAGGCCAATTCCATGCTCGCTAAGGAGCTGATTGAACGGCTTGCCAGCGGCAAGGCCCCATCGGAAGCATTTCAGGCCATTGGAGACGCAGGTCGAGACATCGCGGCTTTGATCGCAAGCGGCGAGCAGACCGGGAAGCTTCCCGTCATCTTTGGGGTCATCGCAAACAACCTGGAGCGACAGCGCGCGCAACGAAGCCAGATTACAGAGGCCATTGCTTATCCCGCCTTCCTCGTTCTGATGATGTGCGTCGCGTTGTTGATCGTGACATTTTTCCTTGTCCCGGCGATCCTTCCCATATTCGAGGGAGCCGGTCGGCCGGCGCCGCTGATGATCAGGTCTCTCGACGTCCTGAGGGCTCTGCTGGTGAATTGGGGGCCGGTATTGGCGCTCGCGCCCCTGCTGGTGGGTCTCCTCGCGCTGCGAAGTGCCCAGCGAGCACGGTTGAAGGCTTTCATCTCCAACGCAGCCATTTCATTGCCGCTGATCGGGGCGTTCATCCGAAAGCAGGGTCTCGCCCGCTACCTCCACAGTCTGGCATTGTTGCTCGGAAACGGCGTTGAAATGCCGAAGGCTTTGGCTTTTGCCGCGGCAACCTGCCCGATTGCAACCTATTCCACGCCATTGGAAACCGTCCGCGAGCGTGTATTGAGCGGCTCGCGGCTACCGGACGCGCTTGGGGAGGCCGCGATATTTCCCTCCGCGGTCGTATCGCTCGTCGCAATCGGAGATGAGGTCAACACGCTTTCAACTGTTCTGTTCCGCTCCGCCGAGCTGCTGGAGGGAGAGGCTTTGCGCTCCCAAGGCCGGCTTCTCGCGCTGATGACGCCGGTCATAACCATTGCCATGGGGGGCCTCATCGGCGGTCTGGTCATCTCGGTCATGAGTGCGCTTCTCGGCATCAACGATCTGAGTTTGCAATGAGCGCAGCGAGACCGGGAACAGACGGGTACGAAGCCGGCTTTTCGCTTGTAGAAATGCTTGTCGTGCTCGCAATCATCTCAGTCACCGCTGCGATCGCCTTTTCCTCATTTCCGGCAAGGCGGATGGCCGCGTCTCCGGAGAGCGTGATCCGGGATGCGGGTCATCTTGCCCAAATGCTCCGAATGGAGGCGATCAATCGCCGTAGGGATCTTACTCTGCAAGTCGATGTTCAGGCGAAAACAATTGCCGACGCCGATGGCAGGCGGCGTATCTCCATCCCGGCTTCGGCAACTGTCGAAGTTGTGACGGGTCGGGAGCTGACCCGGTCGCAAAGCCAGGCTTCCATTGTTTTCTTCCCCGACGGCACATCGTCCGGTGGCACCATCTCTCTTTCGAGCGACGGCTCGCCAAAGATGACACTTCGAATTCCCTGGCTGACGGGCATCCCAACGATCATGTCGGCAAATGACGATGACAGGTGATCCCGCCTCGCACGGAGAGGAAGGCTTTTCGCTGATCGAGGTTCTCTGCGCTTTCGTGATCCTGTCGATTTCGGCGGCAATCATTCTTCAAACGGTGCAACTGGCGGCGAAGAGTTCTGCTATGGCGCAAGAGAAGATGAAGATCCTGACCACAGTGCCGAAGATCGAACTCGCGATAACGACAGCCGAGGGAGGAAACAGTTCTTCACCGCGGGGCGAAACAGATGGCCTTCAATGGGAGATAGAGCCCGTTCCATTTGCCGAGGAACAGGATGACGAGGGGATGGCGCGCTTGCGGGTATTTCTTCCCGGTGGCGTGCGCCACTACGATTTTCTGATCAATGACCGCCCGAGATTGCCGTGAAGATGCCGTCGATGCCCCCACTCGATGCTGTCCCGATCGATTGCCGGCGGGACGACGATGGTTTCACCCTGATCGAGGTCCTCGTGACATTGGCCCTCATTGCGGCATTATCGATGATCATCCTGGCCATGGTCAGCCAATTTCGCGCCGTCATAATGGCGCGGGAAAGGAATGACGCGATTGTCGAAGTGGAGGCCCTGGCCGGATTTGTCGAAGAGACCGTTCGCGATGCGCGCCCGTTTCCCTTGATACAGGACGGTCCGCAACGGCATCCGATGATGATAGGAGGCCAGGACAGGCTTACCTTCGTTGCGGTCAGCCGTATCGGCAGCCGGCAATACGGTCTCAGGGACGTGAGCATCTTCCTCGAGCGCAGCGCAGACCGGCAGAATGATGGCCGGCTGATGCAGTCGCTTCGCCCGCGCAGGCCCGGCGGGCAAATTCAGACAGAAGCCGTTGAGCTGGCGCGGATAGACGAGCTCCAGTTTCGATATTGGACACAGGGCGATGCGTCGCAGGGCTCACCCGGCGGCGCATGGCGCACCGAATGGACCCAGGTAGATAGATTGCCCGCCTCTGTCGGCATCACTGTTTCAATCACGCGTTCGGGACATAAGGTCTCCGCCGAAAGGATCGTTCATCTGTCCGCCGTGCCGGAATAAGGCCGAAGCCGGTCGGGCGGGCCTACGGGCTGAGATCGGCGTCCTGGCCATCGCCGCCCGGCTTCCCGTCTCGCCCGAACGACATCAATGAATAGCCAGATGGACCCTCAGGACCCTTATACTGGTATGGATTGCCCCACGGGTCGCGGAGTGCGGCCGTCTGTTTCATGTAGGGACCGTTCCAGGATGTAAATCCGGCCGGGTGCTCGACAAGCGCTGAAAGACCTTCCTCCGTTGTCGGATAGCGACCGGCATCGACGTAGAGAAGTTCAAGCGCGCTTTCCAGGTTCCGCATTTGCGCTTTCGCCGCATCGACGCGCGCCGATCCGAGATATCGCAGGACTTGGGGTGCCGCGATCGCCGCGATGAGGGCGATGATGGCAAGCACGACCAGAAGCTCGACGAGCGTGAACCCATCGTCATGGGCTCCGGCTCGGACATTCTTCTCGGCTATGATGTCTCTTTTCGTCATAAGGAGCTCGCAGGTGTCAATGAAAACAAGGATGTAACCTCTGATAACCAGGTCAGGACGAGTGCAATTCCGAGAAATGGCCCGAACGGCACCCTGAGATTGCGAAGGGCCGTCGATTTGCCTCGTAGAAAAACGAGGGAAAACAACAGAGCCGTGCTGCTGGCCAGCATGAAAAACAGGGGAAGGTTCCAAGGACTGAACCAGATGGTGGCGCTGCCGATGAATTTGACATCACCCAGCCCGATCCCGATCCGGCCGCTTATCCGGAGATGAACCCAGCGCAGGAGGGCGAAGACTGCCATGGTCGCCAATCCGACCGCGAGTGCTCGCAAGGTGTCGAAAACGCCAAATGGAAGCCTGTAGGCAATCCCCAGTCCCGCGAGCACGATATTCCAATGGTCCGGAATGCGCCTGACCTTCAGATCGATCCAGGCGATCCGCAGGATCGTTGTGATCATCAACAGAACCGCGATCCATTGCTGTAGCGTCAACGGGCCGATCAATATTCCAGCCTCTTCAGGTCCTGCTCCAGCTCGCTTTTGCCGCCGCGTCGCTTCTGAACGGCCGAGCTCAAATTCAGCTGGTTTCGGAACTCTTCCGTCACATCCCTTGCCTGCCGCACGTCTCGAACGATACGGGGCTTGATGAAGATGATCAGTTCGGTCTTGTTGATCGTGTCCTCCTTGTTTTTGAAGGCATTGCCGAAGATCGGCATTTTCCCAAGGAGCGGCACTTGCGAGTGGTTCAACGTGTTGCTCTGCTGGATCAGCCCGCCGAGCGCAACGCTTTCATTGTCATCGACGATAACCTTGGTGGAGAGCTTTCTCTGCTGGATCGTCGGCGAATCGATGCCCGACGTCGTCGTCTTCACGACGTTCGAAACCTCCTGCTGAATATCGAGCATGACCCGTCCGGAACTGTTGACCCTTGGCAGGACGGTAAGGATCACGCCGGTATCTTTCAGGTCGATCGAGCTGACGATCGCGGTGTTGCTCGTCGTGGTGGAGGCGGATTGTTGCGTGACGATCGGAACCTGATCTCCGACCTGGAGCGTTGCCTTCTGATTGTTCAGGGCCATCAGGGTCGGCGCGGATACGATGTTGACGTTGGTTATGCTCGACAGCGCGTTCAGGGTGGCGCCGACATTGCTGGAGGCAAAAGTCCAGGCAAAACCCGGAAAGCTGGCCCCGGTGCTGCCGTCGGAGAGATCGGAAAGCCCGACACCGAACTTGCCGCTTTCGAAAAACCAGCGCAGCCCGAACTTCAACTGATCGTTGAGGGTCACCTCGGCGATGACAGCCTCGATGAGAACCTGCGTCGGCATCACATCCAACTGCTTCAAAATCTGCTCAATGTGTTCGTATTCGCGCTGTGTCGTCGATATCAACAGCGCATTGTTTTCCACGTCCGCGACGACGGATGTGTGCGTTGAATCTCCCGCCGACGTCGATGCCGACGCGGTTGCGGACGCCACATTCGTATTTGCAGCGGCAGGTTCGGAAGAGGTGGCGTCTCCCGTCAACGTCGTCGGCGCCATGTCAGGCGCGACCGCGTTCGTGGAGCTTGGCGCATTCTTTTCCTGGCCCGAGATTACGGACTGCAATACCTGCGCCAACTCCTTCGCCGGTCGGTTCTGGATATTGTAGACGAAGAGCTGCTTCTCGTTGGTGCTGGCGATGCGGTCGAGCTTGTTGATCCAGTCGGCTGCCTGCGACAGGTAGGCGCGGCGGGACGTTATAACCAACACCGCATTCAGTCGGTCGTTCGGAACGAATTTGATCAGCTTCGCATTGGGCCCGTCCTGGGTGCCGAATATGGTGTTCAGCTCTTTTGCGACATCAGCGGGTTGCGAGGCCTTGAGCGGGTGAAGCGCCACCGACATTCCCTTCATCCAGTC
Organism: Rhizobium sp. RCC_161_2; assembly: GCF_041355235.1. Taxonomy (NCBI): domain Bacteria; kingdom Pseudomonadati; phylum Pseudomonadota; class Alphaproteobacteria; order Hyphomicrobiales; family Rhizobiaceae; genus Rhizobium; species Rhizobium sp. RCC_161_2. The sequence goes on along the minus strand of NZ_JBFUPL010000021.1, from coordinate 23,075 downwards.
GACGTCGAAGGTGGCGATCGCATCCCGCATAGCGGAGAGGTCCGCATTGGATCCCGCCAGCATCAGGAGATTGCGTGCCGTATCGGCGCGCAGAATGGATCCCGGACGACTGATCGGCTCCAGAATGCTCTTCATTTCCTCCGCACCGATGAAGCGCAGTTCGATTACCTGAACCCGAACGCCGGGGCCGGACGGTGTCGCTGAAGGCACGGTAACTGCGGGCGTCGTCGAGAATGAATTGCCGATCGGGACGATCTGATAGGAATCGCCTTTGCGAACGATTGCCGCTCCGTTGACGGCAAGGGCAGATTCCAGGATATCGACAAGCGCATCCCGGGATACCGGTTGGCTCGTTTGCAGCGTAACCTTTCCGTTGACGCGCGGGTCCACGACGTAGCTGACCTTGAGAATGTCGCCCAGGATGCTTTTCGCCGCGGCGGAAATGGGAGCGTCGACAAGGTTGAGGGTATACCCATCGCCGCCGGATATTCGCTTTTCAACGGAAAACGCTGGAGCGCCTTGCGAAACGAAGCTCTCGTTCCCCTGCTGGGTCGCTCCGACAAATGCATTTGCCGAGCTCCCATTCGCGAGCAGGGAGCTTGTTCCGCTCGTCGTCGCCGGCAACGGCTTTCCGCGCGCGTCGAGCTGCAGCAGCTTGTCGGAAAAGACGTTATCGACTGGATCGGAGGAGACACATCCGGCCAGCAAGAGCACAAGCGCTGCGTGAGCAGCTTTTAAAAATTTCATTGGAAAGAACACCTACCGAAAACACATTCTGCGTCTTCCCGCGACGAAGCACGAGCCGATTGAAACGGGCGAAAAACAACCGCCTCCACGGTTTTGGTGGTGCAACCTCCGCATCGGCCAAGATGGGCCGGAAGCAGTCGGTCACAAGGCATCAGCCTTTGTCTTGTTGTCAGGGCGCTTCCACCAGGAGAGCACGTCTTTCCGTTTTTCTCCTGGTGGGAACGCTTCGGTTATTCGTCGAAACCGTCCGAACTACGCCATCAGGGCGGTGATCCCGGAGGAGTCCAGCGCACCATTGTAGATACGGAAGTCATCGATCAGACCGTTGAAATAAGGATCGGCACTGTATTGTGACCGTCCGATCCAGTTCTGCTTCGTCGGCCCGATATCGAACGGCGCGAAATACATCGCCGTGTTTGTTCCGACTTCGGCGCCATCTATGTAGAGGGTGCCGGTATGACCGGACAAGGTCACCGCAACATGGGCCCAGCGCCCGGAAGGCATGACGATATTTGCGTCGATCCCCTGCTCACCATTCCCGCTGTTCAGGGTGATGGCGAAACGGGCCTTGCCCGACCCGCCGCGCGGCGTCAGGAACATGTAGCGACCTGTGCCGGTTCCGAAATCGAAAATGCGCGCCCAGTTTTGATTGCCGTTCCAGAAGACCCAGGCCGCGATAGTAAAATCGGCCGAGGACAGCACGATGTTTTCCGGTAGCGAGACATAGGCGCTGTTGCTGCTGGTCAGCGAGACGGCCGTGCCGGTCTTTCCCGTCGCCCAGGTGGCATTGACGAGGTTGCCGCCGTCTCCGGTGGTGGTGCCGGTCCCCTCATCGAAGGCGAACTGGGTTTGCAGAGCTTTTGTCGTGGACACCGTCGCTTCGTTGGAGGCGGCACTTTCGCCCGAAGGCGTCTCCGCCGTGATCACATAATAATAGACACCGTCCGTCGGAGCCGTATCGGTATAGGTCAGCAGGTCGGTAATCCCGGTCTTCAGGGTCGTGTATGGGCCGCCCGATTGCGTTGCCCGCTTGATGCTGTAGCCCGTCGCGTAGGCCGTCCCCCACCATGAAAGAACAATGTCACCCGCGCGCAACCTGGCGGTCAGGCCGCTGGGAGGGCTGCCGGATGCAATCGGGTCGCGGCTGCAGGTAAGAGTGCCATAACCCAGCTGGTCGTAGCCGCCGCTGTTGGGTCCGTAATTGCCGCCACCGCCTTCCGGAGCAGTCTTGTACATGAAATCCATGAACTTGCCGGTATAGGGCGCATCCAGGCCCTGACGGTTGACATAGTGATTGTAGAGCAGTGCCCAGCATGGCCGGGCGGTCCCCTGACTCCCCGTCGAGAAGACGCTCTGATTGACCTTGTCGACATTGGTGTAGAACAGGTAAGGCACGGTGTAATAGGTCGTGCCGCTTTCGATCAGATTGCCCTTGGCGACGTATTCCGCTCCGGCAAGAACGCGGTTGTTGTCATAACCGTAGAGATCGATACCCTGATTCCATGCCATTTCGCAGATCGCCCCGACCAGGGCGATGCCCAGCGTATTGTGGCCCTGATCGCGCCCGGTCTCCTGCCATTGGCCCAGATAACCCGGATGGACGTAGTAGACGGCCTGCATGATGCAACCATTGCCCGCGCCGGTTTTGAAATAGTTGATCGCTTCGTCGAAATAGGCCTGGTTGTCGCAGAGCACGCCAATGGCCATGATCGATGCCATGTTGCATAGATCCCAATTGGCCCAATAATGCGTAACCTGGGTGCCGTTATGCCGATTGATGAAGTCGTGATTGATCGGATAGAATACGTTGACCATCATCGTTTGGAAACGTGCGAAATCCGCCGCCGCCCAGCCTGTATACGAGCGCATGATTTCCGCCGCATTGGCGAATTCGTAGCCGTAGATGCCCGCCGCCAGCGCGGCATTCGTATCGCCGCCGATGACCGTCAGGACTGCGGACCAGGCATTCATAATTTGAATCGACTTCTCGGCGTAAGCGGTGTCACCCGTCACCTTCCAGCGCACGGCATGCGCGTAGGCAGCGGCGATATCCTTATAAAGCAAACTGTAATTCTCTGCATGTACACCGTCCTTGCCGCGATAGACCGCTGCCTGCGGATTCGGTTTATATCCTAGGCTGGCATACGGATTATCAGTCAGAACCTTCCAGCCGTTGACCCAGGGCGATTCTCCCGCAGTGACCTTTGCCGCCATGCGGGTAAAATCGGCTTCGGTGTGCAGCAGGCCCGGATGGACGAACCCATCCTGGGCAGCCGTTGCGTCCGAGGACGAAGATGTGGCATCGTCGGCGCGAGCACCAACGGCAGACAGGCTAAGAGCGGCGAAGCCCATCAGGAAGCTCCGCCTCGAAAAGGCATTCGCGATTATCTGGTCGTCAATTTGATCTGAAAATCCAGCCATACTATATTCCACACAGCTAAAATTGTAGACTACGGCCGGGTTTGGCCGTGGAGGAAATGTCTGTTTTAGAATTGGGTATCCGTCTGGCGCGTGAAACCGCGCCAGCCCATAGATTTGTTTCGCTATCGCTAAGCGTTCCGTTGCTCTTCGAGTCCGTGATCACGTCTCGAAGATCGGGTCGGCTCGCTCCATCGATTTGAGCGACGTTTTCCCGTGCGCAAGGCACCTTTAGTCTTGGGCCGACATCATGTCGTTACCGCAATGACGCACCTTCCGCCGCGAAAGCCATGTGGACTCAGAATTTACAGGCGGACGGACTTCCAATGAAATCTCGCCTTCCATACTCGTCGTCTTTTGGCGCGGACCAGCGCAGTGTTGGGCACCTTTTCCATATGGCATTTCTGCTGTCAATTTACCCTGGCCGCTCGACGTCAAAAGATTGCGCAAATTGGATAAAGAACAACGCTGTCGCCATATCTGGATGGTAGCGACGTTGGTGCGCGGATCGTTAATGGCGTTGGCATAGGTGATCGCCTAACGCAATAACCGGTCTCTTGCACCTATGCCTTTCAAACTCAATGCTACCGGCCGTCATCATATCGGCAAGATGAAGTTCAAGCTGATGAACTGGGCGGAAGATGAGACTGGCCTTCGCCGGCGCGGGCGCCTGACATTGTGGATAACGCCAGAAGCGCTGTCGTCATGGCAGGTACCGAAGCGGAAGACGCGTGGTGGCCAGCCACGCTTTTCCGATCTGGCGATCCAGACATCTCTGACGCTGGGTCTAGAGTTCGGCTTGCGACTGCGGCAAACCTAAGGCTTTCTGGCATAAGTGCTGCAACGGATGGGACTGGATCTCGCCTTCCCCGATCATACGACATTGAGCCGACGAGGACGGATGTGGCAATCTGCTGGCAGGCGGAAGCGTCGCAATATTCCGGCGAAAGAGGCCGTTCACGTCCTCGTCGACTGTACTGGGCTCGAAGTCTACGGCGCTGGCCAGTGGCCTGAGGAGAAGCACGGTGCCAAAGCCCGTCGAGGCTGGCGCAAATTGCATCTGGCATTGGATGCTGATAGCGGCGACGTCGTCGCTCACGTCATGACCAGCCAAGACATGGGCGACAGTTACAAGTGGGACCACTACTCGATCAGATCGACGATCCGATTGGCAAGTTTACAGCTGACGGCGCCTATGACTCGGTCAGCCGGCACAGCGCCGATGCTGCCGTCGTCATTCCACCTCGGGCCAACGCGATCGACTGCTACAAGTCGATCATCGGACACCGGCTGCGCCGTCCTCAACAGAACGCTGGCATGTGCGCGCCCGAAGTCCGTCCGGTCCGGGGCAACAACGGCATAGTCACAGCATCAAAGATACAGAATCCATTCACGCCGGGAGCCATGCACCAAAGCCGTGCAGAATAATAGAGAATAATAATCGCAAACGTTGTTCCATTTCGCGGCATCGAAGCAACCGGACATTGGACTATTGAATTCCACCGCGATCTGACCCGTCTTTCCGCTTGACGCTGACCCTGCCAGGCGGAGGCAGGCCAATGAAGTGTTTCGCTTTTTCGAACTGTTTGTGGCTTATCGCCAAATGGAAAGCCGGGTGAATTTGATATGGAATTCAACACTTTGCCCCTTTTTCAGGCTGGCGCCATTCAATCAGTCCTGAACCTTGCATGACAGCTCGTGCAGGTCTGGAGCATCAGATGGAAGATATGTTCAGCGGGCATAGACGACAGCTCAGCCTCGGTTCGAACATGGGTGCCGAACGGGCCATCGCCCATCGGCTCGCCTGGCTTCATCCGCATGTTGGCGCCCATCGTTCCAGGGTTTCTTTCCGCAGCGGCGGCAAGCGCGTTGGCGTAATTTTTGAGGTCGGTCGCCAAGCGGTCGAAACGATCGCGCTCCTCGCCAATGTTTGGCTTCGCCTTTGAATTCGCGGTAGCGGTTTCGCCCGCGAAGTGAACAATCAATGCGTTGCCGGACTTGTCGGCGATGGTGTCGGCGGCCCGCTTGAACCCGGTCGACGAATAGGTGGGAGGATCCTTGAACATGTCCGCTATGGTCTTAGCCGCGAAAGCCATTGCCTTCATGTCGCCTTGGCGAACAGTGACAAGGTCGTCCGCGGCATGTCCGGCTACGGCCGTGACCGATACTAGAGCTACGATGAAGCCGATGTAAAACGCCGCGCTGGATCTGGTCAAAGGAACCTCGTGCACAGATGAGCTGGTCGGGAAATCGGATCAACTCCCGTTCGCAAATGGAGAGGAGTTCTGAGCATAAGCCCATGATCCATGGTCGGACCATTTCGCGAAGCGAAGTAAAGCCGCGATAAGCATCTTTCAAGTATGCATCCTCCATGTGACGCCCATGTCATAGAATCGACGCGAATGTTTCTCAATCAGAGGTTACGATTGAAACTGAGCCGCTTTGATTGTAGTCGTTGGAGCATGGGCAGAATGTACCGAATCGCACGGAGCGCAATGCTCGTATTTGTGCGGCTGGCGATCATGGTATCGCTGGCAGGATACACCATGCCCAGCGCCAACGCTGCAATGCACGGCTCGGCTTTTCCTGAAATCCAGAAGACCATGTCCGATATGATGTCGCCAGGCGGCGATCATCATATGGAGCATGCATCCACTGACGACCATCGTCATGGTTCTGCCTCCTCGGACGACGGGAGTACTGCGAAACTCGTCAAGAAGGAATGCTGCAAGGACTTCTGTGGCGGCTTTGCGATCATGTGCGACGGGCCCGGGCTCGGTGGCCCGGTCGTTTCCTCCATTCGCGAGTTCATGAACGACCAGCACTCGTTCGGCGAACTGCCGACGCTTCACCGCCCCCCGACTATCTGAATAGCGAGACTGCCCTTTTCGGGCACTGCATCGGATCGTTGTCGGCTTCGATGAGCCGACGACCTTCCGGACACACACTCCTATTCGGAAAAGAACATGAGACCTACCATTTTGGTGGTGGCACTGCCGTTGATCGCCGGCGGCTGCTCATCCACGTTACCTCCTGACGTTCCCACGCCGGACGGCGATCTCCTTTCGACAGCACGGCCGATCCAATATCGCACTCCGCTCAGCGGATATGTCGCGCGTCAGCCAGTCGATCCGAAACCGTGGAAAAGGCAAAACGAATTGCAGTCTCCTTCAAAAGGAGATGCATCATGACACCCAGTCTTAAGAACGCGGCCCTCCTCCTGCTTCCGATTGCTCTTGGCGGATGCGTATCCACCGAATACGCAAGGCGGGATGCCGGTTTCGCGACAGTCGCCAATACCGCAGGCACGGCAACCGGCAAACATACGGTGTGGATACAGAACAAGCTTCAGGCGCAGGCCGTCGCCGATGAGGTGAAGGGCCTGATCAACAAACGGAAGACCCTGGATGTCGAAACGGCTGTTCAGGTCGCACTTCTGAACAACAAGGGGCTGCAGGCAGCCTACGCGGATCTTGGTGACAGCGCCGCCGACGCCTGGCAATCGACCATGCTGATCAATCCCTCGGTTTCGATTGGAACGACGGGGTTGGGGACCCCGGAACTTGAGGCATTCAGGACCATTGAAGGTATGGTCGCAACCAACATTCTAGCTCTGGCTACCCATAAGAAGAATGTCGAGATTGCCGATAGCCGGTTCAGACAGGCGAAGCTGGCTGCGGCCGTCGCTACGTTGAAACTGGCTGCGGATACCCGCCGCGCTTGGATCAACGCCGTGGCCGCCTCGGAGACTGTGGGACAGCTCCAGCGTGCTCAGCTTGCTGCGGATGCATCCTCCGAGCTGGCATCCAAGCTTGGCGAAACCGGCGCAATGACCAAGGGCTTGCAGGCTCGCGAGCATGTGTTTGCTGCGGAACTTGCAGGGCAAACAGCTCAAGCCCGACTGGCCGTCAGGTTAAGCAAGGAAGAACTGACGCGGCTGATGGGGCTTTGGGGCTCCTCAATCGACTATCAGATCCCCAACAGTCTTCCTGCCCTTCCCAAGGTGCTGATCAAACGGGATGCCATCGAAGCCGAAGCACTTCTGAAACGCGTCGATCTTCAGATGGCAAAATTGGATCTGGCTGCCACCGCTAAATCCTATGGTTTGACCGAGGCCACCCGATACGTGACGGATCTCGAAATCTTGAGCGGCTTCGAGACGGAACGGGCAATCGAGGACGGCAAGAAGAAGACTGAGACAACCGGCCAGGTCGAACTGGAGTTCGCGATACCGATCTTCGACACCGGCGAGGCCCGGTTGCGCAAAGCCGAACTTGCTTACATGCGTGCTGCAAACCAGCTCGCGGAAAAGGCCGTCAACGTTCGCTCGGAAGCCCGGTCAGCCCATGAGGCCTATCGATCGAACTACGAGATCGCCAAGCACTATCGCAATAGCGTCGTGCCGCTCAGAACGAAGATCGAGGAAGAGTCGCTCCTGACGTACAACGGGATGATCTCGAGCACTTTCGAACTGCTGACCGACACCCGCGACAAGATCAACTCCATCCTGCTTTCCGTCAACGCCAAGCGCGACTTCTGGCTGGCGGACGCCAACCTCATGCCGACGATTTACGGCGGCGGCAACGGCGAAGCGGCCGGGCCGGGCGAAACCGCGTCGGCATCGAATGCTGGCGCTGCAGGACATTAAGGATCACGAACATGTTCAACAGAAGACAGATCATCGGAGCAGGTGCCGCCCTGCTTTCAACAGCGGCCTGGACGAAGACATCGGCAATGGGCCTGCCGGATGCCCCCACAATGGTGTCGGCCGAGATGCAGCCGCCCATCCATCCTGACACCGGCCCGAATTATCAGCCTGTCGTGACTTTGAACGGCTGGACGCTTCCTCACCGTATGAACAACGGCGTCAAGGAATTCCATCTGGTTGCCGAGCCGGTGGAGCGCGAGATGGCAGACGGCATGACGGCCTATCTCTGGGGCTATAACGGTCAATCGCCAGGACCGACGATCGAGGCGGTCGAGGGTGACCGGGTTCGCATCTTCGTCACCAACAAGCTGCCGGAACACACGACGATCCACTGGCACGGCATGATCTTGCCGTCCGGAATGGATGGCGTCGGCGGCCTGACGCAGCCCCACATCCCCGTCGGTAAGACATTCGTCTACGAGTTCGATCTCGTGAAGTCGGGGACGTTCATGTATCACCCGCATTCGGATGAAATGGTCCAGATGGCCATGGGCATGATGGGTTTCTTCGTGATCCACCCCAAGGACCCGAAGTTCATGCCGGTCGACCGCGACTTCGTGTTTCTGCTCAACGCCTACGACATCGATCCCGGCTCCTATGTGCCCCGGGTCATGGAAATGACCGATTTCAACATGTGGTGCTGGAATAGCCGAGTCTTTCCCGGCATCAGCCCGCTGGTGGTTTCCAGAAACGACCGTGTTCGCGTGCGCATCGGCAATCTGACGATGACCAATCATCCGATCCACATGCACGGATACGATTTCGAGGTCACCTGCACGGACGGCGGCTGGGTTCGGCCAGAGGCACGCTGGCCGGAGGTCAGCATCGACATCCCCGTCGGTGCGATGCGGGCCTATGAATTCGACGCCAAATATCTCGGCGACTGGGCGATCCATTGCCATAAATCGCATCACACGATGAATGCGATGGGCCACGATATCCCGACTTTCATCGGCGTCGACAAGAAGGGAGTGGTGGAGAAGATCCGCAAGCTTCAGCCCGAATACATGCCCATGGGCACCAAGGGCATGGCCGACATGGGCGAAATGGAAATGCCCATCCCCGAGAACACCATCCCCATGATGACCGGTTGGGGTCTCCACGGCCCGATCGAAATGGGCGGGATGTTCTCTGTCGTGAAAGTCCGCGAGGGTATCTCCGCGGACGATTACTCCGATCCGGGCTGGTACGAAAACCCGCCCGGAACGCAAGCTTGGGAATGGACCGGCGAATTGCCGGACGCGACCAAGATCAAGGACGCCAAAACGCAGATTACGCCCAGACCGACGAAGGGCTGAGCGCTGTTATCTTTCACCATACATAAGGATCTACCCATGAAGAAATATGCATTCGCACTCGTGTTCGCAGCCCTGGCCGGCCCTGCGGTCGCCTCTGGTAGTCACGCCGGTGGCCATGAGGAAAAGGTGGCCGTCGGCGAGGCTGGCGATAAGTCCAAGGCGACGCAGACCATCCGAGTCACGATGAAAGAGACGGACGACGGCAAGATGATCTTCACCCCCGATGTCATCAAGGTGCGCAAGGATCAAACCGTCAGAATCGCGATCAAGAATGCGGGAACCGTCGAGCACGAGTTCGTACTCGATCAGGAAGACAAGATTCTCGAGCACAAAGTGCAGATGGAGAAATTCCCGGAAATGGAACATGCCGACGCCAATTCGATCCGGCTCTCACCCGGTGCATCCGGAGACATCATCTGGAAGTTCACGACGGATGGCGAGTTCAAGTTCGCCTGCCTCGTGCCGGGTCATTACGAGGCCGGCATGCATGGCAATGTCACGGTCGCAGGGAAGTAACACACAGGATTGGAAGGACAGAACAATGAACATTGCAATCAGGCTCACACTCGTCGCCTTCCTGTCGCTCATGGCGGCGTTCGGTGTACTTGCTCAAGAGTTCACCAAGGGCGTGGTCAACAAGGTCGATGCCAAGGCGAAGAAGGTTACCATCAAGCATGAGGACCTCAAGAACCTCGACATGCCAGCGATGACGATGGTCTTCCGCGTTGAGGACCCCGTCTTGCTGCAAAAACTCAAGGAAGGCGCAGCCATCGAATTCGTTGCCGAGCGTGTGAACGGCAAGCTCGCCGTCACTCAGGTTAAATGATCGAAGACACCGCGCCCGGGTATCTCGGGCGCGGCAACTCGGTGTTACCGATAAATGGCTTTGCTGCTGGTCGCAGGAAGCTGCATTTGACCGTGGCGAAAACATCTGGAAATCCAATGGACCGAAAGACCTCTGTGTTTAGCAACAGCGACTCGATCCGGGAAATTCGGTCGGCATCGCTGCGCCTCGTCGCACTGGCCGTCCTCGTTGCCAATCTTGTCCTGGGCGACGGCCGGACAAGCGTCGTCACGCATATTACCATTATGCTGATTTATCTGATGATCAGCATCGCCTCGATCTTTTCGGCGACATACTTCGCAAAGAACAAATGGCTTACGGAAATCTTCGTCGCGCTGGATGCCGGTCTGGTCGTGATCGTGCTCTACGAGCATATATTGGCCAATCCCATCACCGAGAACCACAACTTGACGACATCAAGCCTCGTCGTTGCCTTCATCCTTCTCAACCATGTTGCGCTAAAATTGGAACAACGACTGGTCCTGCTGTTTTCCGGCATCGTGATTATTGCCTGGATCGCGATGCTGGCGTTGATGGCTTATCGGCACCATTCCAACGAACCTGGTACTTTGCTGGCCAATTTCTTCAACCAGGACCTTGGCCTGACGATAAGCTTTGCCTTCACCGCCTTTGCCGTCTTTCTGTTGGCACGCGATCACGAAGGGACGCGGAAAGAAGCCATGAGGATCGAGGACAGGCGCATGAATCTATCGCGCTTTTTCTCTCCAATGGTCGTGGCTGAACTGGAGGAAGCAAGCAGCATTCTCGATCTTGAACGGCGCAACGCTGCGATCATGTTCATCGATATCCGGGGCTTTACCAGCTATTCCGAGACAGCAACGCCCCGGGAGCTTGCAAGAGTGCTGGCCGAGTACCGTCGGATCGTTGCGGGAACCGTGTTTGCATTTGGCGGCACAGTCGACAAATTCATTGGTGATGGCGTGATGGCCGTGTTCGGGCAGCCCAAGTCACGACCCGACGATGCCTATCGTGCGCTGGCTTGCGCGGTAGAACTGATGGCCAGGCTGGAATGCTGGAAAATATCGAACGTCGAGCTGGGCGGACCTTCCTTGGAAACCGGGATCGGTTTACATTATGGCCCGGTCATCAGCGGCGTCTTGGAAAGCGGGTACCACGATGAATTGACCGTCATCGGAGATACGGTCAACGTTGCCCAAAGGCTGGAAACTTTGACGAAGAAGCTCGAGGCGCCACTCGTCGTGTCTATGACGATGATGGGTCAGGTGCCCGGCGCCGAAGCGGCGCTGGATTGGGTCCGAAAAGACGAAGTCGCGCTTGCAGGACGTCGAGAGCCCATTGACATCGCCTATGTTCGGCGAGCTGCTCCTGCAGTACGCCTGCAAGAGGCAAGCTAAGAGAGCGAGAGCGGTTACCGATGCAGCCGAGACGCTCCCTACACTCGTCGGCGACCATGTGCATGGCTCAGTTTGATCTGATTGTTCGCCTTGAAAGGATGTGAACCTGCGACCCCTCGGTAAAATTTCAATGTTGAAACAAAATATAAGTGCGATATCAATAATTTGTCTGGTTTTAGATCGGCAATAGTAATTATGGAACTGTTTAGATGACCAATGAAGTTTTCTGTGAACGAACCATTGAGCCGCGCTATTATTTCTGGCGGATCGCGTCCGCGATCCTCCCAAAAAAGCTGGGACGACTGTGGTACTAGGTTCTGTCTACATGCAAGGCAGAACCAGGTACCCAGTTTCCGTGTAATGACATGCGCAGCCGCATCGGTAGTTTTATCGTTGCGATCGGACCTTCGGATATGTGCTGTGCGTCGAGCACGAGAAGATCCGTCGCGCGCTCGGCGAGCCGGTTTACAAGGCCGATTATGTACCCCTCGCCCTCGGGTGCATCAGCGTGCTTTGGGACGAAGATCGGCTCCTGGAAGCAGGACTGATCATCGGCAAACCAGGACTTTGTCTTACCCGTCGCAACATTGATTTGCACGAGCATATTGAAAAACTGAAATGGACGTTGCCCAATCCGCGCCTCGTCAAAAGGCTTTTCCGGATCCATCGCGATGACGAAGCCGTGCTGATATTGGCGACCCATATATCGGTCGTCACTGCGGGGAAACTCACACGGAAAGCGGGTCAGCGGTGTCATCTGCAGCGTGTTGCCGCGTGAGTTCATATCGAAGGTCAACCGCATCATGTTCGAAGACAATGTCTCCGGTGGCGGAACGGTGCCATCCGCTTGCGGGAAAAAATAGAAGATGTTGCCGCTGGTGACCGGCATATCGATGTAGATGCGTCCGCCATCGTCAAAGGCGTTGAGCGTATGGCCCTGGAATCCGTTGGGAGCCGTGAACCAGCGTACGTCGCGACCGTCGCCATCGCGGCGGAGCACGCCGAAAAGCTGATCGAGCCCAGGTTGCCACTGAAAGTGACGACCGCCCTGCTTGAGCCGCTCGGCGTCTACGGTGAGCGGCATGAGCGGAAAGATCACGTAGTTCTCGGTAACCGCAAAATCATGGATCATCGCGGCATATGGAGCAACAATCCATGTCTCCCGTCTTTTGCGGCCTTGGGCATCGATCTCGTAATAAACAATGTCGGGCGTGGCATCACCCTTGGCCTCATAACCAAAACAGAGAAGGTCGCCGCTGACCGGGTCAATCTTCGGATGTGCTGTGAAGGTGGCACTGGTAAGCTGGCCGTTGAAATCCCACAGGCCGATAGTTTCGAGGGTGATCGGATCAAGCGCGTAGGGAGCACTATCCTCCTTGAGCGCCAACAGCTTGCCGGCATGCAGGATCACATTGGTATTTGCGGTGCTGTTGTTCAGACCCTGGACGCTTGGGTCATTCGTGTGCTGGTTGCGATAGACGCCATGCAGCGAGGCGCGGGCGGCACGCTGTGCCTTCAATCGCTCTGTCATAACGTAGCGGCGCTGGAAGTCGACATGCCCGTCCTTAAAGCGGAAGGCGCTGATAACGCCGTCGCCGTTAAAGAACATGTCTTCACCGAGCATAGGTGGATACTGGGGATCAGGCGCGGCCTGGAAGAACGTACCGTCGATTTCGGCCGGCACCGTTCCTTCTATCTCCAGATCATAAACCTCCCCTTCGAAGCGGACGGGTTTATAAAGTGCCCCGGTGAATTCCGGACTACTGGGGAAAGGCCTTGTCATGTAAATTCCTCCTATAATCGTACGAATCTGTACTATTATAAATTTATTCGCAGATCAACTTAACAGTACGGCTCTGTCCGGTTATAACGGCATGATGCGTGTTCGAAGCGAGAAAAAAAGAAACGAGATCATCGATGTTGCCGGCGCACTGTTCCTGCGCGAAGGGTACGGTTCCGTTTCCATGGCAACGATCGCCTCCGCCGTCGGTGGTTCCAAGGGGACCCTCTACGGATATTTTCCGTCGAAAGAGGACCTCTTCGCTGCCTTTGTCATCGCTGCGGGCAAGCAAAGGCGCGAGGAATTCCTGTTGCTGCCGGGGGAAGAAGCTGGGCTTGTTGCGACATTGACGGCATTGGGCACAAACTACCTCCGATTGCTGCTTTCACCTGAGATCATGGCGATCAATCGGCTTGTCATCGCCGAGGCGTTCCGGTTCCCGGAACTTGGCCGAATTTTTTTCGAAAACGGCCCGAAAAGCGTCATCGACGTGATGACCGTCATTCTCGCAGACGCTGCGAACCGGCGGGAACTCAATTTAGAGGATCCTGTGGCAGGCGCCTGGCGTTTCAAGGCCCTCTGTGAAGTCCGTCTGTTCGAACAATGCCTTTGGGCAATCCGCGATGGAGCGAGCGAAGAAGAGATCACGCGGAATGTCGAACCGGCGATCAGCATTTTCCTCAACACCTACCGCGCCGGGAATCACAAGAGCGCCTGACAATTTTTCTATGGTGTGCACGGTCTTTTATAGCGCGGGTCGCAGGGCCATTTGCCGTGCGTTCTGAGCCAGCCGCGATTATGCTTCTACGTTTGTCGATAAATTCACCAGAGCTTACGAATAAAGCTCAGCTGCAAGTAATTTCCCTCGAAGGCGTTCCGGCTATAAACGTCTGTCAGGAACTTCAGCGAAACGGTGCTGCGCTGCTCGGGAAAATCAATCGCCAGAATTGGACCAAGGCGAATTGATTTGTAGCGCTGACCGTCCGTCGCCGGAACGGCGGGCGACCCCGCGTCATCCTCGATCTGCCATTTGACATTGCCAGCAAGACCGAACTGAAACCGATCGTAGCGCTCCGTGATGGCGAAATCAGCAGAGATGTAGTCGCCGTCGCGGTAGTTGAACCCCCCAGTCGAATCCTCGCGCTGGAAATTGTGGTTGTAGAAAATCCGCCCGGAAAATTCTGTCGCATCAAGCAGAATCGGTTTGGTTCTATATGTAAAGGCAACATTCGGTGACAGGACCCAGTTGTTGAAGCCGGGGCTGCCCACCGTACTGGCGTCGAAAATACCAATCGGGATCGTCACACCGAGGCCGAGGCCCAACGTGAAACCAACCGGCATGGGCGGGACGAAATTTGGACCTGGAACCGGCTGGCCGACCGACCCGGGCGGCGGTCCTTCGTACCAGCTCTTCGACCAGAAGAAGAGGTCTGAATAGGCGTCGAACCATCCCGTATGCTTGTCGCTGAGATCGATCGGCAAACTGCGGGTGATCGTCAAATCATGTTGACCGTAGGCAAAGATCAGCGAGGATGCCATCCGCCCACCCATGAATTGACCCGGATAGACATAAAGTCCACCCAACTGGCCCTGAAGAAGTCGCTCGCGGGTATCCGAGTACATCGCATTGCCATTATTATCGCTCAGAGAATCCCGCCAGTTACCCCATATGCCGCCGATGGCGTAAAAGCCCGCTTCCGGTGGCAGCTCGGCGGCGCGAGTATCGGATGTGGCTCCGGGTGTCGTGGTCTGGTAGAACTCGGCCGCGCTGGCGACATCTCCGGCCATCACGCCGATAAGGCCGCTGAGAACCAGCAGAGTTGTTTTTAGGCTAAGCGATTGCATTTCCATCGTGATCCCCCACTCTAGATGTTTGGAATTGATGAACGCGATCGCGAAGACCGCGCGTGGTAACAGAATTGTCGACAGCCGCGACCAGATGGAGATCATGCGCCACCCCGACCGCTCCCTGTTCAATGGACAGGCATGATGTCGCGACTCGGCGTGGCCGGTTCTTTGAAGGAATGGCTGAACATCAATCCGGCAAGGAAAACCAAAGCCGCGAAAATCGTGATCCCGGCAAAGACGGCCATGGCTCCAACCATCCCGCCGGATGCAGCCGCAACGGCGTTCACGCCAATGGGACAGACAAATTGCCCGATAAAAAATATCGAGGTCCAAATCCCCGAAGCCCGCCCGCGGTAGTCATTGCGCAGACTGCTCATCGTGAAGGCGAGAACGAGTGGAAGAGAAACTCCGCAACCGATGTTGTTGATGAACATGCCGATGACACCGGCCGACCATGAAGGCTCGTTGTAGAGTATGGTATAGCCGATGGCTTGCGCGACCATGGCCATAACGAGCAGTGCCCCGATCGAGCGCTTCGACTGCATACGGAAGGCGACTGCGCCGACCACGACACCAATGGAGCCAACGGCGCTGGCAAGGCCGAGCATGCCCGCATCGGTAAAGCCGCGCTCACTCAGCACCAGCGAAATATGGACCGGCGTGACATAGAACAGCATGCCGCAAAAGAGGGTCAGCGCAAGGCAACCGATGAAGCGCGGTGTAAACAGGCCCCGTGGCCTATCTTCACGCATCGAGACGCGCGCTGCCGGCGCGACAGAAGCTGGTTCGAAGATGAGCACGACGACGAGTGGGATAAAAAGTGCCGTCATCCCATAGACGAGGAATGGCGCGCGCCAGCCGTATCCGCCAAGGAAACCTGCGAGCACGAAACAGAATGTCGCTACGAGGGACGCCGACCCAAACTGTACCGAGAGCCAATGGGCGCGCCGTTCGCCGACAAAATAGTCGCAGATCAGCGCGGTACTTGCAGTCATCACCCCCGCCTCGGCGATCCCGACGACGCCGCGCGACAGGATGATGCCGTAGAGGTTGTCGATCCAATAAGGAGCGATGCCGGCCCCGGCATAAATGGTGAGCGCAACGAGCAGCACGCGCTTGCGCCCGATTCGATCGGCCAGAATGCCGGCAAGCGGCGCAAACAGCGCGACGAAGAGAGCGGGCGTCACCAGCGCCAGTGGCGCGAGCAATCCGGCGCGCGGCACGTCTGAAAAATGTGCGATCATCTGAGGCAGTACCGGAGCGAACAAAGTCGATCCGATCGGCGCCAGCCATGCAACGGCCACTAACAGCAACCCCTGCCGCACGCCTGCGGTCAAATTCTGCATATCAACCTCCTCCCAGGAAACAGACCGCCCCCACGGCCTGGATGGATATGGTCGGCGCCTGCGGCTCTTTGGCCATGAGCGCCGAAGCCGCTAGCGCTGGATCGACACGAAGTGATCGGTGGTGAACTCCTCGACGATCCATTTGCCGTTGAAGCGCCCGAGACCGGAATTCTTTTCTCCGCCGAACATCACATGCGGATAGTCGTGGATCGTGATGTCGTTGATATGCGTCATCCCCGCCTCGACGCGCTGCGCAAAGGCAAGGCCGCGAGCCTCGTTGCCGGTGAAGACTGCACTGGAAAGGCCGAATTCAGTATCGTTGGCGAAGGTGAGTGCCTCTGCCTCATTGGCCGCGCGGATGAGCGGCGCGACGGGGCCGAAAATTTCCTGGCGTGCGAAATCGGAATCATTGGTAACGTTTGCGAAGACATGCGGCGAGACGACCCGGCCGTCGATCGTGCCGGCAAGGCATTCGCGAAAGCCGGCGGCGTGGGCCTGCTCAATGCTGGCGCGCACATTGCGGACCTGACTGTCGTTGCAGAGCGGCCCAACCAGCGTATCGGGCTGATCGGGATCGCCATATTTCACCGTCTTCGCCGCTTCCGTGAAGGCTTCGACAAAGCGGTCGTAGAGCGAGACATCGACGATGATGCGGTTCGTGCTCATGCAGATCTGACCCTGGTGCATGAACCGACCGATCAGCGCCGCATGGACAGCCTTGCCGAGATCAGCGTCGTCGAGCACGACCAGTGGAGCATTGCCGCCGAGTTCGAGGCCGACGCGCTTGAGCAATGCCGACTCCGCCGCGACGCGCGCGATATGTCGGCCAACCGGCGTCGAGCCGGTGAAGGTGAGAACACGCGGGATGGGGTGACGAGAAAAGGCATCGCCGATTGTTGCCGAACTGCCGACCACAACATTCAAAACACCCGCCGGCAGGCCCGCTTCCTCGTAGATTTTGGCAAGCAGCAGTCCACCCGTCACGGGCGTGTCGTTGGAGGGCTTCAGCACGACCGCGTTGCCGAGTGCTATAGCAGGCGCAACCGACCGGTTGGAAAGGTGCAGCGGAAAGTTCCACGGGCTGATAACGCCAACCACACCAACCGGCTTCTTGTACACCCTGGCTTCCTTGCCGGGGCGGTCGACGGGGATGATATGCCCCTGCGCCGCGGATGGCATCGTTGCCGCCTCCAACATGCCGGCACGCACGGCACCCCACTCGATGCCCGCCTTGATGCGGGTACTGCCGGACTCGCGCACGAGCCAGTCGATGATCTCGTTCTTGCGCCCATCAAGGATGGCAACGGCCTTTAGGAACACAGCCGCACGTTCAGAAGGCAACGTCTTTGCCCATTCTGGCTGGGCGGATCGGGCCGCCTCGAAAGCCAGATCCAGGTCGGCGAGGCTGGCAAGAGAGATTTCCGCCACCGTCTCGTCGTTGAACGGATTTCGGTCAAGCGAGGCATTACCTTCCGTCCCCGGAACCCAGCGGCCAGCAATATACTGTCCGGAAAAGTCGCTGTAGGCGCTAGAGACAAGTGCGGTGGGTTGAACATGTTGTTGCATTCGTAAGTCCTCTTGGTGGCAGAGCAGCCGGTTTGGACGGCGGCATTTCATTTAGAAACCACAAATTTGCTCCTGACCCGTGGGGAGCGGGCATTGTGGGCCGCGACATTCGCCGCGCGGATTGCATTGGTTCAGTCTGGCAAAGGCGCCGATCAGCTGCGGCAGGCGGCGCGCCATGCGCCGAACGTTTTCCTGGCGGCTCGGTCGCTGAGAAACGCTACAAAACTATGATTGCCGACCTGCAAGTAGCCTGCCGCTCAATAAGCCGGCACAACCCTTGGCAAGGAAGATCGTTTCCACGCACCACACCGCGATGAGGGCGAAAGCGCGGGTTAACCGCTGAGGCCGACGCAACGTCGATCCC
This sequence comes from Rhizobium sp. RCC_161_2, assembly GCF_041355235.1. Lineage (NCBI taxonomy): Bacteria > Pseudomonadati > Pseudomonadota > Alphaproteobacteria > Hyphomicrobiales > Rhizobiaceae > Rhizobium > Rhizobium sp. RCC_161_2. The sequence goes on along the minus strand of NZ_JBFUPL010000021.1, from coordinate 4,780 downwards.
TGACACCACCGACCGGAGCGATCTCCAGACTGCAGCGAGCCCACCGCCTTCGGCGCGTGCAATGCTGTACCCTCGACAACTTCCTGAAGACAATCGGTGCCGTCATGCAGTTTTGACATGGTTTCCTCCCGCACAAAGCACCATTGATGCCTTGCCTCCTCGCAGCACTAACCCTGCCGAAATCTTCGGTGCATGTCAAGCCAATTATTGATTTTTGATAATATCGTAATTAAAAATATCACCATTACCTGCAAATTGATAATTATATGGGATTCTCAGCGTTCGACGGCTTCAGCTTTGCGGCGAGCATGTCAGCAGCAGGCATGAGTGTCATCACAAGACGCCGTTCCACAACATCGCTACAATCCTCGTGCCTCATGATGAGGCTCATGCTCGCGTTAATCGCGGCTTCAGGGCAAGATAACGGGACGGATATCCCGACAAGGCCCTTGTCGACCTCACCACGCGTGATCGCATAGCCGCGCCTGCGGATGCCCCCAAGCTCCGTCGTCACCTCATCCAACGGTGCGCCGATCTCTGCTACGTTCTTGAGTAGCTTGCTAAGCCTGGCGCGCGGCAGCTGTGCCAGAATGGTTTTTGACGTGGCGCCACGCATCAACGGCATCGGGCGGCCGCGTTCATAGCTTGTCGCGATATCGGCATCGGCGGTGCGTCTGTCGGCGACGCAGATCACCTGGTCGCCATAGAGCCGTGCAAGGACGGCGACGCATGGTATAGGCGAAGCATGGACAACGTCGCGGAGTACAGGTTCACCTTCACGGATCAGCGGATCAGAGATGCGCAGGCGTCGGTCGAATTCGATAAATGCGGCACCCAAGCGGTAGTGGGCCTCAATCGATGGATCAAGAAAGCCCTGCCCCACCAATTCGCGGACCGTACGATAGACCGTACTCGCCGGAACCTCCACGGCGTCCGCCATCTCCTGGATGGTCCAGTCGGGCTTGTGTTTATCGAAGAGTCTCAAAATATCGACAAATCGATCAAGCCCTGCCATCGAATTTCCTCAAAAGACCGGTGTTCGCGTCAGATTGCGCATCCTTCATTGCCATTCTGGATCGCAGCATGTCAATGCGATTACCCGCCGGCCTGGCCGAGCCCCCCGTGGAAGTGTATCACACGGCGACGATCAGAGGTGCCGTGGAGCGGGCACTTGCAGGGCATGCACGCAGAGCCGCCACCTTTTCGCAAAGGCTGTCAACCGAGGAGACAGGCTCAGCCGCGGCGATATAGCGATCACGTCTCAGCAGCAATGCGTATCCGAGATAGCTTTTCATTTGCGGAGCGCTGAAGAGCCGGCTTACATCGCGATAGACGGAGAAGCTGCCGTCGACTGGGTTGATCCATTCCGGTGTCAGGCCGATCACCTCCGCGCCGGCCTCCTGCAACAGACGCACCGAATGCGTGCTGACGACACGATCCGGAAATTCGTCAAACACGAGAACAACCGGCTGATCAGACAGGACCTGATCAAGGAGCAGCCGGCGCAGATGTGTATCCTCCACCACTGGCTGCGGCACCAAACGACCGACTATGGTGGACTTCTCGGGGCGCTCGTCAACCCACATCAAGCCGGCACGGAAACGAGGCTTCGGCTTATAGCGCATTTGCGCAAAGTAATCCCGCACGGGGGGATAGGCGCCAAGTATGCGAAACGCCGTACGCGTCAAAAACGCCTTGATAGCGTTGTGCGGCATCATTATTCGACCCATCCTGAGCGCGAGCGCGATCATCTCAGAGGCGTGCGGCATACGCTCGGTCTCGTAGCTGTCGAGAACATTGCCAGGAACATTTCCACGAATCGCCTCGGCGAGCTTCCAGCCAAGATTGTGTGCGTCGCGCAGGCCGCTATTCATGCCCTGGCCGGCGAAAGGCGGCGAGAGATGTGCCGCATCGCCCGCCAGGAAGACATTCTTCTCACGCCAGCGCGTCGCAAGCCGCGCATGGAACGTATAGACCCGTACGCGACGGAAAACACAGTCTCGGTCTGGGCCGACTTGAGCGAGAAGATTGCGGACGAAGTCCTCGTCCGTCGCGGTTTTCTCATCCTCATCGACATGCAGCATGAATTCGTAGCGTCGGATATTGTGCGGCCCCGGCAGCGAAATGCAGGGACGGACCGGATCGCAGTAGACTTCCGTGTGACGGAAGCGGTTTTCGGTACGCACAAGGTCGACGATGAGCCAGCGTTCCGCGAAGGTCGATCCTGCGAGTTCTATACCGAGGCTAGTGCGCGTAGGAGAGCGCCCGCCGTCACATGCCACCATATAACGCGCCGCCACGCTCGTCATCGCGCCGTCGGCGTCAGCGATTTCCACAAGGACTCCATCGTCGTCTTGTGAAAAGGACTGCATCTCCCAGCCGAACATCTGCGTCACATGGGCATAGCGGTTCAGTCCGCCGCGCAGCAGAGCCTCGAGATCCGGTTGTTGAAAGGCATTGCGCTTGTCGAACCCATAGTCGCGCGAAGTCGGCTCCACGGTCAGGAAAAGCTTCTGGCGCGGCGACAGATAGCGCGAACCATAACCACGTGCGACGATGGCCTCCACGGCATCTGCAAGGCCGATCGCTTGCATCGTACGCATGGATTCATCGTCGATCGAAACCGCGCGAGGCTCCTGAACCGTCGCCAGATTGCGCTCGATCAGGATCGTCGATACACCCATACCTCCGAGTAGATTGGCAAGGGTTAGACCGGTTGGCCCGGCCCCGACAATGGCAATGTCGGCCCTTATGGTTGGCTTCATAACGATCATTGATACTCCTCGTGCTCCTCATCACCTCCAGCGCAATGATTTAGCTCTCCGCCGCAATGGTATTGATGAGCAAGCCGACCCCCGGAATGTCGACCTGGAAGACATCGCCGGATTTCATGAATATGGGCGGCTCGCGTCGGTCGCCGACACCGCCGGGCGTACCGGTAAGGATGACGTCACCGGGCTGGAGAGGCGTGAAGGACGAGCAGTAGGAGATCAGCGTCGCGATGGGGAAGATCAAATCCGAAAGGGTCGCATCCTGCATGATCTCACCGTTCAGCCGGCCGGTGATACGAAGGTCGCGATAGTCACCCACTTCGTCCGGTGTAACGAGTTGTGGACCGAATGCTCCTGTCGACGGAAAGTTCTTCCCCGGCGTGAACTGGAAGGTATGTCGCTGCCAATCGCGCACGGTGGCATCGTTGTAGCAGGCATAGCCGGCGATATGGTCGAGCGCCCTCTCCTCCGGGATATAGCGCCCGCCCCTGCCAATCACCACCGCAAGTTCAGCTTCATAATCGAGATGGTCCGATACCCGCGGTTTTAAGATCGCCTGGCGATGAGCAATCTGGCTATCGGCAAAACGCGTGAAAATTGTTGGATATTTGGCATCCGGACGCTTTGTCTCGGCACGGTGGCTCTCGTAGTTGAGGCCTACGCAAAGAATTTTCCCGGGATCGGGAATGACCGGGAGCAGCGCCACGTCCGCCTCGGTAAACTCGGCGTTGCGTCCGGATATATATTCTCGAGCCACCGGCAGAAGTCCGGCGGCGATTGCCTGCTTCAAGCCGGTTACGCCGGGTGCGAGCCGTTCCGTGAGATCAATGATCCCCTCCCCGACCTTTGCCCCGAAGCCAGAGCTACCGAGACGTGTATAGCTTACGAATTGCATTGTGCGATTCCTCTTCTTCGCGGCCGGCTCAAGAGCGCAAAATTGCTTTGCCCCAAAGGTTCAGTGTCCGCGGCTCATGCGGCCAGTCCTTGACCGGACGGTCGTGGACGACTTCGAGCTCCGCTGAGATCTCGATCCAGTTTTTGTCGGGGTCTTCGATGAAGATGAAGAGGTTATTGCCGGGTCCGTGACGACCAGGACCCCACATGATCGGAACGTTTTGTTCCGCAAGGTGGTCGCACCAGTCCCTGATCGTGTCCCATTCGCCGGCTTCGTAGGAGTGATGATCGACACCAGTCCGGTCCGATTTGAAGCAGGCAATAGTGTGGTGTTCATGATTGGAACGGGTAAAACAGGTCGCCAGCGTTCCATCCTTGTGGCGGACTCGGTCCGAAAGAGCGAAACCCAGCTTGCCATGGTAAAAATTGCTGAATGCATCGACATCCAGCGAAGCAAAGGTCAGATGCTGCGTCGGGCCGAGAATGCCTTTCAGCCCCGCCTTCTGTGGCTTTGCCAGCCCAAAGGCGATCAGATGATCATCCGGATCCCGTACGGCGAAAGCACCTTCTTCAAAGAAGATCGAACTTGAAGCTAGGATCTCCAGACCTTCAGCTTCAGCACGGGCTTTCAGTTCGGCAAGTCCATCGGCGTCCCTGCAAGCGAGGCCGGCATAAGCGAGCTTACGGCTTTCTCCGGCCCGCACAATGTAACGACGCTGCGGTCCTTCACAGATCCACTCCTCGCCCATCTTGGTCAGCTCCATGTCCATTGCATCAGCGTAGAATTGGGCTAGGCGCTCGGGGTCAGCGCTCTCGAACGCTACATGATGCAGATATGCGCCCGCGCGCACCGCAGTTAGGGTCATTTTGATCCTCCTTGGCTTCCTTATCCAATAATTATCATAATTTGATAATTTGGCAACATCGAACTGATCAAAATGGAGTATTTTCTGTAATATCACCTGCCTCTGGATAAAAATTAGCAATTGAGGCGGATGGATCGACGCCGCTGCTCTCGACGGCGGTAAAATCGCCACGGTGTTGATTTCCACTGAGAGCTGACCCGGCACAGCCTGATATTTCCATTGAGAATTGACCCATGTTTCAACCGTCCC
>NZ_JBFUPL010000020.1:0-76004 GCF_041355235.1 Rhizobium sp. RCC_161_2 | reverse complement strand
ACGACCAACACAAACGATACCTAAGGCGGGTCACTTCTCGGTGGAAATGCCGGGTCAGCTCTCAGTGGAAATCAACAATCAACACGCCCTACAAGTCTCCGGTCAGGCTGGAGGACGGTGTCGACGGTTTCGCGCGCTGGCCGATTTTTCAAGGCGGCGATCTCTATGGCCTGTGGGGTTTCGGCTTATCGCCAGACCTGACAAATCCGCCGACCCCCGTTGCCAATTTCGGCCTTGCCGTCCTTGCCGATCCATTGATCCGCTACGCCATCGTGCGCGACCCGAAATTCAACACCATAACCTTCGACCCGGCAGAATATGCCGAGCGCATCGCGGAAGTTTCCAAACTGATGGATGCAAACAGCGCCGACCTATCCGCCTTCGAGAAACACGGTGGCAAAATGCTGCTGATGCACGGCACCACCGATTTCGCAATCTCGCCCTACAATACGGTCTCCTATTATGAGCGCGTGGTCAAAACGATGGGGACGGAGAATGTCCATGGCTTCATGCGCTTCTACCTCATACCGGGGTTCGGTCATGGCAGCGGCAAGTTCATCGCCGCCTGGGATCCCCTGACGGCTTTGGAGAACTGGGTCGAAAAGGGAAAAGCGCCGGAAAATCTGACCGTCAGCGATGCCGGCAAGGAGGGTGCCGGCCGCACGCGGCCAATGTGCGAATATCCGTCCTATCCGAGATACAAGCCAGGAGCGAAGGATATGAACAGGGCAGAAAATTTCGAATGCAGGAAATGATCCGCTAGCAGGTTTAGAGTCCGGATCGCGGCCGCAGTCGATGACTGCTCTGCACTATAGAAAAAGCCCGGAAATCGGTGAGGATTTCCGGGCGCACTTGCTGAAAATTGATATCTGAAATCAGTGCGCCATCACCTTGAGAGGCGTGACGGTGGCGATGGCGTCGAGCCGCAGGCCCGTGTCCTGGGCAAAGAGATGCATGTTCTCTCGCGGCAGCTCCAGTGCCACGGCCTGGCCGGTTTCGCCGGATGTATGGTCGGCGACCGCGACAGCGAAGCTGGAGCCATTGATATCGCAATGGATGACACGGCCCGCCCCGAGTTCCTCGACGAAATCGACCGTCGCCGGAACAGCGCCGGGCGTGCCCGCCGGCACGAGACGCGCATGTTCCGGACGGATACCAAGGGTGACGGGCTGGCCCGCATGGCGCTTGCCGATATTGGCGTCGATGGAGAACGGCAGCCCGTCGAAAATGAACTGCTCGCCATTTGCCGAGAAGGAGCCTTCAAGGAAATTCATGGCCGGCGAACCGATGAAGGAGCCGACAAAACGGGTCCGCGGCGTGTTGTAGACTTCCAGCGGCGTGCCGACCTGCTCCACATTGCCCTTGTACATGACCACCAGCTTGTCGGCGAGCGTCATGGCTTCGATCTGGTCGTGGGTCACGAAAACGGAAGTGGCCGACAGGCGCTTGTGCAGCCGGCGGATTTCGACACGCATCTGCACGCGGAGCTTGGCGTCGAGGTTGGAAAGCGGTTCGTCGAAGAGGAAAACCTTCGGTTCGCGAATGATGGCGCGGCCCATGGCGACGCGCTGGCGCTGACCGCCGGAAAGCTCGGCCGGCTTGCGATCGAGGAAGTCTTCCAGACCGACGATGCGAGCGGTTTCCTTGATGCGGCGATCACGCTCCTCGCGCGGAACGCCGGCGACCTTCAGGGCATAGCCCATGTTGGCGGCGACATTCATGTGCGGGTAGAGCGCATAATTCTGGAAGACCATGGCACAGCCGCGTTCGCGCGGCTCAAGCTGGTTGACGACCTTGCCGTCGATGACGATCTCACCCGAAGTGATATCCTCAAGACCGGCGATCATCCGCATCAGGGTGGACTTGCCGCAGCCGGAGGGGCCGAGAATGACGACGAACTCACCAGAGGAAAAGTTCAGATCGACGCCGTGCACAACCTGATTGCGTCCGTAAGCCTTGCGAACCTGCTCGATCCGGATTTCTGCCATCTTGTTCTTCCCTGCCTGTCATCTCTGGGCCTGCCAGTTGGCTGGACTGCTAGCGAACTTGCATTACAGAACGGTGACAACAATCCTTATATCATAGGACCCGTCGAGATTTTCTCAGGAGAGTTGCGAGCGTTATTCCATGGCGGTAGGCGCGGCAAGGAACTATATCTCCACCGAAACCGTATGTTATTGCGGCAGCAATGAAATAGATGAAAAAGCGAAAGAACCATCGGCCTAATCAATGAGATCATCGCAGAACGAGCCGAAGCCCATCCTCCTGTGGTTTCGCAAGGACCTACGGCTCGACGACAATCATGCCCTGCGGGCGGCGGTGACATCAGGTCGTCCCGTCATCCCTGTCTATATCCGAGAGCCGGAAGCGAGCGGTTGCGGACCGCTCGGTGCGGCACAGGAGTGGTGGCTCCATCATTCCCTCGCCGCTTTGCAGAAAAGTCTTCATGAGCTCGGTAGCAAGCTCGTTCTCCGGAAGGGCGACACGCTCGCAAGAATTGAAAAGCTTGTCGAAGAGACTGGCGCCGAAGCCATCGTCTGGAACCGACGTTATGATCCGGCCGGCATCGCGATCGATATTCAGGTCAAGAAAGCATTGCGTGACGCCGGCATGGAGGCAAACAGCTTCGCCGGCCAGCTTCTGCACGAGCCGTCGCGCCTGCGCACGGGCACCGGCACTCCCTACAAGACCTATACGCCGTTCTGGCGGGCGCTGGAGCAATCCGGCGAACCGCCGTTCCCCATTGATGCGCCCGCAAAGCTTGACGCACCCGGCCACTGGCCTCAATCGGATTCGCTCGAGTCATGGTCATTGCTGCCCACCAAACCCAACTGGGCTTCGAGTTTCACGGATATCTGGACACCGGGCGAAGCCGCCGCCCGTCAGAGGTTGGATGATTTCATTGAAGCCGCTCTCGATGGTTATGCTGTCGATCGCGATTTTCCCGATAGGCCGGCGACCTCTCTGCTTTCGCCGCATCTGGCGCTAGGCGAGATTTCCCCGGCCCGGATTTGGCACGCCACGCGAGGTCTTCCCGAGAAAATCCCGACAGACAATATCGTCCGCTTTCGCAAGGAGATCGCTTGGCGGGAATTTTGCTATCACCAGCTTTTTCAGTTTCCCAAACTCAACTCCGCCAACTGGAACGATCGATATGACGATTTTCCTTGGCGCTCGGATGGCGAGTTGTTCGACAGGTGGCGGCGCGGGCAAACGGGGTATCCGATCGTCGATGCCGGCATGCGGCAGCTCTGGCGCCACGGCTGGATGCACAATCGCGTTCGCATGATCGTCGCCTCCTTCCTGATAAAGGACTTACTGATCGACTGGCGCGAAGGCGAAGCCTGGTTTCGCGATACGCTTGTAGATGCCGACCCGGCGAGCAATGCCGCAAATTGGCAATGGGTAGCAGGGTCCGGGGCCGATGCGTCGCCCTTCTTCCGCATATTCAATCCGATGTTGCAGGGCGAAAAATTCGATCCCGATGGCGGCTATGTCAGGACCTTCGTGCCGGAACTGGCAAATCTCGACAGCAAATATATCCATCGGCCATTTGAAGCGCCTGACAACGTGCTTCAGCGCGCAGGCATAACGCTTGGCAAACACTATCCCCTACCGATCGTCGATCACGCCGGAGCGCGGCGACGTGCCCTCGACGCACACGCATCACTGCGAAACTAAAACTGAGCGCTATTCAGCCGGATGCGGAGTCGCCCGTGCGCCGACGGACTGACGTTTGCCGCCACTGATGATGCGTCGAACAAGGCGGAAATACAGGCTGTAAGGCAGGAATCTCATGAGTTTCATCTTATAGGTGAAGCTCTTCGGGAAGGTGATTTCGAATGACGGTGACTTGAGCCCGGCGGCAATCGCCGTGGCGGCGTCATCCACCGACATCAGCCCCGGCATCGGAAACTTGTTCTTTGCCGTCAGCGGCGTCTCGATGAAGCCCGGCGTGACCAGCTGGATGCGGATGCCGACGCGATCCAGATCGAAATTCAGGCTTTCGGCCATATTGATCAGGGCCGCCTTGGTGGCACCATAGGCAGCACCCCCCGGCAAGCCGCCATAGCCTGCCGCCGAAGAGACGATGGCGATCTGGCCATGTCCTCGCGCCCGCATGTGACGCACCGCCGGCACCAGACAGTTGATGACCCCATGAAGATTAACGGCGAAGCTGCGGTCGAACACATCATGGTTCAAATCCTCGGCGCGCGCCGGCAGAAAGATGCCGGCATTGAGAATGACCAGCGCCAGCGGGCCATGCTGGTATTCGATCGCCGCGACGGTGTGTTCCATATCCTCGGCATTGGTGACATCGCCATCGAGCACTACGATGCTGCCGGAGAGCTTGCTCGCTTCTGTCTGCAGTTCCAGCAGCTTGTCATGACGGCGCGCGGTGACCGCAACCTTGTAGCCCTCGCCGGCGAGCTTCAACGCCAGCGCCCGGCCAATCCCGGAGCTCGCGCCGGTGATCCAGATCACTCCATGTTCGGGACGGGCGATGAATGAGCTCATGGCTTTTCTCCTCGGCTGGTGACCTGCACGGATGCCTCGTTCAGGCGGTCTTCCTCAGCATTTTAGGGCTAGCGCATCATTGTGGCCGCTTTCGGCCAGCATACGATAGACACGGTCGAAATCCGTGCCGTCGGAAGGAGCCGCAGACTTTGCGAGCCAGGTCTTTTACCATCCAAGACGAATTTTGCGGCCCGGACGAGGAGCGTGGAACAGAATTTCTTGCCTATCCTGCCTTGTGAAGGGAAAAGACCGTTCTTACAGTAGTGCTGAACAGAAGGCAGAGATTCCATGACCGTCCATCCCTCCGTCCTAGAAGCGATCGGCAACACGCCACTGATCAAGCTCAAGGGAGCCTCCGAGGCAACGGGCTCGACCATTCTCGGCAAGGCGGAGTTTTTGAACCCCGGCCAGTCGGTCAAGGATCGCGCCGCGCTCTACATCATCCGCGATGCGGAGAAGAAGGGCCTGCTGAGGCCTGGCGGCGTCATCGTCGAGGGTACGGCGGGCAATACGGGCATCGGCCTGACCCTTGTCGCCAAGGCACTCGGCTACCGCACCGTCATCGTCATTCCGGAAACGCAGAGCCAGGAAAAGAAGGACGCGCTGAAGCTGCTCGGCGCCGAACTCGTCGAAGTGCCGGCGGTTCCCTACAAGAACCCGAACAATTACGTGAAGCTCTCCGGCCGGCTTGCCGAACAATTGGCAAAGACCGAGCCGAACGGTGCGATTTGGGCCAACCAGTTCGACAATGTCGCCAACCGGCAGGCGCATATAGAAACCACCGCCAAGGAAATCTGGGCCGATACCGACGGCAAGATCGACGGCTTCATTTGCTCGGTCGGCTCCGGCGGCACGCTGGCGGGCGTGGCCATGGGCCTGCATGCCTTCAACAAGGACATCAAGATCGGCATCGCCGATCCCGAAGGGGCAGCCCTTTACGAATTCTACAAGAATGGCGAGCTGAAATCCTCCGGCTCCTCGATCACCGAGGGTATCGGCCAGGGCCGGGTGACGGCGAACCTGGAAGGTTTCACGCCCGATTACGTCTATCAGATCACCGATGCCGAAGCCCTGCCCTATGTCTTCGATCTCGTCGAATATGAAGGCCTCTGCCTCGGCGGTTCGACGGCCATCAACATCGCTGGCGCGGTGCGTCTCGCTAGGGATCTGGGCCCCGGCCACACGATCGTGACGATCCTGTGCGACTACGGCAATCGCTATCAGTCCAAGCTTTTCAACCCGGACTTTCTGAAGTCGAAGGGTCTGCCGTTGCCGTCATACCTTGCGAAGAGCTCCGATATTCCGATCCCTTACGAAAACCAAGCGTGACGTCATGCCCGTGAATGCCCTTTATCGTGATGACTTCTATCTTTCGACTGCCGAAGCCGTCGTCACCGCAATTCACGAGGATGGGGGCATCGAGCTCGACCAGACCTGCTTCTACGCCACCTCGGGCGGACAGCCGGGCGACACCGGTTTCTTCGAGCGCGCCGACGGTTCGAAGATCATGCTGGGACAGACCAAGCATGGGCCGATCAAGGACATCATCATCCATGTGCCGCTGGAGGGCGAGGCGCAGCCTATCCTCGGCGAGAAGCTGGTGCTGCATGTCGACTGGCCGCGCCGCTACAAATTGATGCGTATGCACACGGCTTGTCATCTGCTCTCGGTCGTCTGCCAGTTTCCGATCACGGGAGCCTCCGTCGGCGAGGATGAAAGCCGTGTCGATTTCGACATGAGCGAGACGATCGACAAGGATGAGGTGACGGCAAAGATGATGGCGCTCGTCAACGAGAACCATCCCGTCTTCGTCCAATGGATCACGGATGAGGAGCTGGCGGCCAATCCGGGCATCGTCAAATCCAAGAATGTGCGCCCGCCCGTCGGCCTCGGCCGCGTCAGCCTTGTCTGCATCGGCGAGAATTCCGCCGTTGACAGCCAGCCCTGCGGCGGCACACATGTGTCGGAGACGCAGGAAGTCGGGGCAATCCATATCGCCAAGATCGAGAAGAAGGGCAAGGAGAACCGTCGCTTCCGCATCCGTTTCGGCACGCCCACGGACGACGCGTAAAGCCGGCCAAGTCCCACATCCCGACACACCCCCCAGAATCAAAAATAGGCAGGGAGAGATCATCATGACAGCGGAGAAAAGCCGTTTCGTCGTATCCGCCGATTGGTTGCAGAACGAATTGGGCGCCAAGGATCTGCGCATCCTCGACGCGTCCTTCTATCTGCCGGCGCAGAAGCGTGACGCCGATGCCGAATATGCCAGCGGCCATATTCCCGGCGCCATCCGCTTCGATCAGGACAAGATAGCCGATCATTCCACCGGCCTGCCGCATACGGTTCCCTCGCCGGAGTTCTTCGCGGCCGAGGTCGGCAAGCTCGGCATCAGCGAAAACGATCGCATCGTCGTCTATGACGGCCTCGGCCTCTTTGCCTCGCCCCGCGTCTGGTGGCTGTTCCGCGCCGTGATGGGCGCAAAGAACGTCTTCGTGCTCGACGGTGGCCTGGATGGCTGGAAGGCCGAAGGACGGCCGCTGGAAACCGCCCTGCCCGCATTCGCGCCCGTCACCTTCAAGCCGAACTTCAATGCCGCCCGCATCGTCTCCTTCGACGAGATGCGCGGCATCGTCGATAGTGGCTCCCTGCAGATCGCCGATGCCCGCAGCGCCGGCCGTTTCGCCGCTGCCGAGCCGGAACCGCGCGAAGGTATGCGTTCCGGCCATATGCCGGGCGCAAAGAACCTGCCATCCGGCGTCTTTGCCGTTAACGGCAAGTTCAAGTCGTTGCCCGAACTGCGTGAGACGATCGAGAAGGCCGGCATCGATCTGGAAAAACCCGTCGTTACCACCTGCGGCTCCGGGATCACCGCCGCCATCATTACGCTGGCGCTGGAATCGCTCGGCCACGACGCCAACCGGCTCTATGACGGCTCCTGGTCGGAATGGGGCAGCCGTCCCGATACGCCCATCGTCACCGGAAAGGATTGAGCGTTGCGGCCCGTGAAGACGCCCTCGTCGCTCAAGGTTCATATCACCCGTCTGGAAATGACTGCGCCACCCAAGGCGAGCCTGGCGGTGCCGGTCAACATCCAGACAGCGATCATGCGTTCGCCTGGCATTCCGCTGCCCTTCTACCGCTATCTCTATCGCCAGGTAGGCGCGCGCTGGCACTGGGTCGATCGGCTTCGCATGTCCGACGAAGAGCTGACGGCTGCCCTGCACAATGAGCGCAACGATATCAGCGTCCTCTACGTCAACGGCGCCCCGGCAGGATTCTTCGAGTATTTCCGCCAGGATGACGAGACGATCGAGCTCAGCCATTTCGGCCTAATCGAGCACGCGCTCGGCCTCGGCATCGGCAAATGGTTCCTGCTGCAATCGCTCTACGCCATATGGACGCTGAACCCGCAGCGCGTCACCACGACCACCAACAATCTCGACCATCCGCGCGCGCTGCAGCTCTATCAGATGTTCGGCTTCTCCCCGGTCTCGACCGGCGAAGGCATCGTGCGGCCGCTCAGCGACAAGGAATTGCTGGAGCTGGCGAAAAAAGCCTGACGGCAGGAATCGGGTGGCTTCCGCCTTCCTTACGGCGCATCACATGACGAACCTCAAGAAGGAGATTTGTCATGTCCACCATCGCTTTTGCCGCCATGCCCACGTCCGATGCAGAAAACCTCTGGAATGGCGGCGCGGACGCCTACGGTCACCAGCCGGAGACAATGACCTCCGACGGCCCCGGCCATCCCTGCCGCCATTGCCTGCGCAATATCGATGCTGGCCAAGAATTTCTTGTCTTCGCCTATCGGCCGTTTCCTGAGTTGCAGCCCTATGCCGAGACCGGGCCGGTCTTCCTGCATAAGGAGCCTTGCGAGCGCTATGCCGCCGAGGAAGTCCTGCCGCCGATGCTGACGACCAGCCCAGATTTCATCGTGCGTGGTTATGGCGAGAACGACCGTATCGTCTATGGCACCGGCGCCGTAACGCCGATTGGCAACATTCCCGCCTATGCGGCCGAGCTTCTTGGCCGCGATGGCATTGCCTATGTGCATGTCCGCTCGGCGCGCAACAATTGCTATCAGTGCCGGATCGATAAAAAAGAAGCGCCGGCATATGAGAATGCCGGCGCGTCCATCTGACGCAGCGCGATGGGCTTTACGCTACGTTCAAGACGCTTTCCGGCGCGAAGGCTTCATAGCCCAGCGCCTCCGCCACCGGCTTGTTGGTGACGCGGCCCTTATGGACGTTGAGGCCATTGCGCAGATGCTTGTCCTCGGCAATCGCCCGCAGGCCGCGGTCGGCCAGCGCCAGGCCGTGATAGATGGTGGCGTTGTTCAGTGCATGCGCCGAGGTGACGGGAACCGCGCCCGGCATGTTGGCGACGCAATAATGCACGACGCCATCGACCTCGTAGGTCGGCTCGGAATGGGTTGTGGCATGCGAGGTTTCAAAGCAGCCGCCCTGGTCGATGGCGACGTCGACGATGACCGAGCCCTTCTTCATACCCGATAGCATTTCCCGCGTGACCAACTTCGGCGCGGCGGCGCCGGGGATCAGCACGGCGCCGATGACGAGATCGGCGGAAAAGACCTCTTCTTCCAGCGCCTGAATGCTGGAATAGCGGGTGTGGACACGGCCGTTAAAGATATCGTCCAACTGGCGCAGGCGCGGCAGCGAGCGATCAAGGATGCTGACATCGGCGCCAAGGCCAGCCGCCATCTTGGCAGCATGCAGGCCGACGACACCGCCGCCGATGATCGCTACCTTGGCCGGCAGCACGCCAGGCACGCCGCCGAGCAGGATGCCGAGGCCACCATTCGCCTTCTGCAAAGCAGTCGCACCGGCCTGGATCGACAGGCGGCCGGCGACCTCCGACATCGGCGCCAGCAACGGCAGGCCGCCGCGCTCGTCGGTGACAGTTTCATAGGCGATGGCGGTGACGCCCGAGGCGATGAGCCCCCTGGTCTGCTCCGGGTCTGGCGCGAGATGCAGGTAGGTATAGAGAAGCTGGCCGTCGCGCAATTGCGCCCATTCGGACGGCTGCGGCTCCTTGACCTTCACGATCATGTCGCACTTTTCGAAAATGTCCTTGGCGCTGGCGGCGATCTTCGCGCCAGCCGCGATATAGGCGTGGTCATCGGCGCCGATGCCGGCACCGGCCTTCGTTTCGACCCAGACCTCGTGGCCGTGGGCCACATATTCGCGGACGGACGCAGGCGTCAGGCCAACGCGGTATTCGTGGTTCTTGATCTCTTTCGGGCAACCGACACGCATATCATTCCTCCCTGAATGCTTCACAGGAATGAGACCACCTCCGCTTTGAAATGTCCTTGCAAAGAGAATTTGCCCAGCACTCATTTTTCGTGGATTATTGCGCAGAAGGAAAATTCTTCGAAGGATCTTCGAATGCCGGACCTAGACGCCATGGATCGTTCGATCCTGCGGGTGCTGCAGCAGAACGCCAGGATCACCAATGCCGAGCTTGCCGAAAAGGTCGGCCTGTCGCCGTCCGCCTGTTCGCGCCGGCTCGATATTTTGGAGAAGGACGGCGTCATCGGTGGCTATCATGCGCGGCTGTCGCACAAGGCGCTGGACTACAAGATGATCGCCATGGTGCATATCTCGTTGTCCGGCCAGTTCGCCAAGACGCTTTCGGAATTCGAAGCAGCGGTGAAACTTTGCCCGAACGTGCTCGGCTGCTACCTGATGTCCGGCGAATACGACTATATCCTGCGCATCGCCGCGCGCGATCTCGAGGACTATGAGCGCATCCACCGCGACTGGCTTTCCGCGCTGCCGCATGTGGTCAAGATCAATTCCAGCTTCGCGCTGCGCGAGGTCATCGATCGGCCGAATGTTGGTCTTTGAGCTGGACTACCGTAGATCCAACAGCAAGGCGCGGTGATCGGAGACTTCCGGCTCGGCAACGGCATCGAACGCCACAACCTCCACCGGCGGCGTCACCAGCATATAGTCGGCGAAACGCGGTTCCTTGCGATAGTGGGAGGTGCGCGTGTCGCTATGTCCCCGTGAGGTGACGAGATCCGAAAGTCCCAACTCTCCCAGAGCCTCGAAGGTCACGCTTCCCGGCAGGACGTTGAAATCGCCGCAGGCGACCAGCCGCTCCTCTCCCGGCCATACCTGCCGGATCAGATCTACCAGCGCCTTTGCCTGGTGATGACGCGCCGGCGTATCCCCCTTGCCGTCGGGATCGCGCAAGCCATGCATCTGGGCAATGGTAATCGGAAAGCCGCTTTCATAGTCGAACAGGCGGATGCAATGGGCGTTGCGCGACCGGGGATGCGGACCCCAGCCATCTGAAGAGAACGCCCCGTGCACGAAGCCCAGGGCCTGGCCGATGACCGGATAGGATTTGCGGACGAAGGTCGCAAGGCCAAATTCAGAAGCCAGCCGCCGATCACCATCAAAGAGCTCACCGCGCGCCACTGGGCAGAAGAAGGCGTCATAGGAAGGAAGAGCCGCCTTGATCTCTTCGAAAAGATTGGCCCGTTGCGGTAGTTCGACGCCATGATCGCGATAGACCAGCCAGTCAGCTTCAGCGTCCGGCGTCCGCACGACCTCCTGCAAGCAGAGAACATCCGCATCGATATCGACCAGATACCGCATCAGCGGTTCATGCAGCCTGCCACCCCATGCATTCAACGAAACGATGCGTAATGTCATTGTCTTTGTGAAATCCCGGAGTGACGTGGTACGGGCGAAACAAAAGTGGAATGAGCTTGTCATAACCCAACGGTTCAGCACGCAGCAAATGTGGCAAAAGGTGGCTAGTTGCCCTTGAACAATTCGCCATAGCTTTCAAGGTCGGTAATCCGCTGATCGATCACGCCAGCCCGACATGAAACATAGTCCAGCACCGCGCGCTCCGCGCCCCAGTCGCCGTTAGCATATAATTGGCAGGAACCTTCCTTGTAGGTGTTCCAGAGACGCTGTTCCGCCAGAAGATCGGTTTTGGTCTGACCTGTCGCCTGTTCAAAGACCTTCCTCCAAGTCGCATTCAACTTGTCATCTTCGCGCTTCAACCATTCCTGTCCGCACCCACCCCAGGCTGCGTTGCTGCCATCCGACTTATCCATGCACGCTTGCCAATCTTTTTCCCACTGATCGGAATCCTTGGAGAAAGCCGGGCTTGTTCCGCCCGCTGCGAGTGCCAGAAAAGCCGCCATAGCCGCCAACGATCGTGTAGATGCCTTCATCTATCTGCCTCCCGGAAATCACTATAGGCCCACAGAGCGACAGCCAAATCGGAACTCTCGGCTGACGATTGAAACTACCACTAGAAGAAGAGTGCCTGCAACAAGAGGAAGCAGAAGTAGTTTGGAGCGTTGCTTGGTTCCCAACGCTTCCATTCGAAATTTTATGGCAATAGCGCGAGCCCGGTACTGAAGCTCTTAAGTGCCAGTTCGGAACGGATAATTGCAATTTTACCGATCATGCTAAACACCTTTCAATGCATGCCCGCTATCCGTGAGATAAATGATGCGCACGCGTCGAGGTGAAATCATGCAGCCATCTTCAAAATCGCCGGTCCAATACAATCTGAAAATCAAGACCAGGCGTTCGCAGCGCCGCCGCGTCCGATTGATGGGCCAGGTATGGTATCTCGCAAAGGCCGTAACTGGCCGTGTGGTCGACCTCTCCGCCAGCGGCATCGCGCTTGACTTGCAGGCCCCTATCCATGCAGCCGCCGGCAGCAAGGTTCGTGTTCAGTGCGACGACATCGGCATGCTGGATGGTATCGTGCGCTGGGTCCATAGCGGTCGAATCGGCATCGAATTCGATCCATCCTCCAATGCTTCGGCTCTGGTCGCCTCCTATTTCCGCTTTTTCCACAAGGACATACAGCCGGTTCTCAGGCGTTGACGGCCTGTTTCCTCACCCGGCGCCGGAACCACAATAAGCCTGTCATAATACAGGTGCACACCTTCAAAATTCGTCCTAATCTCCCTCACCCCCAGAGGTGATCGAGAACCATAATTTGTCGTTGAAGGAGTGTTTCATGTCTTCCATTCTGGAATTGTCCAGCATGTCGCGCCGTTCGTTGCTGCAGGGCCTCAGCGCCACCGCCGCGCTGATCGTGCTGCATCCCTTCGCTGCCCGCGCAGCTGGCAACCAAGCGCATCTGCGCCTCATGGAAACGACTGATATCCACGTCAACGTCTTCCCCTACGACTATTACGCCGACAAGCCGAACGACACGATGGGCCTGTCGCGCACCGCGACGATCATCGACACTATCCGCGCCGAAGCCACCAATTCGCTTTTGATCGACAATGGCGACGTGCTGCAGGGCAATCCGATGGGCGATTACATGGCCTATCAGCACGGCATGAAGGAGGGCGACGTTCATCCGGTCATCAAGGCGATGAACACGCTCGGCTATGAAGTCGGCACGCTCGGAAACCACGAGTTCAACTATGGCCTCGATTTCATGTTCAAGGTGCTGGGCGGCGCGAACTTCCCCTTTGTCTGCGCCAACCTGACCAAGGGTCAGCTCGCCTCCGACCCGAAGAAGGACGACCTCTTCTTCAAGCCCTATCTGATCCTCGAAAAGAAGATCAAGGACGGCGCCGGCAATGAGAGCCCGATCAAGATCGGCTTCATCGGCTTCGTGCCGCCGCAGATCATGCTCTGGGACATCAAGAACCTCGAAGGCAAGGCGCAGACGCGCGATATCGTCGAGGCAGCCAAGGCCTGGGTGCCGGTCATGAAGGAAGAAGGCGCCGATATCATCATCGCGCTTTCGCACTCCGGCATCGACGGCAGCGCGCCCTCCGACAAGATGGAAAACGCCTCGCTCTACGTCGCAGCCGTTCCCGGCATCGACGCTGTCTTCACCGGCCACCAGCATCTCGTCTTCCCCGGCCCGAAGACCTGGGACGGCATCAAGGACGCCGATCCGGTCAAGGGCACGCTGCATGGCAAGCCGACGGTCATGGCCGGCTTCTGGGGCTCGCATCTCGGCCTGATCGACCTGCTGCTCGAAAAGGACGGCAACAGCTGGAAGATCGTCGACTTCACCTCGGAAGCACGGCCGATCTATCACCGCGACGACAAGAAGAAGGTCATCGCCGATGTCGCCGACAAGAAGGAAGTGGTCGAAGCCGCCAAGGCTGAGCACGAAGCGACGCTCGCCTATGTCCGTACGCCCGTGGGCAAGACGTCTGCGCCGCTCTACTCCTATTTCGCGCTCGTCGCCGACGATCCCTCAGTGCAGATCGTCAGCCAGGCGCAGATCTGGTACATCAAGGACATGCTGAAGGAGACGCAGTACAAGGATCTGCCGGTGCTTTCGGCAGCCGCGCCCTTCAAATGCGGCGGCCGTAACGGCGTCGACTACTATACCGACGTCCCCGCCGGCAATATCGCCATCAAGAACGTCGCCGATCTCTATCTCTATCCGAACACTGTGCAGGCCGTCGTCATCAACGGCGCGCAGGTGAAGAACTGGCTGGAAATGTCGGCGGCTATGTTCAATCAGGTGCAGCCGGGCGCCAAGGATGTCGCTCTGCTCAACGACAGCTTCCCGTCCTACAACTTCGATGTCATCGACGGCGTCACCTATCAGATCGACCTGTCGCAGCCGCGCCGCTTCAGCGATGACGGCAAGCTCTTGAACGCCGATGCAAACCGCATCCAGAACC
Source organism: Rhizobium sp. RCC_161_2 (assembly GCF_041355235.1). Lineage (NCBI taxonomy): Bacteria > Pseudomonadati > Pseudomonadota > Alphaproteobacteria > Hyphomicrobiales > Rhizobiaceae > Rhizobium > Rhizobium sp. RCC_161_2. The sequence continues at coordinate 61,816 of NZ_JBFUPL010000020.1, read as the reverse complement.
TGCAATTTAACGGCAAGCCGATCGACGCCGCCCAGAAATTCGTGGTGGTGAGCAACAACTACCGTGCCGGCGGCGGCGGCAACTTCCCGGAAATCGCGGCCGACAAGGTCATCTACAAGGCCCCGGACACCAATCGCGACGTCATCGTCCGCTATGTCCACGAACAGGGCACGATCAACCCGACAGCCGACGGCAACTGGACCTTCAAGCCGCTGCCGGGCACCACCGTCCTGTTCCCAAGCTCGCCCAAGGCCAAGGACTTCGTTGCCGAGGTGAAGAGCGTCAAGATCGAGGACGCCGGCGAAGGTACTGATGGCTTCAATAACTTCCGGCTCGTTCTGTAGTCGGCTACACAATTACAAAAATGAAATGGGCGCCTCGGAGGGCGCCCATTTTCATTCCGCCGCCAGCTGGTTTTCGTCAGGACGGAACACGTCCATGGCAGCCTTGAAATCCATCCGGTCCGGGCATTGCGACAGCCGGTCGCGGAAGGCTTCAATCATCCAGGCCGCCGCCGGACCCGGGGGATTGGAGAGCTTGCGCACGGCATAGATCGGATATTCGCCCTGCTCATAGGCATCGAGGTCAAGATGCACGAGCCGGCCCTTCTGCAGGTCTTCATAGATCAGCGACGCCGGTAATCCGCCCCAACCGAGGCCGCTGCGGATCAGTTGATGCTTAGTCGCGATATCGCTGAGGTGCCAGATCTTGTAGGACAGGACATTGAAATCCCGGCCCTTGGTGAGGTTCGAAGCATCGGTGACGACCAGTTGCACCTCCTCGCGCACATCGGCGAGGGTCAGCGGCCGCTCGATCTGGGCAAGCGGATGGAGTGGTGAAGCGACCGGCATCATGAAGGAATGGCCGATGCGCTCGATCACCATGGAATCGTCCTGCTTTATGACCGCGCCGCCGATTCCGATCGTCGATTTGCCGCTGGAGACCAGCTCCATCATCGTGCCGAGCTCGCCGGCATCAAGCCGCAGCGAGACGGACGGGAAGCGGTCACGGAACTCTCTCAGGACGTCCACCGTGGCATTGGTCGGCACCATGACGCTGATGGCGACGGCGACCTCCGCCTCGAGCCCGGTCTTCAAGCCCTTGACCCTGGCGCGCATCACCTGGAGATCGGAGAGAATGCGGCGCGCATCCTCCAGCATCACCCTGCCCGCATCCGTCAGCTTCGGCTGCCGCGAACCCGAACGCTCGAACAGCGGCATTTCAAGCTGCGCCTCGAGATTGGCGATCGTATAGCTGATCACCGACTGCGCGCGGTTGAGTACGCGCGAAGCCGCGGAGAAACTGCCGGATTCGGCAACGGTCAGAAAAACCTGCAATTGGTCAAGCGTGGGATTGGGAAGCATGGGCTATCCATTTTATCGATCATTCCAATCCATATTATCACAGTTTTTCTCGATAGCACTGAAGACTTATCTATGGATGCGAAACGTGGCCGAACTCCCATCCGGCTATCGCAACCCATTGATAAGGAACACTAGCATGTCCTCCATTCTGCTTCTGACATCCAGCCCGCGCTCCGATTCTCTCTCCACCAAGATCGCGACCGAGCTTGCCGACAAGATCAAGGCCCAGAACCCGGGCAAGACGATCGTTCACCGCGATCTGTCGTCCGCTCCCCTGCCGCATATCGATGAGCTTTTCACCGGCGCCATCCGCACGCCGGCCGACGCCCGCACGGCTGAACAGGCCGAAGCCGTCAAGGTTTCCGACGCACTGGTCGACGAATTGCTTGCAGCCGACACCTTGGTCATCGGCACCGGCCTCATCAACTTCAACATCTATTCCTCGCTGAAGACCTGGATCGACAACATCGCCCGCGCCGGCCGCACCTTCGCCTACACGGAAACCGGCCCGAAGGGCCTGGCCACCGGCAAGAAGGCCTATATCGTGCTCGCTTCCGGCGGTGTTTATTCCGAAGGCCCGGCCGCTCCGCTGAACCACGCCGTTCCCTACCTAAAGTCGGTTCTCGGCTTCATCGGCATCACCGATGTCGAAACGGTCTATATCGAAGGCATCGCCTTTGGTCCGGAAGCCGTTGAAAAGGCAATCGGTGCTGCCCAGGCTCGCGCAACCGAACTGGCGCTTGCCGCTTAATTCGCAAAACGACTAAAAGTCACGGCGGCCGGTTCTCACCGGCCGCTTTTTTATGTCCCTTATCCTTTCGCCAACTCTCTCATGAAGCCCCTCGCGATCTCCAGAATCTCGTCGGAAAGCGCCTCATCATTCGCAACGCGGGCAAGGCCGACCGCACCGGCCATCAGACAAGTGGCGATAATGGCATTGCGCCGCGCGTCGTCGGCATCCGCTTGCGGCATCCGCGCCGTCATCGTTTCGATGTTTCTCCGCATACCTTCCGTCGCAATCGTCCGGACAGACTCACTGCTGCGCGCAATATCGGCGGTCAAGGCGGCATAGGCGCAACCTTCGCCGCGCTGATCGCGGTGGCGAGCGCTGAGATAGTTGTCGGCAAAATCGGCCAGCGGGATGCTTGCCGGATCAATGCCGTTCTCCTCCTGCTGGCGGCGCCACGACCCCACCGCAAGCTCGACGGCCTCGGCGACCAACTCGTCCCTTGAGGCGAAATGTTTGTAGAAGCCCCCGACCGTCAGCCCCGCCTCCTTCATGAGATCGGCGACGCCGATGCCCTCCAGTCCCTCCTCGCGCAGACGCTTGGCCGCAAGCGTCACGATACGCTCGTGCGTCTTCTGCTTCTCCAGCTGCGAATGGCCCATCGAAGAATCTCCTCAAACCGTCTTGACCTATGTGGATTATAATCATAATCCTTATGGAGAACGATCATAATCCAGATCGCCGTTGAAGCCAATAGGAGTTACCAACATGCGTCTCAAGAACAAGGTCGCCATCATCACCGGCGGCAATAGCGGCATCGGGCTTGCCACCGCCCGGGTCTTCCTTGCCGAAGGCGCCAAGGTCGCCATCACCGGTCGCAATCCTCAAACACTTGCTGCTGCGGTCGAGGAGCTTGGCGGCGATGTCCTGGCGTTGCAGGTTGATGTCACCGACGTTGCAGCGACTGAGAAAGCCTTTGCGGAAGTGGCTGAAAAGCTTGGCAATATCGATATCCTCTTTGCGAATGCCGGGATTGCCGGCGAAACCGCAGTTGGAAAGACCACACTCGAACAGTTCGAGACGGTGGTCCGCACCAATTTCACCGCAGTCTTCTTCACCGTGCAGGCGGCGCTGCCGCATCTGAACGACGGTGCGTCGGTGATCCTGAACGGCTCCGTGCATGCCGTTCTCGGCATCCCGGGCTATTCCGCCTATGCCGGCACTAAGGGTGCCGTGCGCGCCATGACCCGCAACCTTGCTTCCGAACTCGCGCCGCGCGGCATCCGCGTCAACCAGGTAACCCCGGGCGCCACCAAGACGCCGATCTGGAATACGCGGGCGATGACCGAAGACGCCAAGGATGCGCTGGAAGCCCGCTTCGGCAGCCTGAGCCCGCTCGGCCGCATGAGCGAGGCGGAAGAGATCGCCAAGGCGGCTCTCTATTTCGCCTCCGACGATTCGAGCAACGTCACCGCCATCGAAATCACCGTCGACGGCGGCGCCACCAGCGCTCCATCGGGCGCCAAGCTTTTCCGGGGGGCCTGAGAGGCATAGAGAAGCCGGGTGGGCTGATTTCCAACATGACGGCAAAGGTCGCCTGATGCAGGATGCTGATGGCGGCCTTTGCGTGTCAGGCCCATCGCCAAATGTCGACGACTGCGCGAAACCGGTCTGCAATTTATCGCGAAAGTGGCTTTAGCTTTCAGATAATCTCCTGCGATATACGCAGCTGCGATGCCTCGATGAGGCTCATCCTGAGCATAGCAGTCGGAGGATTCCCGTGAAAGACAAGCAACATACCTACCACGTCAACGTCGTTTGGACCGGCAATGACGGGACGGGAACGTTAAGCTATCGCGGCTATCGGCGGGATCATGAGATACGTGCCGAAGGGAAACCGTCGATCGCCGGCTCTTCCGACCCGAGCTTCCGCGGCGATCCCACCCGCTGGAACCCCGAGGACCTGCTGGTCGCGTCGCTTTCGGCCTGCCACAAGCTTTGGTATCTCGGCCTTTGCGCGCAAGCCGGCATTATCGTCCTGTCCTATGAGGACGCGGCGGAGGGAACCATGCTGGAAGAGAGTGGCGGCGCCGGGCAATTCACTTCGGTCGTCCTGCGTCCCAGGATCGTCATCGACGCCACATCGGACGCAAGGAAGGCGCTTGAACTGCATCACAAGGCGCACGAGATGTGCTTCATCGCCCGCTCGGTGAATTTTCCCGTTACCAACGAGCCGCAGATCTCGACGGCGGCATAGCCGTTACAAGCCATTGAAAGAACATTCAATTCCTTCAATGGTGTATGCCTTTTATGGCTTATCACTAACCAGCTTTGGAAATCAGACCTGGCGAACCTTTTCGCCATCTCCGAACAGCGATGGGCCATTCTGGTCGATGATCTGCCGCGCCTTGCGGAAGGTGGATTCGAGCGCGTCGTCCGAGGATGTGAAAACATCGGCGCGGATGAAATTGCGCACCAGCGTCTCGCCATTTACATCCTTCTCGATCCGGCCCATCAGGCGGAACTGATTGCCCTCGCGCTGCGGCGTCGCATGGATGGTGCAATCGCCATGCGTCTGCGGCTCGGCGGTGACGGTGGAGCCACCAGTCTTTTCGGCGCTTGCGGTCGAAGCGCCGCCGCCGGTGAAGATCGAGAGAATATTGGACAAGATCGAAGCCATGAATCGCCTTTAGCATGAAGGACGTGAGGTCGCAAAGTTAAATGATCAGGTTCGCAAGGATCTCATTCTCGGTGATGTCCTCATAGCCCATGCCGGCGCGCTCGAACTTTTCGACCAGCTGCTTGAAATTATCGGAATCCTTCGTCTCGATCCCGATCAGGATGGAACCGAAATTGCGGGCGCTCTTCTTGAGATATTCAAAGCGGGCGATATCGTCGTCCGGCCCAAGCAGGTTGAGGAAATCCCGCAGCGCGCCGGGGCGCTGGGCAAGGCGCAGAATGAAGTATTTCTTCAGCCCGGCATAGCGCATGGCGCGCTCCTTGACGTCGGGCAGGCGCTCGAAATCGAAATTGCCTCCGGAGACGACCGCGACGATCGTCTTGCCACGGATGGTATCCGGATCCATGGTCTCCAGTGCGGTGATCGCCAGCGCGCCGGCGGGCTCCAGCACGACGCCTTCGACGTTCAGCATATCGGTGATCGTCACGCAGATGGCATTCTCTTCGATCAGCCTGACCTGCTCCGGCGCGAACGCCTTCAGGGCGGCGAAATTCAGGTCACCGATACGGCCGACCGCGGCACCATCGACGAAATTATCGACCTTCGCCAACGTTACCACCTGCCCCGCCTCGATGCTGCGTCTGAGGCTCGGCGCTCCCGCAGGCTCGGCAAAGATAAATGTCTCCTTGCCAAGGCGATCGGCAAAATAGCCGGTGATGCCGGCCGCCAATCCGCCGCCGCCCACAGGCAGAATGACGAGGTCGGGCAAAACGCCTTCCGGCAATTGCGCGGCGATTTCGTCGGCGACTGTCGCCTGCCCCTCGATGATATCGGCATGATCGAAAGGCGGCACCATGACGCCGTCGATATGCTGCACATGTTCGCGCGCCGCCTGATAGCACTGGTCGAAGAAATCGCCGAAGAGCTTGATGGTGATGAATTCACCACCGAACATGCGGGTCTTGTCGATCTTCTGCTGCGGCGTCGTCACCGGCATGAAGACCACGCCCGGCACGCCGAAATGGCGGCAGACGAAGGCAAAGCCCTGCGCGTGATTGCCGGCGGACGCGCAGACGAAGGTCTTGCCCGTGCCGCCCGCTGCAATCACCTTGCGGAAGAAATTGAAGGCGCCGCGGATCTTGTAGGAGCGCACCGGCGTCAGATCCTCGCGCTTCAGCCAGATGTCAGCGCCATAGCGAGCTGAAAGATGCTCGTTCAACTGCAGTGGCGTTGCGGGGAAAAGGCCACGCATGGCCTCGGTGGCGTCGAGAACATCCTGCTTGTCCACGGGCTTCATCCATCCTTGTTCAATTCGCCTTCGCTATGACACAGGAAACATGAGTAACGAAAGCCTGTTTATTCCGGTTTCCGACCTGTCCGAGCGAGATTCCGCATTAGCGACAGCAAGGCTGGCGACCAGCAAACACGCAACTGCTGTGATCTACGCCAGCGGTGACAGCCGACAGCTACCCCCAAAATCTTCGAATTGACACGGTGGAACCGTCCGTCTCCAATACGACCAGCCATCATGATGATGGTTAGAGGCCCGCTTCAATCCGGTTCATCCGGTGCCGGCGGGCTTCGCTTGGATATGATCGCCCACTACGCGGCAATGATTATAATGATTATACCGGTGCTGGTGAACGCCCTCGGAGGGCGGTGAGACAATCGCGTCGGAACCGCTTAACGCCGCAGCAAGCCGAACTCAGTTCTGCCCTTGCCGCAAACATTCCCTTGACTGAATCGCTCAAGTGCTTGAAGGGGAAAGGCGAGCGGACGTGGCGAAACTGGTAGACGCAAGGGACTTAAAATCCCTCGGAGTGATCCGTACGGGTTCGACCCCCGTCGTCCGCACCATCACCTTCATAAGAGGCAATGATTGACGCACATGCCGTACTTACTCCGGCTTCGTCCGATCGACCTGAATTTTTAGGCCCGCACATACCCCTGCTTCTGGGCAGCGCCATCCAAAACGGAATTCCCGGGTCAGAAAGCAGTCAAAAGATCCGGAAGGTTCCCGGATTCGTGCAGAATTTCGATAATCTCCGTGATCGGAATAGCTATCAGCAACAACAATCCGTCACGAAGCGTTCTCCAGAGTGCTTGCGGATCGAACTCATAGCGCGTACTCCCTTCGTCATATTTGCGAAAGTCGGGCAGGAAACGCGGCGTGGTCGCTCGATATGTACTGTAGACCGGTCCAAACCGGTCCTGGAGAAACTGTTCTTCCCGGCGCACCACCACGGAAAAAATGATCCAGCATGATGCTCCGCAAAGGACTGCGAATGTCAGCATGCCGGTTTGCAGTCCCAAACCAGTCGCACCGATCACCGATCCCACGTAAAGCGGATTCCGGCTGATGCTGTAAGGACCGTCCATCATCAGGGACGATCCCTTTCTGCCGCCGATATAAAGCGTGCACCAAAGCCTTATGAATATGGCCAGCAGCATGCAGACACAGCCGGAGACCTCGAGCCAGAAATGATAGGCGGTCGGGTCCATATACTTTGGCTTAACAACCAGAAGCGCCGCCACAAGCGCGGCTATTCCAAAGATAATGGCCAGGCGCCTGTTTTCTTGAACAGCGCTCAGCCGGCCCCTTGTCATCATATCCAACGCTTCATGTCCCTCTTCTGCCCGCTATGCGACCAGCCGTGAGCGGTATGGAAACATAGTCACTCCGACTCAGCTTTGCCAGATAACGATTTGCGCCGTCGACATGCGCCCCAGCGGCCGGGTTGTCGATGAGCCTGGATGGCATGGCGATCTGGAGCAGTCGGTGTGCTTCAAATGAATAAGGCGGCCCGCTGGGCCGCCTCGTTAGTGTCTGTGCTAGCGTCAAACGCTTAGCGAATCTGGATTCTGAATGCGCTGCGCGGATACCACCAGCCATCGCTGTGGCGACGATAGCCCGGGCGGGCACGTTGATAGCCCTGGTAGCCGTTCCACGAACCGGGACGGTAATGCGGCTGACGACGGTTCGGGCGATGCCTTCTGTCGTCCCAACGCCGGCGGTCACCTTCGCGATACTGAACCTGTTCGACGGCGGTGCTTGCCGCCGGCTTGGCCGTATTGAGCGGCGCGGCAACCGAAGGCGTAAAGGATGCGAGTCCCATGATCAGCGCCAACGCGCCTGCGCCAACGATGTTGAAAATTTTGCTCATGACGTCTCCATTCAAAGTTTACGGCTCTTCATTGAACCCTAATTGATGAACGCATTGTGAATGCCACCAGAAATAGCGATCACATAACAGGCATCGCCCTTATCGCATCCTGCAGTGGTCTATTCCCGTTGGTGCGCATTCCTGCGAAGAGCCAAGCCGGCGCTGTATCGCGCAACAAAAAAAGCGCAGCCTTAGCCGCGCTTTTCTTTGTGAACTGGGAAAACTCGAATTAGGCGACGAGCTTGGCCGCGATCTTGGCGACATGAGCGCCCTGATATTTCGCGCCTTCCAGTTCGATCTCCGAAGGCTGGCGCGAGCCGTCGCCATTGGTGATCGTGGACGCGCCATAGGGCGAACCGCCCTTGACCTCTTCCGTGCCCATCTGGCCGGCGAAGGCATAGGGAAGGCCGACGACGGCCATGCCGTGGTGAAGCAGGGTGGGGATGAAGCCGAGAATGGTCGATTCCTGGCCGCCATGCTGGGTCGCGGACGAGGTGAAGACGGAGCCGACCTTGCCGACCAGCTTGCCGGTGAACCACAGGCTGCCGGTCTGATCCCAGAAATTGCGCATCTGCGAGGCGACCGTGCCGAAGCGCGTGCCGGCACCGACGATGATGGCGTCGTATTCGGCCAGCTCGTCCGGCGTTGCGATCGGTGCTTCCTGGTCGAGCTTGAAGTAGGACGCCTTGGCGACCTCTTCCGGCACGAGCTCCGGAACACGCTTGACGGTTACCTCGGCGCCGGCCGACTTGGCACCTTCAGCAACGGCATAGGCCATCTTCTCGATGTGACCATAGGCGGAATAGTAAAGTACCAGAACCTTAGCCATGAATGTCTCCCGTTTGTTGGACGTGCGGATTGTCTGGGCCAAGTTGTATCAGCGACGGGATAAGGACGCAGCCCCCGTAACGGGAACGGACTGTTCACCTGACGAAGACAAAAATTCATTTGCGGTCGCTTTCGTTCGCTGCCGTGGACATGAAAACGGCAGTTTTCATTCACCGCAAACGGCGCTACCTATCTCAAACGCTTTTTCGAACGCGCGCCTGCGCAATTCCACGGATACTTCCATGACCAATGAAACCATTGTCACCGCCGCCATGCTGGCCATCGGAGACGAACTGCTCTCCGGCCGGACGAAAGACAAGAATATCGGCCATCTCGCCGATGTCATGCTGCTGTCCGGTATCGACCTGAAGGAAGTCCGTATCGTTGCCGACGACGAAGACGCCATCGTTGCGGCACTGAACGCGCTGCGCGGCCAGTATGATTACGTCTTCACCTCCGGCGGCATCGGCCCGACGCATGACGACATCACCGCTGACGCGATCGCCAAGGCGTTCGGCGTGGCCTGCGAGCACGACGCGGAAGCGATGCGGATCATGGCGGAGATGTATGCCAAGCGCGAGATGGAGTTCACCGAGGCGCGCCAGCGCATGGCGCGCATGCCGGTCGGATCGAAGCATATCGCCAATCCGGTTTCGACGGCACCGGGGTTCAACATCGGCAACGTCTATGTCATGGCCGGCGTGCCGCAGGTATTTCAGGCAATGCTCGACAATGTTGTGCCGACGCTGCGCTCCGGCACCCGCATGCTGTCGACGGCAATTTCCTGCCCTTACGGCGAAGGTGAGATTGGCACGCCGCTCGGCGCCATCCAGAAAGCCCATCCGGATACCAGCATCGGTTCCTATCCACGCTATGTCGGCCAATCCTTCTCCACCGAGATCGTCGTGCGCGCCCGCTCGGCCGAGCTGGTGGAAAGTGTCGCAGCCGAGGTGCGGGCGATGATCGAGACTATCAGACAGTCGAAAACCAAGGAAAATCAGTCCGCTGAGGCATGACGTTCAACGAGGTCTTTTTCATCCGGAAGGGAACCGGAGTGAGATCGGCGCATTAATATCATGCGGAATGATGATATAATGAACCGATCCGATCCCTTCCGCACGGGAGATCACGTCATGTCCTACAAAACCATTTTGGTTATTCTCGACACCCCCGACAACGCGCAGGTCGCGGTCGATTTTGCTTCCGCTCTCGCCAAGGAGCACGGTGCTCACATTGTCGGCCTGCATGCGGAAATCGTCTCGACCGTACCGCTGGTCGCGCCGATGGAGATCCCCGATCCGGTCGCCGTGCAGGCCCTGCAGGATATGGCACATAGCCAGGCCGTCGAAATCGAGCGGCTGTTTCGCGCGAAAATGGAGCACGAGGGTCTCGACTATGAGTGGCGCAGCTTCACCAGCACCGTCGGCTATGGTTCCGAACCCCTGATCGAAAGTGCTCGCAGCGCCGATCTGCTGGTTGCCGTGCAGCCCGATCCGTCCAGATCGTCCGACTCGAATGTCGACGTCGAAAGCTTCGAAAGCGGGCGGCCGGTGCTGATGATCCCCTATATATTCACGCAGCCGAAACCGATCCGCCGCGTGCTGATCGCCTGGAACGGCTCAAAGGAAGCCGCCCGCGCCACCTTCGACGCTATGCCGTTTCTGAAGGCTGCCGATTCCGTGGAGATTCTGTCGGTCGACACGTCCGAGAGCTCTAAGCGCTCCCCAACGGACACCAGCCTCGAGATCGAGGCGACGCTCGCCCGCCATGGCGTTCGCGCCACGCTGACGACGGAAAGCTGCGGCGGCAAGACGCCATCGCAGGTCATTGAGAACCGTCTCGCCGACAACTCGATCGATCTGCTCGTCATGGGCGCCTATACGCATTCCTGGCTCTGGCAGCTGATCTTCGGCGGCACGACGCGGACACTATTGAAGTCGATGACCGCGATGACGCTGCTGGCAAGGTGAGTGCGCATGTGATCGCTTGAGGGGCATAGGATTGCCCCGCTTCGAAGCGCCGCCGCGCTTTTGCACACCCTGTCGGATGGGTGGCAGAGCGGCGGCTCTTGCCTTTTGGCCGTAAATCCAGCAGAAAACAGCGACCGATGACAGAATTCCCGCCAGGGAACCATTCGCGCGGTCGACGGAACATGACCCAAAAGCACTCAACAGCTTCCGGGTAAGATCATGTACCGGCAGATGGCGAGCGAATTGCGTTTCAGGATTTAGTCCGTGGTCCGCGCCCGCCGCGGGGTCTGCTCAGGGTCGCCGGTAGCGCCGGTGTGTTGTTATGTCTGCTCCCGGAGCTCCTGAGCCATGTCCCTGCCCGATAAAGCCTTTCCCGTATCCTGGGATCAGTTCCATCGCGATGCCCGCGCCCTTGCCTGGCGACTTGCCGGCCTCAACAAGAACTTCAGGGCGATGGTCTGTATCACCCGTGGCGGCCTCGTTCCTGCGGCCATCATTTCGCGCGAACTCAACATCCGCATGATCGAGACCGTCTGTGTCGCCTCCTACCATGATTATTCGAGCCAGGGCGAAATGAACCTGCTCAAGGGAATCACCCCGGAACTCCTCACCGACGGCGGCGAAGGCGTGCTGGTGGTCGACGACCTGACCGATACCGGCAAAACCGCCCTCGAAGTGCGCGCCATGCTGCCGAAAGCGCATTTCGCCTGCGTCTATGCCAAGCCGACCGGCGTACCGACCATCGACACCTTCGTCACCGAGGTCAGCCAGGATACCTGGATCTACTTCCCCTGGGACATGGGCTTCACCTATCAGGAACCGATCGCCAAGGGTCATCGGGGCTGACGTCCATCGGAGACTCACGCGAATCATACGGTGATTCTCAGAGACGCATCCGAGCCGGCTAATATATCAGGAATAGAGGTGGGCGCTTCGGCGCCCACTATATTTAGTAGCCCTCTTCCCGCAAGAACATGCGGGATTCAAGGCCTTCCACGCGAATCATAAGACGCCACAGCATGGTTTTGCTCCAAAACCAATGGTTTCGGGGCCACGTTCACAATATTGTCGCGTTGGTCTCTGTCATCGATGGTATTTCCCCTGAAAGTGATCGTGCGAAGGGCGAGCATTTTCCGCCAAGCACTTGAATCTTCTGCTCTCCCAGCGTTTCCCCAGTTTCCACAGGCAAGCCCACAAGATATTGTGGTTAAAAATCTGTCGCAAACCACCCCTTGACGGAATCAGGTCTTTCAAACTTAATAAGAACCGTTGCGGCGGCGACTGGGCCAGGCGGGATAACGAGGGGCTGGTCCTCAACTCGAAATCGGATTTGAAATCAGGGCGATGCACCCTTGCTGGTGGCGCCGTGAGGCTTTTTGCGCCGATGTCGATGCTGCCAAAAAAACACATGCGGGGACTGGCGGCAATAAGCTGTTAATACTATATTTAGTGTTTGCAGCCACCATCGCCACAAGATACAGGAAAGTCATCTCCGAATGACATCCCCTGTCAGATAGCGGAATGAGCAATGGCTGCGCGTTCAAGTCGCGAAGCCAGACGAGAACTTTTGCGCCCTGTTCACGAGGCAGGCGTGCTCCAACGAATGAGGTTATGGGACCATGCGCATCGAACGTCGCTTTACGAAGGCAGGCCAGTCACCCTATGCGGAGATCGAATTCCGCAAGGCGACGAGCGAGATCAAGAATCCCGATGGCTCGATCGTTTTTCGCCTCGAAAACATCGACGTGCCGGCGCAGTTCTCGCAGGTCGCCGCCGACATTCTGGCGCAGAAGTACTTCCGCAAGGCCGGTGTTCCGACCAAGCTGAAGAAGGTCGAGGAAAACGACGTTCCTTCCTTCCTGTGGCGCTCCGTTCCCGATGAAGCTGCCCTGAAGGATCTGCCGAAGGAAAGCCAGACCGGTTCCGAAATCGATGCGCGTCAGGTCTTCGACCGTCTGGCCGGCACCTGGACCTACTGGGGCTGGAAGGGCGGCTATTTCTCGTCCGAGGAAGACGCCTCCGCGTTCCAGGACGAGCTCGCCTATATGCTCGCCACCCAGCGCGTCGCACCGAATTCGCCGCAGTGGTTCAACACCGGCATGCACTGGGCCTACGGCATCGATGGCCCCGGCCAGGGCCATTATTATGTCGACCCCTTCACCGGCAAGCTCACCAAGTCCAAGTCGGCCTATGAGCATCCGCAGCCGCATGCCTGCTTCATCCAGTCGGTCGAGGACGATCTCGTCAACGAAGGCGGCATCATGGACCTCTGGGTTCGTGAAGCTCGTCTCTTCAAATATGGCTCCGGCACCGGCTCGAACTTCTCGCTGCTGCGCGGCGAAGGCGAAAAGCTGTCCGGCGGCGGCCGTTCTTCCGGCCTGATGAGCTTCCTGAAGATCGGTGACCGCGCTGCCGGCGCCATCAAGTCGGGCGGCACGACACGCCGCGCCGCCAAGATGGTCGTCGTCGACATCGACCATCCGGATATCGAGGAATACATCAACTGGAAGGTCAAGGAAGAGCAGAAGGTTGCTGCTCTCGTCACCGGTTCGAAGATCGTCGCCAAGCACCTGAAGGCGATCATGAAGGCGACCATCAATTGCGAAGGCGACAATGACGATTGCTTCGACCCGGCCAAGAACCCTGCCCTGAAGCGCGAAATCCGCGCCGCCAAGAAGGACCAGGTTCCGGAAAACTATGTCCAGCGCGTCATCCAGTTCGCCCGCCAGGGCTACAAGGATCTCGAGTTCAAGACCTACGACACCGACTGGGACTCCGAAGCCTATCTGACCGTTTCCGGCCAGAACTCGAACAACTCCGTCTCGATCAAGGACGAGTTCCTGCGCGCTGTCGAGAACGATGCCGACTGGCACCTGACCGCCCGCAAAGATGGCAAGGTCATCAAGACGCTGAAGGCACGCGATCTCTGGGAATCCATCTCCTACGCCGCCTGGGCATCGGCCGATCCGGGGCTGCACTTCAACACGACGATGAACGACTGGCACACCAGCCCGGCTGCCGGCCCGATCCGCGCATCCAATCCGTGCTCGGAATACATGTTCCTCGACGACACCGCCTGCAACCTTGCTTCGCTGAACCTGATGACGTTCAAGGATGCAGCGACGAAGCGCATCAACATCGCCGACTACGAGCATGCTGTCCGCCTCTGGACCGTCGTTCTCGAAGTATCCGTGATGATGGCGCAGTTCCCGTCGCGCCGCATTGCCGAACTCTCCTACGAATACCGCACGCTCGGCCTCGGCTACGCCAATATCGGCGGCCTGCTGATGTCCTCCGGCATTCCCTATGACTCGGACGAAGCCCGCGCCATCGCCGGCTCGCTGACCGCGATCATGACCGGCATCTCCTATGCCACCTCGGCCGAAATGGCTTCCGAACTCGGGACGTTCCCGATGTTCAAGCCGAACCGCGAGAACATGCTGCGCGTCATCCGCAACCACCGCCGCGCCGCCTATGGCGAGACCTCGGGCTATGAAGGCCTGGCGGTCAACCCGGTAGCGCTGATCCATTCCGAAAATCCGGACCAGGATCTCGTTGCCCATGCCAAGGCTGCCTGGGACAAGGCGCTGGCACTCGGCGAAAAGCACGGCTACCGCAATGCCCAGGCAACCGTCATCGCGCCGACCGGCACGATCGGCCTCGTCATGGATTGCGACACCACTGGCATCGAGCCTGACTTCGCCCTCGTGAAGTTCAAGAAGCTCGCCGGCGGCGGCTACTTCAAGATCATCAACCGCGCCGTTCCGGAAGCATTGCGGGCGCTCGGCTATAGCGAAAGCCAGCTTGCCGAGATCGAAGCCTACGCCGTCGGCCATGGCAACCTGAACCAGGCGCCGGCCATCAACCCCTCGACGCTGAAGGCCAAGGGCTTCACCGACGAGAAGGTGGAGGCCGTCAACGCCGCGCTGAAGAGCGCCTTCGACATCAAGTTCGTCTTCAACCAGTGGACCCTCGGCGCCGACTTCCTCAAGGGCACGCTGAAGGTTTCCGACGAGCAGATGGCAGACATCAGCTTCAACCTGCTCGACCATCTCGGCTTCTCCAAGAAGGACATCGAGGCCGCGAACATCCACGTCTGCGGTGCGATGACGCTGGAAGGCGCGCCGTTCCTCAAGAACGAACACCTCGCCGTCTTCGATTGCGCCAATCCCTGCGGCAAGATCGGCAAGCGTTACCTCTCGGTCGAAAGCCACATCCGCATGATGGCGGCTGCCCAGCCCTTCATCTCGGGTGCTATCTCCAAGACGATCAACATGGCCAACGAAGCAACCGTCGAGGATTGCAAGAACGCCTACATGCTCTCCTGGAAGCTCGGCCTGAAGGCGAACGCGCTCTATCGCGACGGCTCCAAGCTCAGCCAGCCGCTGAACTCCTCGCTGATCGAAGACGAGGATGACGAGGATGCACTGGAGGAATTCCTGCAGGCTCCGGCTGCCGCCCAGGCCGTCACCATCACCGAGAAGATCGTCGAGCGCATCATCGAGAAGGTCGTCCGCAGCCAGGAAAAACTCCCGGGTCGCCGCAAGGGTTACACCCAGAAGGCCAAGATCGGCGGACACACCATCTTCCTGCGCACCGGCGAATATGACGACGGCCGCCTCGGCGAAATCTTCCTTGACATGAACAAGGAAGGCTCGGCTCTGCGCGCCTTCATCAACAACTTCGCCATCTCCGTCTCGCTCGGCCTGCAATATGGCGTGCCGCTCGAGGAATATGTCGACGCCTTCACCTTCACCAAGTTCGAGCCGGCCGGCATCGTCACCGGCAACGACGCGATCAAGAATGCCACGTCGATCCTCGACTACGTATTCCGTGAACTGGCCATCTCCTATCTCGGCCGCCATGATCTCGCCCATGTCGACACCTCGGACTTCAACGCCACGGCGCTCGGCCGCGGTATTTCGGAAGGCAAGGCCGATGTGTTCTCCAAGGGCCTGACCCGCGGCTACAAGCCGACGCTGGTGCCGACTTCGGGCGAGCGCCCGGCAGCCGAGGTCAAGGGTTCGGCCTCCGCCGCCCCTGCCCGCGCCGCATCGGTCTCGACGATCTCCGCTTTCTCCGGCAATGCCGTGCGCAAGCTGGAACCGACGAGCGCCATCTCCACCTCGGAAGTCGTCGCCTTCAAGCGCGACTATGAGGAACGCGCCAAGGAACTGGCCGAAGAGATCGCCGAGGAAGTGGCAGAAGAAACCGGCCTCTTCACCGACAAGGCGGCAGACGACGCGGCAGCGGCCAAGGCCGACGCCAAGAAGCTGGAATCCGAACGCCGCGCCCGCTCCATCATGCAGGGCTACACCGGCAATATGTGCACCGAATGCCAGAACTTCACGATGGTCCGGAATGGAACTTGCGAGAAGTGCGACACATGCGGCAGCACGAGTGGGTGCAGCTGATCAAAGGTGGGCGGGCTTGCTTGGGTTTGTCACAAAGTGATTGTGCCCAGGTTTCCGCGCATTCTGTTCTGTTAGAAATGTCAGAGAGCGGCCGAAAGGCCGCTTTCATTCGTTAGAGCGAACCTTTTGCCGCAATCATTGCGAGGCTGTTTATAAATGGCTCTGTTTTCGACCATCGATAGAGAAAGTGAGATTCCCGTGTCCTACACCGCTTCCAACCTCCTCCTCGATCTCGACGGAACATTGGTCGATTCCCAACCAGGTATCCTTTCAAGCTGCCGCGCGGCATTGCGGGCTCTTGGCCATGAAACGGACCCCGAGATGGATATCCGCTCGATCATTGGGCCGCCGATCGAAGACGTGATGCGGTATCTTCTCAGCTCATTCGGCGATGATCGTGTCGCGGAAGCGGTCGACGCCTACCGAGCCGACTATGGAACTCGCGGTCTGCTGCTGAGCGAGCTTTACCCCGGCATCAGGGAAACACTCGTCGAGCTGCATTCTCAAGGCATCCGCCTCCTTCTCGCAACTTCCAAACGGCAAACATTCGCACAGCGCATTCTCGACAATCACGGACTATCGGACCTTTTCCAAGGCATATATGGCTCGGTACCCGGAACCGGTCTGGACCATAAGCCCGAACTGCTGGCGCATATTCTGCAGGATACTGGACTGGCCGCCCAAGATTGCCTGATGGTCGGCGATAGAAAATTTGATATCGTCGGAGCCCACGCAAACCAGATGCGTGCCGTCGGTGTTCTTTGGGGCTACGGCAACCGCGAAGAACTCGAACTTGCTGGTGCGGATCTTATTCTCGTTGCACCAGAGGAATTGAACTCATTGTCGAGGTAAGACGCGCGCTACCGCTCTTCATTGTTTTGAACGTCCTGGTGCATGTTTCGGCTTATTTCATTTCGCGTGCGCCCGAACGGCATAAGTACCGGGCAGGAAACCACCGACACTCGCAACGTCATCTATCTGGACTTCCGATGAACGAACATATGAAACCCGTTGAGCTCAAGAAAGCCTTTCGTCTAATCAACCACGGCCCGACCGTGCTCCTGTCCGCACGACATGGCGGCATCGACAACGTCATGGCTGTGGCCTGGTGTTGCGGCCTTGATATCGATCCACCGAAGCTAACCCTGGTTGTCGACAAGGTTGCGCAGACGCGCTCCCTCATCGAGGCGAGCCGGGTTTTCGTCGTGCAAGTTCCGACGGTCGCCCAACTTGCCCTGACACGGGAAGTCGGAACCCGGACATTGTACGACGAACCGGACAAGCTTCAAAAATCAGGTGTCTCGATCTTCGAAGTGCCCGGACAGGATCTGCCGTTCGTTGAAGGCTGTTCGGCCTGGCTCGCCTGCAGACTGGTCAGCGAGCCGCATACTCAGGACACCTACGACCTCTTCATTGCCGAGGTCACCGCTGCTTGGGCGGACGACCGCGTGTTCCGGGACGGACACTGGCATTTCGAAACAGCCGGTCCGGAATGGCGCAGCCTTCATCATGTAGCGGGTGGACACTTCTATGCCATTGGGGAGGCGCTTTCGACTGCGGCCGAAACCACCTGAAATCGCGTGCCCTTATATGCGATACCCAATAAGCAGAATTCTTGCCGGCTAAGATTGTCCGTCGCAACACAAGATCGAATGTGAGCCTGAGCGAAGGATAGAGGCCATATCTGTCGCATCTGACGTTTACATGGCCGCTGCCATCACTTACGGGAAGGCCCATATTGTGGGTTTAAAGGCGAACGATCATGCTGATCAAGCAAAGCGACTACCATCGGATTTACCGGGTCATCAACAGCCTGCTGATCAACGAAAACGCCAATCCCGCCACGGCTTCAATGTATTTCAGCACCTTCGGAGCCTTCATTCTCGAACATCATTTCAAGATCAAGGCAAAGCCGAAAGGCGGTCTCGCCGCCTACAATCTTGACGGAAAACACATCCTTTTCGCCGACCAGCGCGACGATGGCTATGTCTCCGGCGCTGGCGAAAATTTCCACTGCTGGGTCGAAGCGGACGGTTGGGCCATCGACTTCATGGCCCCGGCGTTCTCGGAAAGTGCGCCGGGCCTGCTCATCCATTCGAAGATGTTTCAGCGCCCGCTTTCATCCATGGCTGCGTCTATCAACGACCTCGGCCAGTCCGGCGATTTTTTCTATCATTCCGAGCCTGAGGCGACGGCCGAGCGTTTCGCGGATTGGCGCAAGCATCCGATGATCGGAGACCTCGCCACCGTTGCCACGAACTGGTTTCGGAAGTCGCCTAAGAAAATGCAGGCGTCGATCACAGTTCGGAATCAAGATGGGAAAACCAACCTTGTGCCGCTGGTCGGCAATTCCCTGGTTGGCGCGTGGTAATTTTCGGAAACTCGTTCAAGCCGAAGTCACCGTCGTGGCATGGCTTCGCGTTTGCCCGCAAAGGGTTTGCTAGATATCGTAGGGCGCCCAGGCGAACATATTTAAGCAGCCATTGACCACCAGTTGATGGCGATATGAGGCTTTCAGAGATGGTCATCGAACACCGACGCCGGTCTGCCTGGCAACCCCTTTTGCTGCCCTTGCGGCTCGTCATAACCGTGCTCGTGCTCATCAGCGAAGTCGCCCGACCATTATACCGCCCGTTCGTGAACTGGTTCGCCTCGCTCTCTATCGTGGTGCACTTCGGCGAGTTTGTTGGTTCGTTGCCACGAGGCGTCATTCTCGTTCTGTTCGTCGTCCCGCTTGCGATTGCTGAGCCACTGAAGATCTACGCTCTATTCGTCATTGCCAGGGGTCATGTGATCACCGGACTCTTCATAATCGCATTGGCATACCTGATGAGCTTCCTATTGGTCGAACGTCTTTTCCACGCAGGCCGCGAGAAGCTGCTAACTTACGGCTGGCTCAAATGGATTATGGATCGTGTGGAGACCGTTCGAAACTCGGTCGCTGACATGAAAAGAAGCGTCATCGCAATGGTACGCAGCTGGCTTCGACAAGGCGCTTGAACGAAGGCTGACTGTTGTCCAGCTTGGTGCTGATCAGTCTCGGCTTGAGAAAGGCAATGAAAAACATTGCTTTTCATGATGCTCGATGGGGCACTGCGAGATGGAAATGGGGTGAATTCAACACCCACCCCAATCAATGCTGCGGATGCATGCATTCCCCGTGATCGGCCAGAACCTCGATCACCCGGCATTGATCGACACGGCCGTGGCCGCAGCCTTTTACCATCATTTCCAGTTCAACTTTCAGCGCCATCAGGCTGCGGATGCGCTGTTCGACCTCGATCAGGCGAGCCTTGGCGATGGCGTCGGCCGAGGCGCAGGATTGGTGCGGGTCGTCCTGTAGCGCCAGAAGCGTGCGGATGGAGTCGACCTCGAAGCCGAGTTCACGGGCGTGGCGGATGAAGGCGAGCCTGTGCAGATGCGACTGCTGGTAGGAGCGCTGGTTGCCCTCGCTCCGCTCCGGTTCAGCCAGAAGACCGATGCTTTCGTAATAGCGGATCGTCGGCACCTTGACGCCGCTTTGCCGGGCCGCTTCGCCGATCGTGATCTTTTTCATAATTTTCCTCTTGCACCTCTAGTCACTAGAGGATGTAGGAAGGATGCCACGGTTTGACAAGGAAGCGGATCATGGCAGCGGCGACACAGACACGATACAGAGTTGGCGGGATGGATTGCGCATCATGCGCGGCCAAGATCGACACGGCCGTCAGGCGCATGCCCGGCGTCGAGGATGTCTCGGTTTCGGTGACCGCCGGCACGATGACCGTGCGCCACGACGAGACCAGCAACCTTGTCGCCATCGAAAAGAAGGTGGTCGGCCTCGGCTATTCCGTCGCGCCGCTTGCCGGCAAGGCAGCGCCCTCGGCCGCTGAGCATCAGCATGACGATCATGATCACCAGTGCAAAGGCGATCATGACCATTCCCATGATCACAGCGGCCACGATCATTCAGCGCATGACCATGCCGATCATCATGCCGATCACAAGCACGCCGAGAAGGAAATCACGGGGCTGCATGGCCACGACCATGCGCCGACGAACGGCCCATGGTGGGCGAGCAAAAAGGGCCGGCTGACGATCCTGTCAGGCGGCGCGCTGGTTGCCGCCTATGCGATCGGCCATCTCGTTCCCTCGATCGCATCCTATGCCTTCATCGTCGCGATGCTGGTCGGCCTCGTGCCGATCGCGCGCCGCGCTGTGATGGCGGCATTGGCGGGCACGCCCTTTTCCATCGAGATGCTGATGACCATCGCGGCCATCGGCGCCGTCATCATCAATGCCGGCGAAGAAGCGGCAACGGTCGTCTTCCTCTTCCTTGTGGGCGAGTTGCTGGAAGGCGTTGCCGCCGGCAAGGCGCGCGCCAGCATCCAGTCGCTGGCGACGCTGGTTCCTAAAACCGCGCTGGTCGAGGAGAGTGGCCAGACCCGCGAGGTACAAGCCGACAGCCTCAAGGTCGGCGCTGTCATCCTCATTCGCCCCGGCGACCGTATCGCCGCCGATGGTGTGATCGTCGAAGGCGAAAGCGCTATCGATGAAGCGCCTGTCACCGGCGAAAGCACGCCGGTGCGCAAGGGTATCGACGCCAAGGTCTTCGCGGGCACGATCAATACCGACGCCGTGCTGCGCGTCAAAGTCACCGCGGCCGCGGCCGACAACACGATTGCGCGTGTCGTCAAGCTGGTCGAGGAAGCCCAGGAGTCCAAGGCACCGACCGAGCGCTTCATCGACCGTTTCTCGCGCTATTATACGCCAGGCGTCGTCGCCGTCGCGGCGCTGGTTGCGGTGACGCCGCCGCTGGTGGCCGGCGCAAGCTGGATGGAATGGGTCTACAAGGGCCTCGCCATCCTGCTGATCGGCTGCCCCTGCGCCCTCGTCATCTCGACGCCGGCAGCCATCGCTGCGGCCCTTTCGGCGGGTGCCCGCAACGGCCTGCTCTTGAAGGGCGGCGCCGTGCTGGAGACCATGGGCAAGGTGACGATGGTCGCCTTCGACAAGACGGGCACGTTGACGGAGGGCAAGCCGAAGGTGACTGACGTCGCCGGTTTCGCCTTTACCGAAGCGCAGGTGCTGTCGAGGGCCGCCGCACTTGAAAACGGCTCGAGCCATCCGCTTGCGCTTGCGATCCTGGAGCGGGCAAAGGCTGACAGGCTCCCGGTTCCGCCTGCTGCCGAAGCGAAAGCCCTGCCCGGCAAGGGCGTCAGCGGCCGGGTCGGCGGCGAATCCTTGTCGCTTCTCTCGCCGCAGGCTGCACGGGAGATCGAAGCCTTTTCGTCCGAGCAGGAAGCACAGATCGTGGCCCTGAACGACGACGGCAAGAGCGTCTCCGTACTGGTCGTGGAAAGCAGGATCGCCGGCTTGATCGCCATGCGCGACGAGCCGCGCGCTGACGCTCGCGCCGGGATCGAGGCGCTGAGAGCGGCTGGGATCAGCGCCGTCATGCTGACCGGCGACAATGCACGGACGGCTGCGGCCATCGCCAAGGGTCTCGGCATCGAGCCCCGCGCCCAGCTCCTGCCCGAGGACAAACAGCGCATCGTGCGCGAGTTGCAGGCGCAAAAGCAGATCGTAGCAAAGGTCGGAGACGGCATCAACGATGCGCCGGCGCTGGCGGCGGCCGATGTCGGCATCGCCATGGGCGGCGGCACCGACGTGGCGCTGGAAACGGCGGATGCCGCAGCGCTTCATGGCCGCGTGACCGATGTCGCCAACATGGTGGTGCTGTCGCGCACGACGATGAGCAATATCCATCAGAACATCACCATGGCCCTCGGCCTGAAAGCGGTGTTCCTGGTGACCACGGTCGTCGGCATCACCGGCCTCTGGCCGGCAATCCTCGCCGATACCGGCGCCACAGTGCTCGTCACCGCCAATGCGATGCGGCTTCTCGGATGGAAGGGTGCGAGATCGTGAGGGTCGGCTCCTCGTGGCTGTAACGGCAAAAGCGGGTCGGCATCGCTGCCTCACCCGCCTTTAGCCATTCATGACCCGGCCAACAGGCCCTGAAGCTCTGTCAGCTTGTCGTTGACCAGCCAGCCGTAATAATTCTCCTCCGGCAGCTTGCGACCACCGGGCTTATCGGCGTCCTGCCGGAGCGCGAGCGCCCGGCGACGCGGCTGGCCGACATTGTATAGCGTCGCGGTCAGGCCGGGATTGTCGGAGATATCGAAGCCCTGATCCCGGTAGGCCTCTATGGCATCCTTGATGATAGCTGCAATGTAGAGAACGCTGCGCGCCGGATCCATGATGTCGCGATAGATCGCCTGCGGATCGTCCGGCGATAGTGTCGCCAATCCGCTGGTGGCGTGGACCCGATCCGTGACCTCCAGCGCCGTTAGCGGGCTGATCTGTCCGAGACCGAAGGTCTGCCCGGCATAGAAGGGTTGAAAGAACGCCCGCTGGAACGTCATGTTCTCATACGAGACGCCGTCGACGGTCTTGCCGCGAAAATTCTGGTCCCACGCCTCGTCGCGGCATTCCCAAAGCTCGGTGCTGCCGGTGAAGCCATTGCAACGCGCAAATTCCGGCCTCTTCACGAAGGACTGCACAGACACGCCCTTATAGCTGAAGGTGAAGTCCGCCTTCGAATAGGCGAGCGCCTTGACATAGTAGGACTGAACCCTGTCGACGATCGTGATGTTGTAGGTGTGCTCGCCGACAAGGGCGCCGATAATGTGGATCGGATCGATCTGATAGGTCTCAGCCGCCTTCTTGATCTGCTGCATCAGGCTCTTGTCCTGGCGGAGCACCGTGAGGATTTTTTCGTATTTCTCCTCATAGGTCGTGGAGAAGGCCTTGGCGCGCAGCGCCGATGCGCTGGGGATCGCGGGCTGCTCGGAATTGCGGTTGCCCGGAGGCACGCGCACCATGTCCCGGGCGGCGCAAGTGGCGGTGATGGCGAGAAAAACAACGAGGCAGGTTGCCGAAATCTTCGATAGGCTTGTTGGCATTCGATAATCGCTTTCGTAGAAGGCCCCGACTGCAGGACTACCTTCATATTCGAACAGGCTCCTGAAACAAGGCTGAGCGGTTCTTCCGGAAAGACGGATCACAACAAGTTTTGTGGGCGCCGTGTCTGATCGCGCAAACATCCGGGTTCTTGCGGCATCCGGATCAATCTAATCGCACCCCTCCACTGGCGCGGCCGGTCATTGACGCATATCTTCACCGGCATCCTCATCAATTATAAGAGCCGGTTTTGTTTCTCGAAATTTCAATCGTCGTCCTGCTGACCATTCTCAACGGTGTCCTGGCAATGTCGGAGCTCGCCGTGGTTTCCGCTCGGCCGGCGCGTCTCAAGGTTCTTGCGGATCAGGGTAGCAGAGGCGCCCGACTGGCAATCAGGCTGATCGAGCACCCCGGCCGCTTTCTGTCGACGGTCCAGATCGGCATCACGCTGGTCGGCGTCCTGTCCGGCGCGTTCTCGGGCGCGACTCTCGGCGCCCGCTTCACGAACTGGCTGGTCGCCCAGGGCATGTCCCAGGGATTGGCCGACGCGCTTGGCGTCGGAACGGTCGTCGTGGCGATCACCTATCTCTCGCTGATCGTCGGCGAACTTGTGCCGAAGCAGATTGCGCTTCGGGCGCCCGAGACGGTCGCAAGCAAGGTCGCTCCGGCGATGACCGTTCTGTCGAAGCTCGCTCTGCCGCTGGTCTGGCTTCTCGACGCCTCCGGCCGCCTGGTGCTCAGCCTTCTCGGGCAATCCGGAAAGGGTAGCGACGGTGTCACCGACGAAGAGATCAAGACCATTCTTGCCGAGGCGCAGAGCGCCGGCGTGATCGAGAGTGAAGAGTCCGCAATGATTTCGGGCGTCATGCGGCTGGCGGACCGGACCGCCCGGGCGCTGATGACCCCCAGGCGCGAGGTCGAGCTGATCGACGTCGACGACAGTGCGGAAGAGATACGCGCGCAGCTTCATCGCACCAACCGTTCGCAGCTTCCAGTACGCAGGGGAAGTTCCGACGAGGTTCTGGGCGTTCTGTTCGTCAAGGATTATTACGACGCGATGTCCACCGACGGCCGCGCCGATATCAAGGCGCTGACGCGCGAGGTTCCGGTCGTGTCGGACCTTGCCACAGCCAACACCGTCATCCAGATGATCCGTACGTCCCCTACCGACATGGTTCTCGTCTTCGACGAATATGGACATTTCGAAGGTGTCGTCACCTCCGGCGATATCATGGAAGCCATCATGGGCGTGTTCCAGACCGAGCACGGCGAAGAACCGGCGATCGTCCGCCGCGACGACGGCTCCTATCTCGTCTCCGGATGGATGCCGATCGATGAATTCTCTGAGTTCATGAACATCCCGCTGGACGAGGATGCCGAGTACCAGACCGTCGCGG
Source organism: Rhizobium sp. RCC_161_2 (assembly GCF_041355235.1). Taxonomy (NCBI): domain Bacteria; kingdom Pseudomonadati; phylum Pseudomonadota; class Alphaproteobacteria; order Hyphomicrobiales; family Rhizobiaceae; genus Rhizobium; species Rhizobium sp. RCC_161_2. The sequence continues at coordinate 37,327 of NZ_JBFUPL010000020.1, read as the reverse complement.
GCCTGGTCCTTGAGGAGCTGAAACACCTTCCGGAACTCGGGGAAAGCTTCAGCAGGAACGGCTGGCGCTTCGAAGTCATCGACCTCGACGGCAGGCGGATCGACAAACTTCTGCTGTCACCCGAAAAGACCGAGGCTGCATAACAGCGGCCCGGCCGACTGTGCTCTTCTCGTATCGATGGCGATTTTCGACGGATCGGATGGCTGAAAACCTGGGACAGACCGAGAGACACGTGGCATAAGGGCGCCAAAATCTCTCTCTTCAGGCCCCGCGTAGACAATATGATCCGTATCGAAAATATCAGCAAGCAGAACAGCCACCGTATCCTCTTTATCGAGGCGTCCGCGGCGCTTAACAGGGGCGAGAGCGTCGGATTGGTCGGCCCCAACGGGGCCGGCAAGACGACGCTGTTCCGGATGATCACCGGACAGGAGCTGCCCGACGAAGGGCAAGTCTCCGCCGACAAGGGCGTCACCATCGGCTACTTCAACCAGGATGTCGGAGAGATGGAGGGCCGCAGCGCCGTCTCCGAGGTGATGGAGGGCGCAGGTCCGGTCAGCATCGTTGCCGCCGAACTGCGCGATCTTGAGGCCGCCATGGTCGATCCCGATCAGGCCGACAACATGGACAAGATTATAGAGCGCTACGGCGAAGTGCAGGCGCGCTACGAGGAATTGGACGGCTATGCTCTGGAAGGCCGCGCCCGCGAGGTCCTGGCGGGCCTGAGCTTCACAGAGGAAATGATGGATGGCGATGTCGGCGCGCTGTCGGGCGGCTGGAAGATGCGCGTGGCGCTCGCCCGCATTCTCCTCATGCGCCCCGATGTCATGCTGCTCGACGAGCCGAGCAACCATCTGGATCTCGAAAGCCTCATCTGGCTCGAAGAATTCCTGAAGGGTTATGAAGGCGCATTGCTGATGACCTCGCACGACCGCGAGTTCATGAACCGCATCGTCACCAAGATCATCGAGATCGATGGCGGTTCGCTGAACAGCTATTCGGGCGACTACGAGTTCTACGAACAGCAGCGGGCGCAGAACGAGAAGCAGCAGCAGGCGCAATTCGAGCGTCAGCAGGCGATGCTCGCCAAGGAAATCAAGTTCATCGAGCGCTTCAAGGCGCGTGCCTCGCACGCTTCGCAGGTACAGAGCCGCGTCAAGAAGCTCGAAAAGATCGATCGGGTGGAGCCACCGAAGCGCCGCCAGACGGTCGCCTTCGAATTCCAGCCGGCGCCGCGCTCCGGCGAAGACGTGGTCAACCTGAAGAACGTCCACAAGAAATACGGCAGCCGGGTCATCTATGAAGGGCTGGACTTCATGGTGCGGCGCAAGGAGCGCTGGTGCATCATGGGCATCAACGGTGCCGGCAAGTCCACCCTGCTGAAGCTGGTTGCGGGCTCGACGACACCAGACGAAGGCAGCGTCGCGCTCGGCGCCAGCGTCAAGATGGGTTATTTCGCCCAGCACGCCATGGATCTGCTCGACGGCGAACGCACCGTATTCCAGCAGCTCGAACACGACTTCCCGCAAGCAGGCCAAGGGTCGCTGCGCGCGCTCGCCGGATGCTTCGGGTTCTCGGGCGACGATGTCGAGAAGAAGTGTCGCGTCTTGTCGGGCGGCGAGAAGGCGCGGCTGGTCATGGCGATCATGCTCTTCAACCCGCCGAATCTCCTCGTGCTTGACGAGCCGACGAACCATCTGGACCTCGACACCAAGGAAATGCTCATCAAGGCGCTGTCGCAATATGAGGGCACCATGCTGTTCGTCTCGCATGACCGGCATTTCCTCGCGGCGCTCTCCAACCGCGTGCTGGAGCTGACGCCCGAAGGTGTCCATCAATATGGCGGCGGCTATACAGAATATGTGGCACGCACCGGCCATGAGGCGCCCGGCCTGCATGGCTGAGGCATAAGAGCCGAGAGTGTCGCGGCGAAGGTTGCTTAGTGTGTGCTGACGCTGGCGGGGAGAGGCGTTGACCCGTCGACCACCGCGACAGGCGTCGTTCTGCCACGGACGCGGATTTCGATGCGGCGGCGGGTTTCGACGGCACCCGCCTGCCCCGCCGAGATCGTATCGCCGGGCAGGATCAGCTGAGCGGCCGACATCGGCAGGATCGTGGCGTTCTTCAGCTTGGGATTGGCTTTCAGAACATTGGCGACGGCGATGGCGCGGGCCAGACCCAGCCCGGCATTGTCGGCCGGCTCGACGGCCGATATCGGCAGCCTGCCATCCATGGCGCCGATCAACGTGTCGTCGAGATTGGAGATCCTCCGCGAGACAGGCTGTTCGTCCGTATGGCCGATCACCTCGACAATGTTGGCCTCATAGACGCTGAGATTGTCGGCGATCTCATTGGCGACCGTGGTGTCGAGCAGCTGCACGAAATTCTTGGTCAATTCGGTGCTGCCCGACTGGAAGTAATTCGTCCTGACATCGTCGAGATTGATAATCGGCGGCCACTCATGCGGGGCGCTTCCCCCAAGGCCGCCGGCCAGAAGTTTGTCGACCGCATCGGGCGCTTCGGCAAGATCGACATTATGCTGTTTCAGCACCTCGGCAATCTTGGCAAGCTCGCGCAGATCCTGCGATGTCGTCCCCTCCTTGTTGAGACTATCAAGGGTCTCGCGCGCCAGCACCAGCTCGCGCCATTCCTTCTCCAGCTTTGCCTGGTCCGCCGGCGAAAGGTCGCCGGATTTGAGCTGCCTTTGGAGTTGCACGATAAGCCAACTTTGCTCGGACCGTTTCTGCTCCAGAAGAACAAGCTGTTGCTCCGCCTCCTTCAGCTTACGCTCGGCTTCATAGCGATGGCTCCTCTCCTGCGAAATCATCGCCGCCGCAACCAGCAGCAGGCAAAAGACCAGGAGCAGCATGGATTCAGCCATGGTCAAGCCGAGGATCAGGCCGCGATTATAGCCCTTGTGTTCCAGCTTCGGCCTAGTGTCCGTGGCGCGTGTCACCATAGATGCCACCGGCGTTTGCGCCCCGCCCTCTCGACGAGCGCATCCTCATGCACCAGCGGAACCTCGGCACCGGATGATCTCTGCGGATGTGGATCAACCAATTTAAGTTCAGGCGATAGTGGTCGTCCCGGCAGATCCGCGATCCGGTTCAGCGTCTGTTCGATGTTCCGCAGCGGCTGCAGCTGTGCCTCGGCCAAGTCCTTGATGGCGGCAATCGCCGGAGCAAGCTCGGCCCGGACCACGTCTTCCGGCGCGCGGATATCCTCGAGCTTCTTCCCGACGGTTTCGACGGCGGTGCCGAATTTGCCGATGATCTCGGAAAGCTGCGATGTGGTTTCCGTCAGTTGCGCCGCAGCTTCGTTGATCGGCTTGACCGCTTGTTTCGCCAGGACCTCGAGGATCTTCTGGATTTCCTCGCCGTTGCGCTCGGCCTGATGCGCAATCTCCTCGAACCCCTCCGACAACATTTGCTGGCTGACGCGCCGATAGTGGGAAAACTCACGCGAGGAAGCATCAAGCTCCGTACGCACACGCCGCGTCATCTCGGCCAGCTCATGGCGGGTACTGCGCTCGATATCGATCGGATCGCGCCGCATCTGGTTGAAGAGAATGCGCAGCGTCACGCCGGCGATGGTCGAGGTGACGGCGATGCCGAAATTGCGGACGATCGTCTCGATCGAGGTCTCGCCAGCGAAGAGATAGAGCGAGACGCCAAGGCTCGACAGGGTGAATAGGAAGCCCATGTAATAAAGATTGTCGCCCGTCTGCTCGTTGTGGAGGCGGAACCCCGCGAAGGCCAGCGACGCCACGAAATAGATCGCCATCAGCAGCAGCGGCACGCCGGTGACGACAGGCAGCGGCCAGTCCAAAAGCTTCGAGGTCCAGATGAAGATCATGCCGCCGATGGTGGTGGAGGCGAAGAGGACCATCGGCCCGTAGTCGCGCATGGCAAATCTTGCCTCACCATCGGCCATCAGCGTATCCCCTCCAATCGGACGAAGCCGTCGAAATAGCCATTATTGTTCTTGATCCACTGCGCCCAGAAATTCGCAAGATCCTCCATGCCGAACTTCGTATTCGGCCTTTGAAAGGCGAGGATCCTGATCATGACACCATCCAGTGACGTCCGATACTTGTCGTGTGCCGGGCTCGTCAGGAATTTCTGGTAGGAGGCGCCGTCGCGATAGTTCGAGAAGGCGTCGGTGTGCTCCAGCATGTCGGAGGCGATGTAGAGATGCTTCGGCGTGCCGGGGACCGCGCTCGCGAAGACCTCCAGATTGATCTTCTGGATCGCGGCCATGATCGGCGATAGCTTGCCCGCCTCACCGACGCTCAGCTTGCCGGCGATATCGGCAAGCGGCTTCTGGAACCCCTTTTCCCAGCGCGCTTGCGCCAGCCGCGGATTGCTGGTCCATTCATCGACGTTGGCGCCGCTTCCGGGATTGCAGCCGTGGAAGGTCTGGATGAGCTCGCCCTCCTTCGCCGTCAGCGCGTAGATGTCGATCGCGCCGCCGACAGGCACATCGGCGATGATCTTCTGGAACTGGTTGCGCAGATCGAGCGCCGTCGTGTCCGAGATCGGATCGGTGACGTCGAGCAGGATTGCCGTTTCCGACTTCGGTCCGTCCACCGGGCAAAGCGATGCCTGATCGACCGCGACATTGGCATTCGCCTTGTAGCGCAGCCAGCCATAGGCACCGACGATGCCGAGCGACAGGACGGCAAGGCAAACCGTCGCGATGATCAGACCCGCCGAGCTGCCGCCCCGGCTACGCCGCTTGCGTCGCGCCAATGGTGCTCTCCGGGAAAAGATTGTCGAGCTTGTGATACTTCTCGATGGCGCTCTCGAATTCGTCGCCGATCCGCTTGATCTGTTCGCTCAATTCGGCCTGCGCACTCTGGATGCGTTCGCCAAGCAGCTTGTCATCCCATTCCTCATTGCTGTGCAGCACCGGCACCAACCGCTCGAGCTGGTAGCGGGAAGCGAAATAGGCCGGTTCCGGCTCCGTGCGCGCACCTCTATTGGCCTCGCGATAGACGGTCAGAAGCGTGTTGGCGGTACGCTCGAGATGATTTTGATGTTCGGCGAAGAGACCGGCCGTTCGGGCGCGGTGGGCGACGATCGCGGCGGTCTCCTGACGGCGCATGCTGAGATCGCGAATGATCGCCTCGATCTTGCTGTTGTGCTCGTCGCGGATCTCCCTGAGATCATCGATCAAATCGAGCTTGCGGTCGATATAGCTGCTTCTCGCCGCATCGAGGCGCTTCTGCACGCCGGCAAAGCCCGGATAGGGATCGGTGAGATAGCAGCCGTCGATAAAGGCGAAGAGCGAAAACATCAGGCCGACGGCAAACAGCATCCAGGAATTCAGCTCCTGCAGGCCAAGCGGCGCCGTCTTCAGCCGCTGCATCACCTCTACGCCGGCGCCGGAGAGAATGGTTGCCGACACTTCGCGATAATGCGCCAAAGCGATGTTGATTGCCAGTGCCACCACGACATAGGCCACCAGACCGAGCAAGCCGAGCAGCTTCAGAAAAAACGACCTGTGCACGAGGAAACGAACGCAGAAGAAGGAAAACATCAATGCCGCGCCGATGTTCAGGAAGGCGAAGGCCGCGGCCTCCGTCACGCCGCCGACGACACCCTGCTCGCTTCCCTTAGCCAGGAAACTGCCGTTCATCACCATTTCGACGAGGATGAGGAAGACGATCAGCGCTATCTTGAAACCCCAGGCAGCCTTGCCGGAGATCTTCGCTGCACGCTGCAGTCTGTGCCGGGATTTGAAATCCACCATTTCATCCTCGGCGGTCTTCAGTTTGCGGCGCAGACCATGCAGCTCATCGACCCCACTCGCAACCTCCGCCTTGAAATCCGAAATGCTCGACGCATTCGCCTGCCGGATCAGGCCGAACTGCCCTTCGAAATCGAGATTGCGCAGACGGCTGTCGAAGGTCTGGAACTGGTCCTCGAGGACCTGATACGAGCTCTTCTTCTCCGCCTCGACCCAGGCGATTACATTCTGTTCGGTCTCGTCGAGGGATTGCGCGCCCGACCCCGGCCGGTTGAGCCCGCCGGCAGCCGCACCCTTCTCCTTCAGGCTGAGCGTGGTGCTCAGCTTCTCGATATCGACGACGGGAAACACATCGGTCGAGGCCCGAAAATCATGGCTGGTCTCCCGAACGGTCTCCCAGAGGCGGTTTAAGGCTTCGAAACGCAATGATCTTCCCCAGGCGAAACCATCAACTTTAGAAGGACGAGTGATAGACCGATACCGCACCGGTTGTCCCTGGTCCAGAGCAGTATCCGCGAGGTTAAAATGGGATTGTGGTAAAGAATAGCCCGAAAAGACAATGCCACACCAGAAGCTCCTGTGGCTGGCGGCAAAGTCCCCGATTTTTGTCACCTGTCTCAATAAACAGCTCGCCAAATCATCAAGATCGCCTAATTTGCTCCAATCACGACAGAGCCGGAGATCAAGGCCATGACACCCCCTTCCCTCAAGAATATCTGTATCTACGGCGCCGGCGCACTTGGCGGAGCATTTGCGGCGAAACTGGCTTTAGGGCTTGGGGAACAGGCACGCATTTCCGTCGTTGCGCGTGGCGCGCATCTGGATGGCATTCGTACGCAGGGCATCCGTCTCTGGGAGGCCGGGGCGGATAGCCCGCTCGTCGCACAAGTGACGGCGACCGACGATGCTGCGGAGTTGCCGCCGCAGGACCTGGTGATCACGGGACTTAAGGGCCACCAGCTCGCCGCCGCGGTGCCCGGCATCGCCAAACTGCTGCACCCCGGCACGCGTGTCGTGATGATCCTGAATGGCATACCCTGGTGGTATTTTCACCGGGACCGACAAAGCGGCCATGCCGAGCGCCAGATGGAGGAGCTCGATCCGAACGGCGATCTCTGGCGGTTGATCGGACCTGAACGCATCATCGGCTGTGTCGCCTATCAGGGCGCCGAGGTCATCAATCCCGGCGAAATCGAGCTTAGCAACAACGGCTATTTCGTTCTCGGCGAGCCCTCCGGCGAGACGTCGGGCGACATCGAAGCGATTGCAGCCCTGCTGACGCAGGCAGGTATCAACGTTTCGATCTCGCCGCGCATCCGCGACGAGATCTGGAGCAAACTGATGGGCAACGCCGCCTTCAATCCGATCAGCGCGCTGACCAAGGCGCGGATGTCGGAAATCATGGCCGACCCCGCTCTAGCGGCCATGGTGGGCCAGGTGATGAACGAGGTGAAGTCCGTGGCGGAAGCCCTTGGATCACGCCTGGCAATCTCCATCGAGGAGCGCCTGGAACGCTCTCGCCGCATCGGCCCGGTGCGCACCTCCATGCTGCAGGATCTGCTCGCCGGCAAGGCGCTGGAAATCACGCCCCTCGTCGGTGCGGTCGTTTCGCTTGGCAAGCTAACAGGCGTGGCGACGCCAACCTCGGCGACGATCCTGGCGCTGGTGACGCAATTGGACCGGCAGAACTTGCTGGCGGCGGAGTAACCATCACCCGCCCTCGCGCTTCGAGGGTCACCCTTCGACAAGTTCAGGGCTTCCACCTGAGCGTGAGGCTGATCCTTGTTATCCGCGCAAGCTAATTCCAGTCGTCATGGTGAGGCGTTGTGACGCCGTAGCGTAGCGATGGCGGCAAGGCCTCGAACCACGAGGGCTGGCCAGCGAGATCAACCTCACTTCCCACCACCCGCATCTTTATATCCCACTTATTTCTTCGCCTCTCGCCGCGAATGGATTTCCTATGCCGCCCGGCGTTACCATCCGGGTCGAATGCAGAGGTAGACACCATGCTTGACACACATTCACCCAACCTGACCGAGTCCATCCGCTTCCTTGTCCACGACAGCGACAAGAGACACCATCGCATTGCCGCCTCCGTCCCTGCCGGTAAGGTCCAGCCGAAACGCCGGCTCCGTAACCGGCAGGTCCGCGAGAAGCGCACCTTCTATGCGATGTTTGCCTTCGGGCTGCTGCTAGGCGCCCTCGAGTTCTTCATCGTGCTGCATTACCTCTAAGCGGCCACGGGATCATGACGAAAACAGCCTTGCAAAGGCGCATTGGCGGCGCGATCACCGCGCTCCTAACGCCGTTTCGCGACGGCGCGCTCGACAGTGTCGGGCTGATGGCGCATGTGGAGTGGCAATTGCTGAGCGGCATCGACGGGCTGCTCGCCTGTTCGCTGACCGGCGAAGGCCCGGTGCTGGACGAAGCCGAGCGGGCGCGGATCATAGAGGTCTGCGTCGAACTGGCGGAGGGACGAGTTCCCGTCATCGTCGCCACGGGCACCAACGATACGGCAACGACCATCAAGGAGACGTTGCAAGCTGAAAAGCTTGGCGCCGACGCCGCCTTCGTCACTCTTCCTTACTATTCCAAGCCGACCCAGAAGGGCATTATCCATCACTTCGAGCGGCTGGCGGAAAGCACCGACCTGCCGCTGATCATCCATAACCTTCCCTCCCATACCGCCGTCGATCTGACGCCGACGACGGTCGCGCGGCTGGCGGAAATCCCCTCCGTCATCGGCATTGCCGACGGCAGCGGCGATGTCACACGTATCGGCGCCTGGCGGCCGTTGCTGCCGGACGGGACCGGGCTTTATTCGACAAAGGATGCGACGGCGCTCGCCTTCACCCTTGCCGGTGGACGCGGGACGTTTTCCAGCGCCGCCAATATCGTGCCGCGGCTTTTCCATTCGATGCAGATGTCGGCCGGATGTGACCATCTGGCGGCGGCGCGGTCGATCGATGACCGGCTGCGGCTGTTGTTCAAAGCACTGGCACGCGAAAGCGAACCGGCGACGGTGAAACATGCCCTGGCCTTGATGAAGGGCATGAACCCCGATGTGCGCCTACCGCTAACCGGCGTCGAGGCGGAGACGGATGCAGCAATCCAGACGGCTATTGCTTCGCTTCGACTGGATTGCGATCACCGCGCTCCCGCGCCGCTGGCATTCCGGCTGGGTTTATAAAAGCGCTCTATCCCTATGAGATTTTTATATTTTAGTCTTTCCTGCCAAATGGAAATCATACCGCATTGCTCATAGATTTGGTTATGTGGCGCTCGCGTCGATCAGGATCGACAGCAGCGCCGGTGACACTTGGAAAGGAACTATGATGTCACGCTACATGGAATACGGCGGTGCCGCCGATCCGCTTCAACGCCCTCGGACTGCTGCCAGGGCCATGCGCCCGGCCCGTCCGCATGCACTGCAAGACGGCCTTCTCGCCATCGCGCCGCGGCTTGCCCTCGTCGTTCTCGCCGCCGGCGTCGTCCAGGTGCTGATGCACTGGGCTGTCAACTGAGCCTATCCAAGCGAATTTACGAGAGAAAACCATGGCAAACGCACAGCATATCCAGCGCCGCACGGCTCATATGGCCGCTTCCCCGGCACCAGCCCGCTTTACCGTCGGCCGCGACCGGTGCGGCGCCTGGATCGTCCAGGACCGGCAGGGCCTCGTCGGCGGCCTGTTCGCCAATGAAGCGGCAGCGCTGCATTTCGCGGCGGAAGAATGCAACCATAATCCGGCCGATATCTGCCGCGCGCCGGAAGGCTCGTTTCTCGATCTCAACGGCCTCGTCATACCCTTCTCTAACCTGCATTAAGACGGGATAGTTCGAGATACTCTTCGAGCGCCTCGCGCACCCGGCCCAACGCTTCTTTAACCCACGCTTGGGTAAAATAGCGGCCGGGTGCCATCAGAGTGAAAGCGCAATGTCGAAGCCTGCCTTCCGTTATAGCCATTACGATCTCAAGGAGCAGCGTGCCGGAATCGTGATCGAGATCACGCTGTCGGCCATCGCCAATGTCCGGCTGATGAACGGTTCGAATTTCGAGCGCTTTACGGAAACCCTGAAGCACCAGTTCCTCGGCGGCGTTGCCAAAAAATCACCGATCCGCCTGACCATTCCCGAAACCGGCCATTGGCATCTGGTTGTCGACATGGAAGGTCATAACGGCCTAGCGGAATCTAGCGTCAAGATGATCGACAAGACGCCCGCGCCGCGCATGCAAAAGACTGCATCATAGACGGTCACCAACAGGCGACAGTCTGCTCTACCGTTCGCCGCGCTCCTTGCGCAGCTTCGCCCACCAGTCCAGCCGCTTGCGAATCTCGCGCTCGAAGCCGCGCTCCGGCGGATCGTAGAAGGTCTGGCGACCCATCTTTTCCGGAAAATAGTTCTGGCCTGAAAAGGCATCGGGCTCGTCATGATCGTAGCGATAGCCGTCGCCATAGCCCTCGGTACGCATCAGCTTCGTCGGCGCATTGAGGATCTGTTTGGGTGGCAGCAGCGAACCATTTTCCTTGGCCGCCTGCGTCGCAGCCTTGAAGGCCGTGTAGAGGGCATTCGATTTCGGGGCGGTGGCGAGATAGACGCAGGCTTGCGCCAGCGCCAACTCTCCCTCCGGTGAGCCCAGATAATCATAGGAGTCCTTGGCGGCGTTGCAGATCACCAGCGCCTGCGGATCGGCAAGCCCGATATCCTCCACCGCCATCCGCACCAGCCGTCGTCCGAGATAAAGCGGATCTTCACCGGCATCGAACATGCGGGCGAGATAGTAAAGCGCCGCATCGGGATCGGAGCCGCGCACGGACTTATGCAGCGCCGATATCAGATTGTAATGGCCATCCTGCGCCTTGTCGTAGACCGGCGCACGGCGCTGCACGATCTTCACCAGCGCGTCCGGATCGAAAAGCTCATCCTTGCGGGCGCCGCGCCAGACTTCTTCCGCCAGCGTCAGCACGGAGCGGCCGTCGCCATCCGCCATGCGGATCAGGCTGGCGCGGGCATCCTCGGTCAGCGGCAGCGGCTTGCCTTCCGTCTTTTCGGCGCGGCTCAGCAACTCCGCCAGACTTTCCTCGTCGTGCGAGCGAAACGTCAGGACGCGGGCGCGGGACAGAAGAGCGGCGTTGAGTTCGAAGGACGGGTTCTCGGTCGTGGCGCCGACCAGAATAACGGTTCCGTCCTCCATGACGGGCAGGAAGCTATCCTGCTGGGCGCGGTTGAAGCGATGGATCTCGTCGACGAACAACAGCGTCTGGCGGCCATCCATGCGGCGCAGGCGCGCGGTCTCAAACACCTTCTTGAGATCCGCGACGCCGGAGAAGATTGCCGAGATCTGCTCGAAAGCCAGACCCGCCTCGCCCGACAGCAGCCGCGCCACCGTCGTCTTGCCGGTGCCGGGCGGCCCCCAGAAGATCATCGAGCCGAGCGAGCCGGACTCGATCATCCGCCGCAACGCGCCATCCTCACCGGTCAGGTGTGACTGACCGGTGACATCAGCCAGAGTTTGCGGCCGCAGACGATCGGCAAGAGGCCGCTTGCTGGCGACCCCCTCCGGTATCTTCGGTGCAAACAGGTCATCACTCATCGGAAGAATTGCCGTATGCGCTGGCCGTCGCGTTCGATCTCGACGCGCCAGAAGCTTGGATTGCCGCTAACGGCCTGCTGTAACACGTCGGTCGTGGTGATGGCGACGCCGTTGACGGAAATAATGATATCCTTCGGCGCGAAACCAACGCGATCGGCCGGCGAATTTGCCTTCAGGCTCTCGACCACGACACCGGCCGTATCCGGCGCCAGGTGCAGCTCATCGGCGACACGCGGCGAGAGATTGGCAACCGTCACGCCCGCGAAGGGATTGTTGCCCTCAATGAGCTTTTCCTCGCGTGGCGTGGTTTCCGGTGCGGCGGCCAGCGTCATGCTGGCCTGATGTTCCTTGCCGCCATCCAGAACCGTCAAGGTCACGGTGGCGCCGAGGCCGGCCGTCGTCAGACGGTAGCCCAATGCGTCCGGATGCTCGACCGGGATATTGTTGAGGGCAGTGACGACTTCGCCCGGCTTCAGACCGGCCTTCGCCGCCGGCCCACCGTCAATCACCTTGGTCACCAGCGCACCACGCACCTTGTCGAGGCCGAGTGCTTCGGCAACGTCCGAGGTCACCGGTTCAAAGGAGGCGCCGATATAGGGCCGGTCGAAAGTCTTGTCGCCACGATCAGCGGCAGCGAGGAAAACCTTGACCAGATTGGCGGGAATGGCAAAGCCGATACCGTTGGAGCCGCCGCCCTGCGAGAAGATCGCCGTGTTGAGACCGATCAGCTCGCCGTTCATGTTCGCAAGCGCACCGCCGGAATTGCCGGGATTGATCGAGGCGTCGGTCTGGATGAAGAAGCCGACCTCGTTCTTCACCTGGTTGCGGGCGAGCGCCGAGACGATACCGCTCGTCACCGTCTGGCCGACACCGAAGGGGTTGCCGATCGCCAGGACGAGATCGCCGACTTCAACGCCATCGGAATTGCCGAGCGGCAGGATCGGGAAGGTCTCGTTCTTCGACTGGATCTTCAGCACGGCGAGATCGACGCGGTCATCTTTCAGGATGACCTTGCAAGGAAATTCGCGGCCGTCCGACAGCGCGATCTTGATATCATCGGCGCCATCGACAACGTGATTATTGGTGATAACGGTGCCGTTTGCTTCGACGATGACGCCGGAGCCCAGCGACGATTGCTTCTCGGTGCGATTGGGCATGCGTTGGCCAAAGAACTGCTCGAAGAAGGGATCGCCGGCAAACGGCGACTGCCGCTGTACCACCCGCTCGGCATAGACGTTGACCACGGCGCCGGCCGTCTGCTTCACCAGCGGCGCGAACGACAGCTGCATTTGCATCTGGTTCTGCGGCACCGACTTCGCAGTCTGCGCCGCGGCGGAAAGCGGCATCGCCATGATGAGGGCAATCATCGAAACGGCAGTGCGCTTCAGCAGGACCTGCATGGAATTTTCCTTTTTTAATGCTCTTGAAACAACGTTGTAGCGCCCGATGCTAGAAAGAAAAGAGGGCGGAAGCATGAAGCATAGATGGTCGTGCGCGCTCATAAAAAACAGGTGGAATGAACGAAACTGTGTGATTGCGCATTTCACTTCCGAAATAGGCAAATGGAGTAACCTTATGCGATCAAACAGCCTGGCAGCGGCCTTCCTCATCACCCTCCTCGGCACCCTCGCCACGACTGGCACATCCCGCGCCGCGAGCTTCAATTGCGACGCGCAGAATCTGCAGCCGGACGAGAAGACGATCTGCGATGTGAGGGCGCTCAACGATGCCGACGTGAAGATGGTGACGACCTTCGACCTGCTCTCCGGCCTGCTCGCCATGGGTTCGCGTGGCACGCTGCAGGATGAGCAGTCCGCCTGGTTGAAGAAGCGGCAGGCCTGCGGCGCGGATGTCGGATGTTTGACGTCATCCTATCAGGAGCGGATGAAGGAGCTGGATGAGACGTATAAGAGAATCAATCGGCCGATCTAAAAGTAAAATCGCGCCCCAAAGACAAAACCCCTGATTTGTAATCAGGGGTTTTGCGCTTGCTTTAGATGGTCGGCTATTACTTCCCGCCCAGATCCCTGACGGCGCCGCGGTCCGCGCTGGTCGCAAAGGCCGCATAGGCCTTCAGCGCCGTGGTGACATTGCGCTTGCGCTTTTCGGCCGGGAACCAGCCCTTGGCGTTCTGGGCTTCGCGGCGGGCGGCGAGTTCGGTCTCATCGACGCGCAGGCTGATCGTGCGATTCGGGATATCGATGTCGATCATGTCGCCTTCGCGCACCAGGCCAATCGTGCCGCCATTGGCCGCTTCGGGTGAGGCGTGGCCGATGGAGAGGCCCGAAGTGCCGCCGGAGAAGCGGCCGTCGGTAATCAGTGCGCAAGCCTTGCCGAGGCCTTTCGACTTCAGATAGCTGGTCGGATAGAGCATTTCCTGCATGCCGGGGCCGCCCTTCGGACCTTCGTAGCGGATGACGACGACGTCGCCGGCCACGACCTGGTTGCTGAGGATGCCCTTTACGGCCGAATCCTGGCTTTCGAAGACCTTGGCAGGACCGGAGAACTTCAGGATCGATTCATCGACGCCGGCCGTCTTCACGATGCAGCCGTCGAGCGCCAAATTGCCCTTCAAGACGGCGAGACCGCCATCCTTGGAGAATGGATGCTGGGCATCGCGGATGACGCCCTTTTCACGATCGAGATCAAGCTCTTCCCAGCGCGCGCTCTGGCTGAAGGCAACCTGCGTTGGGACACCGCCAGGGGCCGCGCTGAAGAGCTCCAGAGCCGCCTTGTTGTCGGTCACCGCAATATCCCATTGCGCCAGTGCCTCGCCCAGCGTTGGGGCGTGGACGGTCGGCAAATCGGCATTCAACAGCCCGGCACGGTTCAGTTCGCCGAGGATCGCCATGATGCCGCCGGCGCGATGCACGTCTTCCATGTGAACGTCTGCCTTGGCCGGTGCCACCTTGGAAAGGCAGGGAACACGCCGAGACAGGCGATCGATGTCATCCATGGTGAAATCGATTTCACCCTCATGCGCTGCCGCGAGGATATGCAGAACGGTATTGGTCGAGCCGCCCATGGCGATGTCGAGCGCCATGGCATTCTCGAACGCACCCTTGCTGGCGATTGTCCGCGGCAGCGCCGTGACATCGTCCTGCTCGTAATAACGCTTCGCGAGAGCGACGACACGGCGACCAGCCTCAAGGAAGAGTTCCTTGCGGTCCGAATGGGTGGCGAGAGTCGAGCCGTTGCCGGGCAACGACAGGCCGAGCGCTTCCGTCAGGCAGTTCATCGAATTGGCGGTAAACATGCCGGAACAGGAACCACAGGTCGGACAGGCCGAACGCTCGATGGTGGCGACGTCCTCGTCGCTGATCTTGTCATCGGCAGCAGCAACCATGGCGTCGACCAGATCGAGCGCGACCTTCTTGCCATGCATGACGACCTTGCCGGCTTCCATCGGGCCGCCGGATACGAAGACCGTGGGAATATTGAGGCGCAGCGACGCCATCAGCATGCCGGGGGTGATCTTGTCGCAGTTGGAGATGCAGACCATCGCGTCGGCGCAATGGGCATTGACCATGTATTCGACGCTGTCGGCGATCAGCTCGCGCGAGGGCAGCGAATATAGCATGCCGTCATGGCCCATGGCGATACCGTCATCGACGGCGATGGTGTTGAATTCCTTGGCAACACCGCCGGCAGCTTCGATTTCACGCGCGACGAGCTGGCCGAGATCCTTCAGGTGAACATGGCCGGGCACGAACTGGGTGAAGGAGTTGACCACCGCAATGATGGGCTTGCCGAAATCGCCGTCCTTCATACCCGTCGCGCGCCAAAGGCCGCGCGCGCCCGCCATGTTGCGGCCGTGAGTCGTGGTTCTGGAACGATAAGCTGGCATGGTGTATTCCTCGTCGTCTCGGAAATTGTGAGGCGCCGGCCGGCCCTGGCTTTGCGCCAAAGGGAGCGCCGACATTCCTGCTTTTTGGAATTGTCCTAATCCAATCGCACCGGACTGTCACTATCAACTCGGCCGAATCCGGTACGCCGTAAGGGCAAACGCCGCCTCAGGCCGTTTGTCGGGCGTATTCATCAGCCAAATGACGTGAACACGCGAGCAAGCCGTTTCTTCGATCACGGACAGACACAAAAAATTGGTTTCCGTTCGAAAGAAATACAGGCGTAAGACCGTAACAAATCGTGCGTCCCGTACGTAGAGGTCGTATCATCTCTACGATCGCTGAAAGGACTATAGCATGCCTTCCTATCGCCCGCCAAAGATCACCTCCTCCGAGATCACACCGCGCTCGATCTATCTCAGGCGCCGGGAGTTCCTGACGGCGGCGGCAGCTGGAGCCGGCTTGGCCATCGCCGGCGGCAAGAGTGCACTGGCGGATCCGCTGAGCGCAACGAAGAGCAACTATACGGTCGACGAGAAGCTGACGCCGATCAAGGACGTCACCACATACAATAATTTCTACGAATTCGGCCTCGACAAGGCCGACCCAGCGAAGCTTTCCGGCAACTTCAAGCCGCGCCCGTGGACCGTCAAGGTCGACGGCATGGTCAACAAGCCCGGCACTTTCGACATCGATGCGCTGATCAAGGAATTCCCACCGGAAGAGCGTGTCTACCGCATGCGCTGCGTCGAAGCCTGGTCGATGGTTATTCCTTGGGACGGTTTCCAGCTCTCGGCCCTGCTCGACAAGGTAGAGCCGCTCGGCAGCGCCAAGTTCGTCGCCTTCGAGACGGTCGTGCGGCCATCGGAAATGCCGGGGCAGTCAGGCCTCCTCCAATCCCTGGACTGGCCCTATGTCGAGGGCTTGCGGCTCGATGAAGCGCGCAATCCGCTAACGTTGCTCGCCGTCGGGCTCTATGGCGAGACGCTGCCGAACCAGAACGGTGCGCCGATCCGGCTCGTCGTACCCTGGAAATATGGCTTCAAGGGCATCAAGTCGATCGTGCGTATCACGCTCACCGACAAGCAGCCGATGAACACATGGCAGGTGGCCAACAGCCAGGAATATGGCTTCTACGCCAACGTCAACCCGGCGGTCGATCATCCGCGCTGGAGCCAGGCAACCGAGCGGCGCATCGGCGAAGGTGGCTTCTTCGGCTCCAATCGCCACCCCACCCTGCCCTTCAACGGTTATGCCGACCAGGTCGCAAGCCTCTATGCCGGCATGGATCTGAGGGCGAATTTCTGATGGCTGTCTCTCTTGCCCTGCCCAAGCGCTGGCAGCCCGCTTCCGTCTGGGCGCTCTATGTCGTCGGCCTGATACCGGCCGCGTGGGAATTCTATCTCGGCGCCACCGATCAGCTCGGCGCCGATGCGGTAAAGACCTTTGAGCTGTTCCTCGGGCTTTGGGCGATCCGCTTCCTGCTGCTGACACTCGCCGTCACCCCGGCGCGCGATCTGTTCGGCTGGAACTATCTGCGCTATCGCCGCGCGCTCGGCCTGCTCTGTTTTTACTACGCGCTGATGCATCTGGCTGTTTACATGATCCTCGATCAGGCGCTCGATGTCGGAGCGGTGATCGACGATGTGCTGAAGCGGCCATTCATCATGTTCGGCATGGCCGGGCTGGTGATGCTGCTGGTGCTGGCCGTGACCTCGAATAGTTTCTCGATCAAGCGCCTCGGCAAGAAATGGATCTGGCTGCACCGGCTGGTCTATATCATCGCCGCCTGCGGCGCGTTGCATTTCGCGCTGTCGACCAAGGTCCTGTCGCTGGAGCAATTTATCTATATCGGCCTACTGGTCGCCATGATCCTCTACCGGTCGTATCGGCCGATCATGATGGAGCGGCGCAGGGCGGCACGGAAACCATCCGCCTCTGCCCGATCAAAGGCTGCGTGACGCAAGGGACTATTCGACCGTTGTGCCGAGCGAAGCCTGCTTCTGCTGGCCGTCGGAGATCTCGACGGTCGCCGTCAGGCCGGCGATTAGCTTGGTGCCGTCGGGAACCTTATCAAGCGCAATGCGAACCGGCACGCGCTGCGCCAAGCGAACCCAGCTGAAGGTGGGCGTGATGTTGGCGAGCATGCTGCCGGAGGTGCGTTCGCGATCCTCTATGCCGTTGGCGATGCTCTCGACATGGCCGGTCAGCTTTTCGGTCTGGCCCATCAGGTGGATGGAGACCTCGTCGCCGACATGGATGCGCGGTAACTTCGTTTCCTCGAAATAGCCCTCGACGCGCAGGGAATCGCTGTCGATCAGCGCCACTTCGGCGCTGCCGGCTGTCACGTAGTCGCCCGGACGCAGGCTGAGGTTAGAGATCCTGCCGTTGACGGTGGCGCGAACCTCGGAGCGATCGAGATTGAGCTGGGCGAGATCGCGACTGGCTTGCGCCTGGCGGAAGGATGCATCGGCCTGCTGTTCGGCGGTCAGTGCCTGTTCTTTCTGCTGCAGGGAACCTGCGTCGCCGAGACGCGACTGCCGCTGGTTTTCACGATGGGCCTGATCGAGCGCGGCCTTGCTGCTTTCAAGCGCGGCGTCGGCCTGCGCCAGCGCAATGGCGAAACGCTCCCGGTCGACGCGGAAGAGGACATCGCCCTTGTTGACGGTCTGGTTGTCCTTGACCAGCACGTCGCTGACGAGGCCAGCGACATCCGGCGCGATGCCGACGACATCGGCGCGCAGGCGCGCATCGCGCGTCCACGGCTCATCCATGTAATGCCCCCAGAGTTCGCGACCGACGAAGACAGCTCCGACGACAAAGACAAGAGTAACGAAAAGGCGGCCGATCATTTTGAACGTGTTCATGTGAAGTACCAACGGGAGAGTGAGGAGATGGCGCCAAGCAGCAGGACGTAGAGCGCGAGATCGAAGAGACCGCGATGCCAGACTAGGGCGTAGGCCCCGACCCGTGCGAGAAGGCGCCGAAGGGGAATGACGGCAAGCAGCGTCACGAGCATCAGGACGAGGAGGCGTGGGATATAGACGCCATAAAGATCGAATTCTGCGGGCATGATATTACTCGGCGGCAATGGAAAGGAGTGAGGATGTGTCCGACATGGGCGGCTGCCAGCTTGCCGGCGGCTCCGCATGGGGAAAGAGCGCCCGGCGCAGGCCGACCAGGGCATCGAGGCTAGGACGACCCGCAGACCCATCCCGAAGCGCGATGGCCTCCAGGCTGTTGTCGATCGACTGGCGCAATCCATCCGATGGATCGATGGCCTGCCCGGCCTTTACCCGCGTGCGATAAAAATCCGCGACGCCGGAAAGAACCGTGCCGACCGACGAGGCGCCGGTGGTACTCAGCTGCGGACGCTCCTTCTGGAGCATCAGCACGTTGAAGCCCAGGCGAACGTCGGCATAGCCGTCGACCTTTTTCAGCTCGCGGTCTTCGACAGCGGCAAGGCGGGGAACGAGTTGGCCGAGGCGATCGAGGATGCGGCCCGACAGGCGCATATGATCGCCTCTCCGCGCACCGGCGGCGGTTTCGGCAAGATCGCTCCAGCCGGCCTTCACCAACCGTGATGCGGCGAGTTCCGAGCCGAACGGCCGCGTGAGCTGTGTCCAGACCAGAGCAAAACCTATGCCGGCAAGGGCCGCGACCGCTCCGTTGATGAAGGTCGTGAAATCGGCGGTGTAGCGATCCTGCAACGCAATGAAGGTGGCACCGTTCACCATCAACAGCATGGCGAGCATGTTCGATTGCGGCCGCGGGATCAGCAGGCCGATCGTCAGGAAGGGTGGCGCGAAGGCCAGCACGAGCAATTCGTAGCTGTTGAGACCAGGCAATACGCCGAAGATATAGACGAAGGCAATCACCAGGCTGAATGCGGTCCAGACGAACATCGAGGTGATGAACGGCGCCGGGCGGTCGAGCGCGGCAAAGAAGGAACAGGCGACGGCGGCCATGGTTACGAAGCCCGCCCCATCTTCCCATCCGGTGAATATCCAGAGCAGGCAGGCGACGACGATGCCGACGACCACCGATCCGGCGGAGAAAGCCAGCAAGGCATAGTCATAGTGCCGGCTGCGTCCGACAACGTCACGGTGGCGGAAGGCCGGGCGCCATACGCCTCCTTGTTTGCCGGCGACGATCTCGTTGCGCAGCGTCAGGCAATCTTGCCACAGATCGACGATTTCCTTCAGTCGTGCGAGCGCGCTGGACAGCACGAGATCATCCCAGTTCAGATCGGGATCGGCATTCTGCAAAGCCTCGATCTTTCCGGAGAGGAGGATAGCCGTCTTATCGGCTTCGCTCTTGCCGCCCTTATTCAACCAATCGGCCACTTCGTTCATGACTGCGAGGAGTTCCGGCGGCAATGCCTTTTCCCGCGCCTTCAACGCATGCAGACGATCGGCCAGCGACGAGAAGAGCGGGAGTAGCATCAGCAGACGACCGCGCAGCTCGCGGGAATGGCGGACAATGTCCCGGCTGTCGGCATCATAGCCAAGCTGACTGATGATGAGATCGAGCCCGGTGACATCGGAGGCGAGTTTCTGCCGCTTCAAGGGCGTGGCGGGTGACGCGCCCTCCCCGCGCAGGATCGCGTCGGCCCAGCTGCCGGCATCGTCGAGCCATGTCGTGATGCGCTGGCCAAGGACCGAACGCACGCTGATCGGAAAAAAGACGGCGCTGACGACACTGGCGCAGGCAATGCCGATGAGGATTTCTTCCGAGCGGGCAAGCGCAACGTCAAAGACCGTTTCCGGAGCGCCGACGGTCGGCAGGGCGATCATGGGAAGCGTGTAGCCGGCCAGCATGAAGACGTAGCTGCGCGAAGTCCGGTCGAGCATCGATATGAACAGCAGCGTGCCTGTCCACAGCGCGATGACGATGGAAAGAAGCATGGGCGCATTGACGAAAATCGGAACGAAAAATACGGCGGCGGAGGCGCCCAGGAGCGTGCCGAGCGCGCGATAGAGCGCTTTCGAGCTCGTTGCCCCCGCAAGCGGATTGGCAACGACGTATACGGCCGCCATCGCCCAGTAAGGGCGCGGAAGGTCCAGAGACAATGCGACGAACAGCGCGAGCATGGCGGCCACAAAGGCCTTGGCGGAAAACAGCCAGTCACGCCAGGACGGAAGGGTCATAATGCCTCCTCGCGCTGCTGATTGGTTCCGGATGCCTTCGGCGCCTCGAAATCCTCGAAGGCCTGCAACACGCGGATCGCGGCTTCGATATCGGCCTTGTCGACATTGGCCAGGATCCGGCCCCGCAATTCGTCAAGCGTCTCCTCCATGCGGGCCGCGAGCGCCTCGCCTTCGGCGGTCAACCACAGACCTTTTGCCCGGCGATCCGTCGGATCATCCTTGCGCACGACAAGTCCAAGACCTTCGAGCTGATCGAGCAACCGCACCAATGATGGCCCTTCAATGCCGACGTAGTTCGCAAGCACCACCTGCCGCACCCCGCCGCCGAGGCGGCCGATCCACAACAGAGGTGCTGCGGACGCCTCCGAGATCCCGTGGGAACTCAGGACAAGATCAACAACCCGCCGCCACTGGCGACCGGTCGTCAGAAGGTTGGCTGTGAAGATGCGCTGTAATGCGTTGAACGATTTCATGGCTATCTATTAGCATTAAATTAGTTAGGATTCAAACTATATGGATGAAATGAGCCCGCCAAATTGGAAGGGCAGCTATGCAATCAAGGAGGAGAACTGAAGGGGATTTTTATCCGGCAGGATTCTGCCGAGCACTCCTTACCGCCGAAAGGGCGGCATCAAGCGCCAGAGCTGCGCCTATCCCTGCGACATAGGCCAATATGTTCCATAGGGAGAACACCCGCCCCAGCAATAGAGCGCCTGCCGTCGTCAATCGAAAGGCGTCCAGCCATGGCGCATGAACCAGCCCAAAAAATTCGACGCAAATGGCAATCAATGCCGCGGCTCCGGCGATCCTTCCAGGTTTCGCAGTGACCCGCATCGACGCCAGCAGAAGATAAACCATCGATCCCCACAGGATCGAGCCGCCATATTTGACGACTGTAAAAGGCAGATGCACTTCGTATCCGAATCGCCTGAGCATGAGACCACAGGCGATCGTCAGGACGAGAGCGGAAAGCAGTAGCACTCTTCTTTTCCGGACTTCCAAACGTCGTCCCTCACTGGCAAAGCAGGCATTAGCCTCGGACGCAGGTAGCCCGCCATCCCCATGAAAAGCAAGAGCACGCCGCACGGCCCTGGATACGGAAAATTCACGCGTGCCGATACAATGTTGAGCTGCAATTTCGCCACGCTCTTCCTGTCATCAGCATTGTCACCCGAGACGTTATCAGCGCCACGAGCGAGAACCGTTGAAATGCCCAAAGCCGCTGCCCTCGAAAAGCTTCTGCCGTCTTTCGATAATTATCTCACCCGCGTGCCCGCCCGTTCCGGTCTGAAAGGCATCCGCCGCTTCGCCGTCGAGTTCCTATTCTTCGGTATCAAGGAGGCGCGCGCCTGTCTTTTCGTGGGTCTGTTTTTCCTGGCGATCTTCACGGTTCCACATGCGGGTATCCTTCACATCCCACGCTATGATGTCCTGCTGATCATTGCACTCGCCGTTCAAATCGGGATGGTTTGGGCGAAGCTGGAAAGTATCGACGAATTGAAGGCCGTCTGCCTCTTCCATATTGTAGGCTTCGCGCTCGAAGTCTTCAAAACGTCGGGCAGCATACAGTCATGGACCTATCCCGACTTTGCCTACACCAAGCTCTTCGGCGTTCCGCTATTTTCCGGCTTCATGTACGCCGCCATCGGCAGCTACATCATCCAGGCGTGGCGACTGCTCGATCTTCGCATCAAGCACCATCCGCCCTATTGGATGGCGGGGCTAATGGCGATCGCCATCTACGCCAATTTCTTTACGCATCATTATATCGGCGATTACCGCTGGTATATTGCAGCTTGCACGCTGGGGCTCTATGCGCGCTCGACAGTCGTCTTCCGCCCTTACGACCGCGACCGTAGCATGCCGCTGCTGCTATCTTTCATCCTGATCGGGTTCTTCATCTGGCTGGCGGAAAATATCAGCACCTTTTTTGGCATCTGGAGATACCCAAATCAGCTCGGCGCCTGGTCTGCGGTCCACATCGGAAAATGGAGCTCCTGGTCTCTTCTGGTCATCATGATTTTCACCATCGTCGCCAATCTGAAGCACATCAAGAAACACGTTCATATTCCGCAATAGTGCTGCAGCACGAAAACGGCGTCCCAGGACACAAGAAACACAAAAAGGCCGGATGATCGCTCATCCGGCCTTTTGATTGTCTATCCGAAGCGAGCCTTAAGCGGCTGCGGCTTCTTCCTCGGCGGCAACGCGGGCCTTATCGGCTGCGCCCTTGGCAGAGGTGTCGCGATCGACGAACTCGACGACGGCGAGAGCGGCATTGTCGCCCTGGCGGAAGCCAGCCTTCATGATACGCAGGTAGCCGCCGTTGCGGGTGGCGTAACGCGTTGCGATCGCATCAAACAGCTTGGCGACGACAACGGCGTCGCGGATCTGCGAGATGGCCTGACGACGAGCGTGCAGGTCGCCGCGCTTGCCGAGGGTAACCAGCTTCTCGACGATCGGGCGAATTTCCTTCGCCTTCGGCAGGGTGGTTACGATCTGCTCATGGGTGATGAGCGAAGCCGCCATGTTGGCGAACATCGCCTTACGGTGGCTAGCGGTTCTATTCAGCTTGCGGCCGGCTTTACCGTGGCGCATTGCTATTCTCCTTCACTTGCAGGCTTCATCCACCTGCAGTTTGATTGGTTAGTATTGGTCTTCGTAGCGCTTGGCGAGATCTTCGATGTTCTCAGGCGGCCATGCCGGCACTTCCATGCCGAGGTGCAGACCCATGGAAGCGAGAACTTCCTTGATTTCGTTCAGCGACTTGCGACCAAAATTCGGCGTGCGGAGCATTTCTGCTTCGGTCTTCTGAATGAGGTCGCCGATATAGACGATGTTGTCGTTCTTCAGGCAGTTTGCCGAGCGAACAGACAGTTCCAATTCGTCCACCTTCTTGAGGAGCGCCGGGTTGAAAGCGAGTTCGGTAACTGCTTCTTCTTCGGCTTCCTTCTGCGGCTCGTCGAAGTTGACGAACACGCCAAGCTGATCCTGGAGGATGCGAGCCGCGAAAGCGACGGCATCTTCACCGGTGATCGAACCATCGGTTTCGATCGACATGCTCAGCTTGTCGTAGTCGAGAACCTGTCCTTCGCGGGTATTTTCAACCTTGTAGGACACCTTCTTGACCGGCGAATAAAGGCTGTCGACCGGGATGAGACCGATCGGAGCATCTTCCGCACGATTACGCTCGGCCGGGACATAGCCCTTGCCGTTATTGACGGTGAATTCCATGCGGATTTCGGCGCCCTCGTCGAGCGTGCAGATCACATGCTCGGGGTTGAGGATTTCGATATCGCCAACCGTCTGAATGTCGCCAGCCGTTACGACGCCGGGGCCCTGCTTGCGGACCACCATGCGCTTGGCATCATCGCCATCCATCTTGATGGCGATTTCCTTGATGTTCAGCACGATGTCCGTCACATCTTCCCGGACGCCCGGGATAGAGGAGAACTCATGCAGCACGCCGTCGATCTGCACGGCCGTCACAGCGGCACCGCGCAGAGAAGACAGCAGAACGCGACGCAGCGCGTTGCCGAGGGTGAGGCCGAAGCCACGCTCCAGCGGTTCGGCCACGAGCGTTGCCTTGGTACGGCCGCTCGAGGTGAACTCGACCTTGTTCGGCTTAATCAGTTCCTGCCAGTTTTTCTGAATCATATTCTTGCCTTCCGTTCGTTGCCACCATCCAATCGTGGCAACCGAGCTTGAAAAGCACCGAGCCGGACACATATGCGCCGGCCGGTGTCGTGAGTGGCGATGATCAGACGCGGCGCTTCTTGCGCGGGCGGCAACCATTGTGCGGGATCGGCGTCACGTCGCGGATGGACGTGATCATGAAACCGGCAGCCTGGAGCGCGCGCAGAGCGGATTCACGACCGGAACCCGGACCGCAAACTTCAACTTCCAGCGACTTCATGCCATGTTCCTGGGCCTTCTTGGCGCAGTCTTCAGCAGCGATCTGGGCAGCGAACGGGGTCGACTTGCGCGAACCCTTGAAGCCCTTGGCACCAGCGGACGACCAGGCAATAGCGTTGCCCTGTGCGTCGGTGATGGTGATCATCGTGTTGTTGAAGGTCGAGTTGACGTGCGCAACGCCCGACGAAATATTTTTACGCTCGCGACGGCGAACGCGTACGGCTTCCTTGGCCATGGTAGTCCTTTCTTGGATCTCTGCACCGCCGTAATGCCAGCGGCTCCACCGGAGCAGCGCCCGATCGGCGCCGTTCCAAACTCAAAAGAGGCCGGCGCAGACCGCCAGCCTCCTACACCCGGTTTCCCGGAAATTACTTCTTCTTACCAGCGATGGCCTTTGCCGGACCCTTGCGGGTGCGGGCATTGGTGTGGGTGCGCTGGCCGCGAACCGGAAGGCTGCGACGATGGCGCAGGCCACGGTAGCTGCCAAGGTCCATCAGACGCTTGATGTTCATCGAGGTTTCACGACGAAGGTCACCTTCGACCTGATAATCGCGATCGATGGTTTCGCGGATCTGCAGAACTTCAGCGTCCGTCAACTGGTTGACGCGACGCTCGGCCGGAATACCGACCTTCTCGCAGATTTCCTGTGCAAACTTCGGTCCGATCCCGTGAATGTAGCGAAGCGCAATAACTACGCGCTTTGCAGTCGGGATGTTGACGCCAGCGATACGAGCCACGCCTGTTCTCCTTGCATTCCTTTTGCCTAAGCAAAGGGCTTTGTTATGCAGCCCGGGAGCTGCTTGTTCGATTGGGTCCGCAACACGTCAAAACGACCGTACCCGGACTTCCCGATGGAAATCCGCGCCGATCGCTTGGTATGTCGCGAGTTGGCGCGGTGTTTAACGGAATCAGTGCAAAAAAGCAACCGCTCCCGGCAAGTTTATTTTAAGCTATCTAAAGCTTAGAGAGGATCGCCTCGATATCGGCGGTCACATGTTCGATATCCGCCATGCCGTCGACCGACTGAAGCTTGCCCTTGGCATAGTAATAGCCGATGAGCGGCGAGGTTTCCTTGTAGTAGACCTGCAGACGTTCGACGACCGTTTCCCTGTTGTCGTCAGCCCGGCGCTTGAAATGCGTGGAACCGCAACGGTCGCACACGCCCTCCACCTTCGGCCTCAGGTTTTCGTCGTGATAGCCGGCGCCGCAGTTGGCGCAGGTATAACGGCCCGAAATACGATCGGCGAGCACGGCGTCATCCACCTTGATCTCGATCACAGCGGAGAGCTCGAGGCCCTTCGCCTTCAACATCGCTTCCGTCGCATCTGCCTGAACGAGCGTGCGCGGAAAACCATCGAGGATAAACCCCCTAGCGCAATCCGGTTGATCGATTCGCTCGGACACGATGGCATTGACGATGTCGTCTGAAACAAGCTTGCCGGCGTCCATGACGGCCTTGGCGCGCTTGCCTACTTCAGTCCCGGCCGCCACGGCGGCCCTCAGCATATCCCCCGTGGAAAGCTGCGGAATGCCATGCTTTTCCACGATACGCTGGGCCTGGGTTCCCTTACCTGCACCCGGCGGCCCTAAAAGTATCAATCTCATCGCCCCCTCTTTCCTCCACGCAACTTCGATTTCTTGATCAGGCCTTCATACTGCTGTGCAATCAGGTGACCCTGAATCTGTGCCACCGTATCCAGCGTTACGCTAACCACGATCAGAAGCGAAGTGCCACCCAGAGCCAACGGAATACCGGTCTGGGACACGAGAATTTCCGGCAGGATGCAGACGAAGACGAGATAGATCGCGCCGATGACCGTGATGCGGGTCAGCACATAGTCGATATATTCGGCGGTGCGATCACCCGGGCGGATACCCGGAATGAAGCCGCCATGCTTCTTCAGATTGTCGGCCGTGTCTTTCGGATTGAAGACCAGGGCGGTGTAGAAGAAAGCGAAGAAGGCGATCAGGGCGGCGTAGAGCACCATGTAGAGCGGCTGGCCGTGACCGAGGGCGGCGACGATCGAGGTGACCCATGTCGGCAGCGCCGTGTTGTTGCCGAGACCGGCAATGGTTGCCGGCAGCAGCAGCAGCGAGGAGGCGAAGATAGCCGGAATAACGCCCGACGTGTTGAGCTTCAGCGGCAGATGCGACGTGTCACCCTGGAACATGCGGGTGCCGACCTGGCGTTTCGGATACTGGATCAGCAGGCGGCGCTGGGCGCGCTCGACGAAGACGATCAGCGCGATGACCAGGACAGCCACGACAAGCACGAGCAGAATGAGGCCGGTCGACAATGCACCGGTGCGGCCAAGTTCGAGCGTGCCAGCAAGTGCCGTCGGCAGACCGGCTGCAATGCCCGCGAAGATGATCAGCGAAATACCGTTGCCGATACCACGCGAGGTCACCTGCTCGCCGAGCCACATCAGGAACATCGTGCCGCCGAGCAGCGTGATGACGGTCGAAATACGGAAGAACCAACCCGGATCGAGGACGACGCCATTGCCATGCTCAAGGCCGATCGCAATGCCATAGGCCTGCAATGCGCCGAGCAGCACCGTGCCGTAACGGGTGTACTGGTTGATGATCTTGCGGCCCTGCTCGCCTTCCTTCTTCAGGTTCTCAAGCGCCGGCACGACCGAGGTCATGAGCTGCACGATGATCGAAGCGGAGATGTAGGGCATGATTCCGAGCGCGAAAATCGCCATGCGCTGGACGGCGCCGCCGGAAAACATGTTGAAGAGGCCGAGAATGCCACCAGACTGATTCTGAAACGCCTGGGCATAGGCCGCCGGATTGAGGCCCGGAAGCGGGATATGAGTCCCCAGTCGGTAAACCAGGAGAGCTCCGAGCGTGAACCACAAGCGCTTCTTGAGATCCTCGGCTTTGGCAAAGGTCGAGAAATTGAGATTGGACGCCAATTGTTCCGCAGCAGAAGCCATGCAAATCTCCGCACTACCAATTCCGGCAAAATCGGCCGGGTCCGGAATCAGTTTTCAAATTGTTCAAAAGCCGGGCTTTGGACGGATTGCACTGCAATCGGATGCCTCACCCTGGGGTCCCGTTATTCACCGGAAAGACACAGCTGCATCATTCAGGTTCGTGAGGCTCACATATGGGAGCAAAATCGCCCGGTGTGAAGCACCCCGGGCGACTTATTGATAAGATTATTCTGCGGCAGAAGCGAGCAGCTTGATGGAACCGCCAGCCTTTTCGACCTTTTCGACCGCCGGCTTGGAGGCGCCTGCAACTTCCAGCGAAATCTTCGCCTTCAGTTCGCCGTCCGAGAGAACCCGAACGCCGTCCTTGACGCGGCGAATCACGCCGGCAGCCTTGAGAGCGGCAGCATCAATGGTCTTCTTGGCATCGAGCTTGCCGGCATCAACCGCAACCTGGATGCGCGCCAGCGATACGACAACGTAATCGGCAGCGAAGATGTTGTTGAAGCCGCGCTTCGGCAGACGACGGTAGATGGGCATCTGACCGCCTTCGAAGCCGTTGATCGCAACGCCCGAACGGGACTTCTGACCCTTAACACCACGGCCGCCGGTCTTGCCGGAGCCGGAGCCGATGCCGCGGCCGAGGCGCTTGCGGCTATGGGTCGAGCCTTCGTTATCCTTGATCTCATTCAATTTCATAGCGAATACCTCCGGCTCACTTCTCGTCGACAACGCGAACGAGATGCTGGACAGCACGGATCATGCCACGAACAGCCGGAGTATCTTCCAGCGTGCGGCGACGGTGCATCTTGTTCAGTCCGAGACCGATCAGCGTCTTCTGCTGAACATCCGGACGGCGGATCGGGCTGCCAATCTGCTCGACCGTAACGGTCGCCTTGGCTTCAGCCTTCTTGGTCGTCTTGGCCATAGGTCAAACTCCCTTATTCTTCAGAGGCATTGCCCGAAGCGCCACGACGAGCCTGCAGGGTGGCATACTTGATGCCGCGCTGAGCTGCGATGTCCTTCGGGTGAACCTGGTGCTTCAGGGCGTCGAACGTAGCGCGAACCATGTTGTACGGGTTCGACGAACCGGTCGACTTGGCAACGACGTCGTGAACGCCGAGCGTTTCGAAAACGGCGCGCATCGGGCCGCCGGCGATGATACCGGTACCGACCTTGGCCGAGCGCAGCAGAACCTTGCCGGCGCCATGACGGCCATGAACGTCGTGATGCAGCGTACGGCCGTCACGCAGCGGTACGAAGATCAAGTCGCGCTTGGCGCTTTCGGTGGCCTTGCGGATGGCTTCCGGCACTTCGCGTGCCTTGCCATGGCCGAAGCCTACGCGGCCCTTCTGGTCACCAACAACGACGAGAGCGGCGAAACCGAAACGGCGGCCACCCTTTACGACCTTCGCGACGCGGTTGATCGCGACCAGCTTGTCGACGAATTCGCTATCGCGCTCTTCACGGCTCTGACGGTCATCCCGCGAGCCCCTCTTTTCCTGTGCCATTGTCCTCTTCCTTTTTCTTTTCCGGGTGCAATCGGCAAACAACAAGGACCGCATGCCCTCCCCTTACGGGGAAACGTGCGGTCCGGTGAATATCCGGCCGGCGCTTAAAGCTGCCGGCCGGAAACTTGATCAGAAGGACAGACCGCCTTCGCGGGCTGCTTCAGCCAGGGCCTTGATACGGCCGTGGTAAATGAAGGCGCCGCGATCGAACACGACTTCCTTGACGCCGGCCTTGGTGGCACGCTCGGCGACGAGCTTGCCAACGAGGGCTGCGGCTGCGGTGTCGGCACCGGTCTTCAGAGAACCGCGCAGATCCTTATCGAGAGTGGAGGCAGACGCAAGCGTCTTGCCGGCCACATCATCGATGACCTGAACGTAGATGTTCTTCGACGAGCGATGAACCGACAGGCGCGGACGGCCATTGGCCACCGACTTGAGTTGACGGCGCACGCGGTTGGCACGACGTGCAAGTGCTTCTTTCCTGCTAGCCATTTCGCGTGATCCTTACTTCTTCTTGCCTTCTTTGCGGACGATCCGCTCGCCGGCATACTTGACGCCCTTGCCCTTGTAGGGCTCAGGACCGCGATATTCGCGGATTTCAGCGGCAACCTGGCCGACCTGCTGCTTGTTGATGCCGGTGACGACGATTTCCGTCGGCTTCGGCACAGCAATGGTAATGCCTTCCGGCGGCTCATAGATCACGTCGTGGCTGAAGCCGAGCGCGAGCTGCAGGTTCTTGCCCTGCAGGGCGGCACGGTAGCCGACGCCGTTGATTTCGAGCTTCCGCTCGTAGCCTTCCTTAACACCCTTCAGAATGTTCTCGATCATCGTGCGGGACATGCCCCACTTCGAACGAGCATCCTTGGAGTTGCTAAGCGGCGTTACGACAATTGCATTATCTTCCAGCTTGAGACCGATTTCGTCGTTAGCAACGAAAAACAGTTCGCCCTTGGGGCCCTTAGCAGTCACCTTCTGGCCATCAACCGAGGCCGTGATTCCTGCAGGCACCTGAACGGGCTTCTTACCGATACGAGACATTTTTTCAAACCTGTCTGTTTCGAGAGAGATCCATGTTCGATCTTAGAAGACCGAGCAAAGAACCTCACCACCAACATTCTGTTCACGAGCCTGGTGATCGGCCATCACACCCTTCGGAGTCGAAAGGATGATGATACCGAGACCGTTCGCGACCTGCGGAATGGACTTGACCGAGACATAAACTCGGCGGCCCGGCTTAGACACACGGCCGATCTCGCGGATCACCGATGAGCCTTCATAGTACTTGAGTTCGATGCTGAGCTCAGACTTGCCGTTGCCGAAATCGACGACGGAGTAGCCACGAATGTAGCCTTCAGCCTGGAGAACATCGAGAACGCGTGCACGGAGCTTGGAAGCAGGCGTCGAAACCGACGACTTGCGACGCGAAGCGCCGTTGCGGATGCGGGTGAGCATATCGCCCAAAGGATCAGTCATAGTCATCTAATCTGCTCCTTACCAGCTCGACTTGACAATGCCCGGCACCTTGCCGAAATTGCCGAGTTCACGCAGCGCGATACGCGACATGCGCAGTTTGCGGTAGTACGCACGCGGACGGCCCGATACTTCGCAACGGTTGCGAATGCGGGTCTTCGATCCATCGCGCGGGAGCGATGCCAGCTTCAGTGTGGCCTTGAACCGGTCCTCGATCGGGAGAGACTGGTTCATGATGATTGCCTTCAGAGCAGCCCGCTTTGCGGATTGAGTGGCAACCGTATTGCGGCGGCGCTTGTTCTTTTCAACTGCGCTTGTCTTCGCCATATTTAGGTTCCTTTTCTACGCTCGTCGTTACGGTTATTGACGGAACGGGAAGTTGAACTCTTTCAGAAGAGCCCGAGCTTCGTCATCCGTTGTCGCCGTCGTGCAAACGATGATGTCCATGCCCCACATCTGATCAACCTTATCGTAGTTGATCTCAGGGAACACAATGTGCTCCTTGATGCCCATGGCGAAGTTGCCACGACCGTCAAAGCTTTTCGGGTTCAGGCCGCGGAAGTCGCGAACGCGCGGGAGCGCGATGTTGACCAGACGATCCAGGAACTCATACATACGGGCGCCGCGAAGGGTTACCTTGGCGCCGATCGGCATATTTTCGCGGACCTTGAAGCCAGCGATGGAGTTGCGCGCATGGGTGATGACCGGCTTCTGGCCAGCGATCGCTGCGAGGTCGGCGGCAGCAACAGTCGGCTTCTTCGAATCAGCCGTTGCTTCGCCAACGCCCATGTTGATCACGATCTTGTCCAGCTTCGGGATCTGCATTTCGTTGGCGTAGGAGAACTTCTCCTGCAGCGCCGCACGAATGCGGGCAACATATTCCTTCTTGAGCCGCGGCTCGTACTTTACCTCAGCCATCGATCACTTCTCCCGAGGTCTTGGCCACGCGGACCTTCTTGCCTTCTACAACCTTGAAACCGACGCGGGTCGGCTTGCCGTCCTTGTCGACGATTGCCAGGTTGGACAGGTGAAGCGAGGCTTCCTTGCTGATAATGCCAGCTTCCTGGGTCTGCGTCTGGCGCTGATGGCGCTTGATGACGTTGACGCCACGGACGACCGCACGGTCTTCCTTCGGCATTACTTGAATGACTTCGCCGGTACGACCTTTGTCCTTGCCGGCCAATACGACAACCTTGTCGCCTTTACGGATCTTTTGCATCGCTCCGCTCCCTTACAGTACTTCTGGAGCCAGCGAGATGATCTTCATGTGGTTCTTGGCGCGAAGTTCGCGCGGAACCGGTCCGAAGATACGGGTGCCGATCGGCTCTTTCTTGTTGTCGATGAGGACTGCTGCATTGGTATCGAAGCGGATGACGCTGCCATCCGGACGACGGATGTCCTTGGCGGTGCGAACGACCACCGCCTTCATCACGTCACCCTTCTTCACGCGGCCGCGCGGAATGGCTTCCTTGATCGAAACAACGATAACGTCGCCGATCGAGGCATACTTGCGCTTCGAGCCGCCCAGCACCTTGATGCACATGACACGACGTGCGCCGGAATTATCCGCCACGTCGAGGTTTGTTTGCATCTGAATCATGTCAGGTCGCCTTCTTGTTGTTACCGGAATGGTTGGGCTGAACAGCCCCCTATCCCGGCTTATGGACTAGTCTCTTGTCTGATTTCTCCAGCGCGCGGAACCACCAGGGTTACCTTTGCCGGCCATCAATAAAGCAAAAGAACGCTCGTACTCGAGCGTCCTGCTTCCAAGCTCGTGCTTCATACAGATATTTCGCCCAAGCGCAAGGGCCTGAGCGAAATTCTGTTACTTGGACTGGGCGGAAACGACCGTCCAGGTCTTGTCCTTGGAGATCGGCGCGCATTCCTCGATGGAAACGGTGTCGCCGACCTTGTACTGATTGTTTTCGTCGTGAGCCTTGTACTTCTTGGAACGACGAACGGTCTTCTGGAGCAGCGGGTGAGCGAAACGACGCTCAACACGGACAACTACCGTCTTCTCGTTCTTGTCGCTGACCACGACGCCCTGCAGAATGCGCTTCGGCATGTTATTTTTCCTTTAGGCCTTTGCTTCTGCCGCCTTCTGGCGGGCAATGGTTTTCACGCGGGCGATATCCTTGCGGACTTCGTTGATGCGCGAGGACTTTTCAAGCTGGCCAGTTGCCTTCTGAAAGCGCAGATTGAACTGCTCCTTCTTCAGCTTGGCAAGCTCGTCCTTGAGTTGGTCGGCGCTCAGGGCGCGAACATCTGCGGCTTTCATGAGCTTCTTCCTTACTCTGCAATGCGCTGCACGAAGCGCGTCTTGACCGAGAGCTTGGCGGCGCCGAGGCGCAGAGCCTCACGAGCGATTTCTTCGCTCACACCATCGATCTCGAACATCATACGGCCGGGCTTGACCTTGCATGCCCAGTATTCGACAGAGCCTTTACCCTTACCCATACGGACTTCGGTCGGCTTTGCGGTTACCGGAACATCCGGGAACACGCGGATCCATACACGGCCGGCACGCTTCATGTAGCGTGTGATCGCGCGGCGAGCCGCTTCGATCTCACGAGCGTTGACGCGGTTGGGCTCCTGCGACTTCAGGCCGAATTCGCCGAACGCCAGATCAGAACCACCCTTGGCAACGCCCTTGATGCGGCCCTTAAATTGCTTCCGGTACTTCGTACGCTTTGGCTGCAACATTTTTCTATTCTCCGAACTTATCTGCCACGTACGCTATCAAGCGTTATCGCGGCGGCGGTCTCTATCGCGATCACGGCTAGCCGGACCCTGGGCGTCGCCTTCCAGCGCACGGCGTTCGGAGGCCATCGGATCATGCTCAAGGATTTCGCCCTTGAAGATCCAAACCTTGATGCCGCAGATGCCGAATGCGGTTTCTGCTTCAGCCGTACCGTAATCGATATCGGCGCGCAGCGTATGCAACGGCACGCGACCTTCGCGATACCATTCCGTACGAGCGATTTCAGCGCCGCCGAGACGGCCACCGCAGGTGATCTTGATGCCTTCGGCGCCAAGACGCATCGCGGACTGAACAGCGCGCTTCATGGCGCGGCGGAAAGCCACGCGGCGCTCGAGCTGCTGAGCGATCGACTGGGCAACCAGAACAGCGTCGATTTCCGGCTTGCGAACTTCAACGATGTTGAGGTGCGTTTCGGAATTCGTCATGTCCGACAGCTTCTTGCGGAGCTTGTCGATGTCTGCGCCCTTCTTGCCGATGATCAGGCCCGGACGAGCCGAGTGGATCGTGACGCGGCACTTCTTGTGCGGACGCTCGATGACCACCTTGGAGATACCAGCCTGCTTCAGTTCGTCCATGACGAACTTACGCATCTTCAGATCTTCGTGGAGAAGCTGGCCGTACTCGGCATTGTCCGCAAACCAGCGGCTATCCCAGGTACGGTTGATGCCGAGACGAAAACCGATTGGATTGATTTTCTGACCCATTATGCGGCCTCCCCTTGAGCTTCCACAGCTTCCACTTCACGAACAACGATCGTCAGGTGGGCGAACGGACGCTCGATGCGAGACGCACGACCACGGCCACGAGCGTGAAAACGCTTCATGACGATCGACTTGCCGACGTAGGCTTCCGCCACGACCAGCGAGTCAACGTCGAGATCATGGTTGTTCTCTGCATTGGCGATCGCAGATTCAAGCGTCTTCTTGACGGCGCCTGCGATACGCTTGCGGGAGAATTCCAGCTCTGCGAGTGCACGATCAACCTTCTTGCCGCGGATAGATGCTGCAACCAGGTTGAGCTTCTGCGGGCTGACGCGGAGCGTGCGCGCAATTGCCTGCGCTTCATTGTCCTTCAGCCGGCGTTCGGCTTTTGCCTTGCCCATTGTTACTTCCTCTTCGCCTTCTTGTCCGCGCCGTGACCGTAGTAGGTGCGGGTCGGGGCGAACTCACCGAACTTGTGACCGACCATGTCTTCGTTGACACTGACCGGAATGTGCTTGCTGCCGTTGTAGACGCCGAAGGTAAGACCAACGAACTGCGGCATGATCGTGGAGCGACGGCTCCAGATCTTGATTACTTCACTGCGTCCGCCTTCGCGCACCTTCTCAGCCTTCTTGAGAAGATAGCCGTCAACAAACGGACCTTTCCATACTGAACGAGCCACTTGAGACTTCCTCTCTTACTTCTTGCGCTGATGGCGCGAGCGCATAATCATCTTATCGGTCGACTTGTTCGACCGCGTGCGCTTGCCCTTGGTCGGCTTGCCCCATGGGGTCACCGGATGGCGACCACCGGAGGTACGGCCTTCACCACCGCCGTGCGGATGGTCGACGGGGTTCATGACGACGCCGCGAACGTGCGGCTTCTTACCGCGCCAACGCGAACGACCGGCTTTACCGTCGTTGATGTTGCCGTGGTCCGGGTTGGAAACCGCACCGATCGTTGCAAGGCAAGTGCCGTGCACGAGGCGCTGTTCGCCGGAGTTCAGGCGAAGGATCGCCATGCCCTGGTCGCGGCCGACGAGCTGAGCGTAACCGCCAGCGGAGCGAGCGATCTGACCGCCCTTGCCCGGCTTCATTTCCACATTGTGGATGATGGAGCCGACCGGAATGAACTGAAGCGGCATGGTGTTGCCAGGCTTCACGTCCACAGCCTTCTCGGAAGCGATGACCTTGTCGCCGGCAGCAAGGCGCTGCGGAGCAAGGATATAGGCCTGGTCGCCGTCAGCATACTTCACCAGAGCGATGTATGCGGTGCGGTTCGGGTCATATTCGATACGCTCGACGGTTGCTTCAACGTCGAACTTGCGACGCTTGAAGTCCACCAGGCGGTAGGTACGCTTGTGACCACCACCCTGGAAACGCACGGTGATGCGGCCGGTATTGTTACGGCCACCCTTGGAGGACAGGCCTTCCGTCAGCGACTTGACCGGCTTGCCCTTGTAGAGGGACGAGCGATCGACGATGACCAGCTGACGCTGGCTCGGGGTCGTCGGATTGAATGTTTTCAATGCCATTTTCTTATTCCTCAGAGACCGGTGGAGACGTCGATCGACTGGCCTTCGGCGAGCGTCACGATAGCCTTCTTCACGTCCTTCTGCTTGCCGACGAGACCTTTGAACCGCTTGGTCTTGCCGAGGCGCAGCAGAGTGTTAACGGCCGTAACCTTGACGCCGAACAGAGCTTCGACGGCAGCCTTGATTTCAGGCTTCGTCGCGGTCTTGGCAACGTTGAAAACAACCTGGTTGTTGTCCGAAAGCAGAGTGGACTTTTCGGTGATCGCAGGAGAAACGATCACATCGTAATGGCGAAGATCCGTCACTTGAATCGCTCCTCTAGAGCTTCAACTGCAGCCTTGGACAGCACAAGCTTGCCGCGGCGCAGGATATCGTAAACGTTGATGCCCTGAACCGGCAGAACATCGATATTCGGGATGTTAGCGGCTGCGAGCTTGAAGTTGCTGTCGAGCTCTGCACCACCGATGAAGAGCGCGTTGGTCAGGCCGAGCGTCTCGAAAGCGCCGGCAAGAGCCTTGGTCTTGGCATCCGCTGCGACCAGGTTATCGAGAATGATGACATCCTCGGCCTTGAGCTTGGCGGACAGAGCGAGACGCAGGCCGAGGGCGCGAACCTTCTTCGGCAGGTCATGCTCGTGGCTGCGCACTACCGGGCCGTGAGCCTTACCACCGCCGCGGAACTGCGGAGCACGAGCTGAATGGTGACGAGCGCGGCCCGTACCCTTCTGCTTGTACATCTTGGCGCCGGTGCGCGAAACTTCCGCGCGGCCCTGAGCCTTGTGCGTGCCCTGGCGCTTCTTGGCGAGCTGCCAGCGAATGACGCGTGCGATGATATCTTCACGCGGCTCAAGGCCGAAAATCGCGTCAGAAAGGGAAACCTTCCCAGCGTCTTTGCCCTCGAGGGTCTTGACGTTCAATTCCATTGGTTTGGCTCCCTTACTTCGCTGCCGACTTGACGGCATCGCGTACGATGATCCAGGCACCCTTGGAGCCGGGAACTGCGCCCTTGACGAGGATCAGACCGCGATCTTCGTCGGTCGATACCACTTCGAGGTTCTGCGTCGTGACGCGCGTCTGGCCCATGTGACCAGCCATCTTCTTGTTCTTGAACACCTTGCCCGGATCCTGGCGCGAGCCGGTCGAACCGTGCGAACGGTGCGAAACCGACACACCGTGCGTGGCGCGCAGACCGCCGAAGCCGTGGCGCTTCATGGCGCCGGCAAAGCCCTTACCGATCGTCGTGCCGGTCACGTCGACGAGCTGACCCGCCGAAAAGTGAGCTGCCTTGATCTCGGTGCCGACTTCAAGCAGGTTATCGTCCGAAACACGGAATTCAACGAGCTTGGCCTTCGGCTCAACGCTGGCAACGGCGAAGTGACCGCGAAGGGCCTTCGACGTGTTCTTGACCTTAGCCTGGCCGGCACCGAGCTGAACTGCGGTGTAGCCATTCTTTTCTACTGTGCGCTGGGCTACGACCTGGCAGCCTTCCATACGCAATACGGTTACCGGGACATGCTCGCCGGCGTCGTTATAGACGCGGGTCATTCCCACCTTCTGTGCAATCACACCTGAACGCATCGGTTCAATCCTTCTCACTCAGCTCGAGAACCAGAGGTCTCAGAGCTTGATCTCAACATCGACACCGGCGGCGAGATCGAGCTTCATCAGCGCGTCTACCGTCTGCGGGGTCGGGTCAACGATGTCGAGAAGGCGCTTATGTGTGCGCATCTCGAACTGCTCGCGGCTCTTCTTGTCGATGTGCGGGGACCGGTTAACCGTGAACTTCTCGATACGGGTCGGAAGCGGAACGGGGCCCCGGACGCTAGCACCGGTGCGCTTAGCCGTCGATACGATCTCGCGCGTGGAAGCGTCGAGAATCCGATGATCGAACGCCTTAAGGCGGATGCGGATATTCTGGCCGTTCATTCGACTTTATCCTTGTGTCTGTTACCTGCGCGCCTCTCTAAGAGACACGTCTTTAACTTTAGTTACTCGAGGCGGGCCACCGGTTTCAAAGATCGAGAGGGACACCAGTTTCGGTGTCCCTATCCTTAATCTCCGGGCGTTGGCCCAGCCGCCTAATTACTCAACGATGCTGGCAACGATGCCAGCGCCGACGGTACGGCCGCCTTCACGGATCGCGAAGCGCAGCTTTTCT